>JAUSFR010000027.1 GCA_030649775.1 bacterium | reverse complement strand
AACATTCTGACATTCTGCAGAATGTCAGAATGTTTTTAAGAAGAGTACCAGCTTCTTTCCGTATGGAGAAAGTGTGTGGATGACGGCTCGTCCTTTATACTTTTTTTCAAGAAGTCCAGCGAGGACAAGCTTGCGTGTGTGTTCGGACATCGTCTTAAAATTGGTTTTTAACGCTTGCGTAATTGCGTCGAGTGTCATCCCTCCCTCTTTTTCTATCAGCCACAAAATATCAATTCGGTGATGATTTGCCACTCCTTTGAAATGCCTTTCAAGTTGTCTCGCATTCTTTAGCTTATTCATATATTTTTTCCGATAAACAAACCCCAAAAAATGTTATCTTCTTATTCCAACATTCTGCAGAATGTCAGAATAATATTTGTGTGGTGTAATATTTAATGCGATAGTGTTGGGTATTATTGAGAGAAGAAGTTGGCGGGAGTGGTGATAGGAGAACCGCAATTCGCGCAAGAGAGCGAGTTCAGGCCGAGGCCGATTCCGTCACGCCCATTACCGGTGAAGGTGATATTTGAAAGTGTGGAGGTACTGCTACGCGCGTAAATCGCGCTCGCCGTGCCCATGTTTTTTTCCGTGTGGTTTTGGAACGCGACGTCCGAGAGCGTAAGCGAGGAAACGCCATCAAGATTGAGCCCGCTCTGATAGTTGTTCGCGAAGAGCGCGTTTGAAATACTCCCCGAACTCGTGCTCGCGTTTCCCGTAATTTTGAGCGCGCCTTTGTAGATGCTGTCGCCGGGAGGAAAACTCATGGCACTTGCGCCTGCATATTTCAGGGTAAAACCGGAAAGATGCACCCGCCCACCCGCGCCGACCTCAATCCCCTTCCAATCTCCCGCCGTGGCTCCGGACATTCCCAAAGCGATTGTCCCTCCGACCGAGCTGTCGCGCATTGAGGTGAAGACAATGTCGCTCGCGGTCGTGCCGAACGAGTGGAGCGTCGCTCCGCTTGGCACCAAAATACGTCCGTTATTGCTCTGGGTACTGTCCCACCCCTTAACGACGACGCCCGTGGCGAATGAGAGTGTCGCGCCGGAAGCAACCGTCGCGGTGCCCTTTACGAGATACGGCAACCCGTTTGCGGAGAATGTCGTCGTCGCTACCCCAGAAGCAAGCAGACTTCCAGACTCAAAGACGATCGCGTTCTTGCCGTTTCCCGACCCACTGTTTCCGCTAAAACTTCCGACGACACCCGTGCTTATCATTGCCTCCGTGCTATTTCCGGTGAAGGTGTTTCCCGTGAGCGTCGGCGTCGCGTTCTCAATCGTCACGCCCCGGTAATTTCCTGAAATCACGCTGTTTGCAATTGTCGGTGAACCGCTGGAGATAAACACCCCTGAAGCGAGCGCGCTCGCGTTCGTACTACTACTGAACGTTGAGTTTACAATCGTACTGTTTGAGTTTACGAGCGAGAGGCCGTGAAAGTTGGATTTCTCAACAACGAGTCCATCAAACGCGACGGTCGTGCCATCAACACCGATTGCCCCCTTTTTAGCGTTTGAGTCGGAAAGGTTATTGTTGCCCGCGTATCGCACCAGAGTGTTTGTAAAAGAGGAGCCGCTGCTCGTGTTCTCAATCAAAATCCTTCGCCAATTCCCCGCCGAAGGCGTGGTACTCGCGCCGTTCGCGTTCATATCTCCCCCATAGTCATCGTCGTGAAATGAGGTGAATACCACAGGGTGTTCCGCAGTGCCATTCGCATGTATCGTTCCCGCTACGCGTATCCATGGTTCGTTATTGGAAACAATTTTGATGACGACGCCGGGGTCAATCGTAAGTGTCGCTCCCGGCGCGACCACCAAACCGATGCGGTTCACGAGGTACGGGGAACTCCCCACGGTGAGTGTCCTGTCCGCGTTGACCGTCCCGCCCGAAGCAACGAGATGGCTCACGCTGTTTTTTGCGCGCGGTGTGCCGTTCAGAATCGCGCCGTTTGCGTCACTCCCGTTTCGGATAAACTCACCCAAATGCGAGTACCAGTTTGAGGAGAGATTTCCGGAAACCGCGCTGTCATAGCGTTCCATCGTTCTCCGATTCGCATCGTCTCCTCCACACCAATTCGCTCCACAGGTTGCGACCGTATCAAACGTCGTAGTCGCGCCTCCGAAAGAGAGCGCGAGGAGCAGGCTTTCACCACTATTATTGAGACCCGACCCTCCACCGCTCCCGCTAAATGGCGCGACCAAATCCGCGGGTACACTGTTTACGGTCGTATCGTCGGTGCGCTCAATGAGGAAGTAACCGTTCGCGCCAATCGTTCCCGAAAGCGGAATATACGGTGAGAGGTCACTCGCGTAGAAAACGATATTCGCAAGCGAAATATCCCTCCCCGTGCGATTGTACAGCTCCACCCATTCGTCAAACGGAGAGGCGGTCGTTCCCGCCCACGCGATTTCATTCACGACCACCGGTTTGGTAAAGATTTCAACGGATTGCGTGGATGCGGAAGAAACATTCCCCCTCGTATCCACCGAGGCGACGCGAAACGTGTACAAGCTCTCATCGGTTCCCGTCACACTGATGGAGGTGTCCGTCGTGGTAGCAATCACGCCGTTTTTATCCAAATTAAAATACGCGACATCACTTGAGGAAGAACTCCACGAAAACGCGAGCGTGGTCGTGGCGACAAGACAGGCGGAGCTTGAGAGTGTCCCCGTGCAAGTGGAAGAGGTGAGGCTGACGTCGGGCGAAACCGAATCCACGAATACGGCGACCGAAGTAGCACCTGAACGATTACCCGCGCTGTCGGTCGCGAAAAATTGGAGCGTCGTCGTGCCTTGCGAAAGCGTGAGCGGAAGCGACCACACTCCGCCAGTCACGGTCGCGGTGGCTCCAGAAAAATCCGTGGAAATGATACTCGCCTCTTCCGCCGTGCCGACAAAGCCGACACTTGTCGTGGTGAAAGTCGCATTCGCGTTCGGCGAGGTAATCACTGGCGCCTCCGGCGCCGTCGTATCGGCCCTACTGCCAGTTGTTCGGCGAATGTAGGTTGTGTTTGTTTCGGAAGTTGTCGGCGCCAACAAGGTTTCCTCCCCTCCTTTCAAAGGAGGGGATGGAGGGGTGGTGGTGCTGGTTTCTTCTTTCTTCTTCTCTTCCACTCCTGCCTTGCCTGCCGTAGCTTCCGGAGAAAGCACGGCAGGAGAAGAGGTGCTGGTAGGCGGAGTGGTAGGAACTGGTAGTGAAGCGTTTTGACTTACTTCCTCCTTTTTTAAAGGAGGTGGCTCATTCTGATGAGCCGGAGGATTTTCTCTCTGGATTTCAGGAGATTTAACCTCTCTTTGACTTTGAGGTTCAACCTCTCTTCCCGCCTCTGTTTGCGTCTCTTCCGTGGTAGCGTCATTTCCGCTTGCTCCAGCCACTCCTGCAACCGAGGCCGTCTGCCCGCTAGATCCCTTGAACGCACCTGCAATGGTTTTACCCACAAGCTTCCCCGTGTCCACGATAGCGGTTGTTACCTTCGCGGAGCTACTGGTGACAAGTGAGCCGAGACCGGAAACACCGGAAGCCAAAAGTTCAGCCGTCTTTGTGGTAAGACCCCCGAGTCCCGCGATAGCATTCACACCCTGCACCGTTACAAACTGCCCAACCGTATTTATTCCCCCGAGAGTTACTACTGCGGTAGATAGACCCGCGCTCGCGAGCGGGTCCGCCACCGCAAACGCGACTCCCTGCGCCTTATGCACCAGTGTTAACTTCGGCGGGTCAATGCATCCTCCGTTTTCTTGGTTATTGGTGTTTGGTGTTTGAAGCTTACTTAATGCATTCTCAATATCCCCCACAATCCTCACGCCTTCATATTTTAAATACACGCCGGAAAAATTATGTCCAAGGGGGTCATCGCCACCTTGAAGTGCAATAGAGATATTCGGCGACAAAATCCTCCGAAACGGCACGCTCCCCACCACACCCGAAATTACTTTGTCGGTGCCGGATGTCAGATACTTCCCTTCGCCCGCAACGCGGCTTGATGGTGTCGCAACCGAGTACACTCCAATAGATTCGGTTGGAACTCCCCCATCTTTTCCCGCTACCTTGTCGTAGAAACTATTGGCATAAAAATTGCCCTGTGAATGGGCAACTAAAAGTAGTTTTCGGGTGGTGACTTTCTCACTCGCGTCCTTGAGCATCTCCACCAAATCATAATCATCCACCGTTTCGTCATCAAAAATCTTCTGCTGAACCGCTTTCAAAATATCCCCCAACCCTGCAAGGTGCGATTCGTTTAGAAAGTATTGATAGTCAACCAATTGATTATTCCAAGTTGGGCCAAAAAGCTTTCGGAGTTGATCCAAATTCTTTTCTGCCCCGTCCATATTAGTGAAGACACCGTTAATTGTTGCGACTGTATATCCACTATTCAAACACATCCCCCCAACCGCAAAAGCTAAGTCGGGAATAAAGAAAAGTCCTAAAATCAAGAATGCGTTTATTCTTTTCATCTCTGCCTTGTCATTCCCGCGAAAGCGGGAATCCAGGAACAAAACTAATCAGGTAATAAAGCGAGATTTACATCACAACCTTCATGAGATGCCGAATAGCTTCCAAGATTTTCGTAGAGATTTTTTCGATAATCCTCTCTTTTCGCTGTATTAAATTGACGACTTGTTACAAATTCTTCGTTTTTATCTGTAATCTCCACAAACTTTTGTCTATCCAGACGCGAAGTTATACTCCAAATACAGTTTAATGCCTTGCTTTTATCTTCCACGGTAGCAGTAAATGTCTCTTTATTAACATCCGGCAAAGTCATTTGCATTTGTAACGCCAGCGCATACTGCAAAAGAACCGCGCGGGTTTTGGCGGAGACTGGATATTCCCGGAAAATAGCAAGCTCAACATCATCCCGAATACCGTTTTGGTTCGCATCAACCCCTTGAACAGTAGCGTCAGGATTACTAGGCGCTGGCGGGAGATTCTTCCCCATCACGTCATCAAGCGATAGCTTCGTCGCGTGTATCTTCGCCACCTGCTCA
>JAUSFR010000023.1 GCA_030649775.1 bacterium | reverse complement strand
CCGTAGGCCGGGGTGGTGGGAGCGTTCCATCGCACCACCGCGACGAAGCGGTTATCAAAAAAATAGAGGAGCTGACTGGAGGCCTTGGTGTGGACGTATCGTTTGAAATGGCGGGGTTCAACTCTTCCTTCAACAATGCCCTGTTCGCCACGCGCCGTGGCGGAGATGTGATTGCCTTCGGCATCAAAACCGGCGATTTCGTCCTTGAGGACTACAACCGCTTTATCGTGCGCGGTCTTACCGTCCACGCCGTTATCGGACGAAGACTCCCCGAAACCTGGGAGATGACCCAGAAGCTCTTCGAAGACCGGACCAACAAAATACAGGAGAATATCTGGAACGTAATTTTAGACCAAGGTAAAGGGACGATTCTCCCCCTCGCGGAGTATACTAAGGAGAAATTTGAGGAAATGATGGCGAAGCACCCAAAACTATTAATAGAAATTTGATACGAATGCAACAAATTACCATGCGAATGCTACCAATCCACGAATCCCGATTTGCTTCATTCGCATATTAGAAGCATTCGTGCATTTAATTAGTAGCATTCATATCACGCTTATGTTTTCAGAGAAATTAAAAAAAGAAATCAGTGGAGAATTGCAGACCATGCGTGACGGAGGCTTGTTCAAAGTAGAAAAGACCCTTGAAGGCCACACCGGAACGGAGATAAAAGTAGACGGAAAGAAGCTCATTAACCTGTGCGCCAACAACTACCTTGGCACTTCCCAACAGAAAAAGGTTATCAAAGCGGCACAAAAGGCGCTGAAGCAGTATTCCCTTGGGCTCAACAGTGTCCGCTTTATCGTCGGCACCACCGACCTCCACAAAAGACTAGAGTCCGCAATTTCAAAGTTTTTCCAAACCGAAGACACCATTCTCTACACCTCCTGTTTTGACGCAAAC
This sequence comes from bacterium, assembly GCA_030649775.1. Taxonomy (GTDB): domain Bacteria; phylum Patescibacteriota; class Minisyncoccia; order Phycocordibacterales; family UBA10002; genus UBA10002. The sequence goes on along the minus strand of JAUSFR010000023.1, from coordinate 12,843 downwards.
ACGGGGCTCTTTGAAGTCCTGCTCACCGAAGGCGACGCTATTTTCTCGGATGAGCTTAACCACGCTTCCATTATTGACGGCGTGCGCCTCTGCAAAGCCGAGCGGTTTCGTTTTACACATAACAATATGGAGGAGCTTGAGAAGCAGCTGATACAGGCAAAAGGTGCACGGCGTCGCCTCGTCGTCACCGACGGCGTCTTCTCAATGGACGGTGAAATAGCCAAGCTAGATGAAATCAAGGCGCTCTGCGACAAACACGACGCACTGCTCGTTGTGGACGACTCGCACGGCTCCGGAGTCCTCGGAAAAACCGGACGCGGAAGTATTGAAGAAAAAGGAATCCTGGGAAAGGTAGATATTCTCACCTCCACCTTCGGCAAGGCGCTCGGTGGCGCGGGAGGTGGTTTTACCACCGGCAAGAAAGAAGTGATTGACCTTCTTCGCCAGCGCAGTCGCACCTATCTTTTCTCAAACTCGCTGATGCCCGCCATCGCCGGTGCTGCGCTCTATGTGATTGAGCATTTCGACAAAGAGTTCTTGCCGCTCAAGGAGAAGCTCACCGAAAACACGAAGTACTTTAGAACAAAGCTTGAAAAATTGGGTTACAGATTAGGTGGAGGGTCCCATGCCATCACCCCTATTATGACGATGGACGAGCCAAAGACGATGGCGCTTGCCGACGAGCTCCTCAAGGAAGGTTTGTACGTCCGTGGCTTCGCCTACCCCGTCGTTCCCAAAGGCAAAGGACGTATCCGAGTCCAGATTTCCGCCGCGCACACGAAAAAACAACTGGATAAGGCAATTGTGGCACTGGAGAAAGCGGGAAAGAAATTATCAATTATTTGACACGAATGCAACGAATTACCATGCGAATGCTACTAATCCACGAATCCCGACTTTCTTCATTCGCATATTCGGAGCATTCGTGCGTTAATTTGTAGCATTCGTATCACGCATATGAAAACTGTTGTCATCATCGGCGGAGGCACCGCAACCTTTACTCTCTTGAAGGGGCTTCGTGAGTTTCCTACCAACAATATTGTAATTGTCTCCACTGCCGACGACGGTGGCTCAACCGGTGTACTTCGGAGGGACCTCGGTATTATGCCGATGGGCGACATTCGTCAGTGTCTTATCGGCCTTTCCTACACCGTCCCCGCCCTTCAAGAGCTTTTTAGCTACCGTTTTGACCGTGGGTCGCTTAAGGGCCACAGCGTCGGCAACATCCTGCTCGCCGGACTGCAAAAAGTAACCGGCACACCCGAAGGCGCGATTGCGGAAGCCGCACGCCTTCTCAACGTTCGCGGAGAGGTACTTTTCGTATCCAAAAACCCCACGACTCTTTCCGCACGTCTCAAAGACGGCACCGTCATCAAAAGCGAACACGAACTTGATGAGCCCGTAGACAAAAAGCGCGCACCGATTGAGAAACTAATGCTGAGTAAATCGGAAGCAAACCCACGCGCGCTTGACGCTATCGCTCGCGCGGACGCGATTATCCTCGGCCCCGGCGACCTCTACACCTCCACCTTCCCCAACCTCCTCGTGCCCGGCGTTGCTGAAGCTATCAAGGCGTCAAAGGCGCGCAAGGTGCTCATCACAAACATTATGACCAAGCTCGGGCAAACCGACGGGTTTAAAGCCTCCGATTTCGTACGAGAGGCAAACGCGTACCTTGGTGCCAAAGGCACGTCGGTCATTGATACCGTTATCGTAAACACCAAGAAACCAGAGGCGAAGATACTTGCCACCTACAAAAAAGAAGGCGCACTGTTTGTGGAACCGGATAGCGAAGCTATCAAAAAAATCGGAGCGAGCGTGCTCGCCGAAGCGGTCATCTCGGATGAAGTGCACAAAAAGGCGAAAGGCGACACCCTCACCCGAAGTCTCATTCGCCACGACGCGGAAAAGACGGCGGAGATTATTTGGAACCTCATCAGATAGCTTTTAGCTTATAGCTGTTAGCTTTTAGGAAAGATGGAAATAAAGAAAGAAAAAAGAGAGAACGCTATTCGCTTGTCCGCCATAGAAAATGGCGAGGAGCTCGGTGCAATGTATCTATATTTAATCAGAAACGACTCACACACCGAGCCGTATGGATTTCTTGAAGACCTCCTCGTTAAAGAAGAGCACCGCAAAAAAGGTATCGGGAGCACGCTCGTCAAAGAAGCGATAGAGGAAGCGAAACGCCTCGGGTGCTACAAGCTTATCGGCACGAGCCGAATGGAGCGCGAAAACGTCCATCAATTTTACGAAAAACTCGGGCTCAAAAAATACGGCTACGAGTTCCGTATAGACTTCTAGCCTGTTCCCCTTTCTCTTTTACTTCAAGACGGAAAGTAGCTCGGCGTGAATGTGCCTGCTTGCTCCGACAAAGGTTTTTGACTCCGGAGTAAGGGGTGACCCATTCTTCTCCGTCGCCACGCCTCCCGCCTCGGTAAGTATGAGTAGTGCCGCCGCGAAATCCCAAATATTTATATTCGTACCCGCGAAGAAATCCAGACTACCCGAGGCCACAAAGCAGATATCCAGCGCCGATGCGCTCAGGAGGCGGAAACGGTACGCGCTTTTTTCAATCCGTTCGCAAAGAGCATTTCTCTCCGAGGCATCTTTTTGCTTCCATCCGAGGGACCCTACGGCATCCTTAAGAAACGCGGTCCGTGATACGCGGAGAGGCCGACCGTTTGCAAACGCTCCGCCTCCGCGAATGGCGGTGTAAGTCTTCTTGTTCACCGGGTCGCACACAATACCCACAAGGGGGCCTTTCTCGTCCCACAAAGCCACCGAAATTGCGCAATGGTGGAGTCCGTGAATATAGTTGGTGGTTCCGTCAATCGGGTCAAGATACCACGTGTATCCCGTGCCTTGTTTTGAAGCGCCCTCCTCCCCTACAATGCCGTGATTCGGAAACGCGGAGAAAATCTTTTCGGTAAGCAACTGCTCAATTTCTTTGTCGGTTTCGGTCACGAAACTTGCCACCTCGCCCGCCTTTACCTCAACCCCCGATGCATTGCCGAACGACTTCAGAAAAATCGGCTCGGCCAATTTGACCGCCTCAAGCGCCACCTCCAAAAACTTCTGTGGGTCGTCGGTCATAATGGAGTTCATACTACCACTAACGGCACATGGAGCAAGAGTTACTGGGCACAGTCACGGATACCTGCACTAGCAGCTTTACACTATATTTACGGTCGTAAATATAGTGTAAAAGCAAAAAAGTGCTTAACCACCTTAGATCCTCATGTACCAAACCCTTTGTACCACATATCAGCGACCGCTGATATGTGGTAATAGTGCCGTTGCTTTTAATTGGCAAACTTTTAGATACAATTACCGAATGCGACTTACCGCCCCCATTGAAACTCTCTTCCGTATTGCCGAGCCACAGAAGAAGGCACTTAAGAAACTGCGGATAAAAACCGCGGAGGATTTGCTCTACCACTTCCCCGCCCGCTATGGCGACGTTGCGGAAATGCGAACGATTGGGAGTCTCGCCCAAGGCGAAACGGTCGTGGTCTTCGGTACAATCAGCAAACTTCAGGCGACCAAAGCCTTTCGCACAAAAATTCCGATGGGCACCGCCGAGCTCAAAGACGACAGTGGAAAAATCCAAATTGTCTGGTTCAACCAGCCGTACATCGCAAAAATGATTCCCGAAGACGCGCTGGTTCGCGTGGAAGGACGCGTTTCGCAACGGCGTCCAAAATCTTCTGACACTAACCGCTCTACGCTAAACGCTAAACGCTCTTTTTATTTCAGTAATCCCAAAATAGAAAAAGTAACCTCCGTTCCCACCGGTGTCGGCGGGTCACTCTTTGGCGAAGATGGCGAAGCGCACCACCTCCACCCCGTCTATCCCGAGTCGCAAGGAATCACCTCAAACTGGCTCTTCCATCATATTCAAAAGATAATTGCATCGGGTGCGCTTGATACGCTGGTTGACCCCATTCCTCCTGACATTCTTGAAAAGTACCACCTCCCCTCTCTCAAAACCGCGCTCATTTTTATTCATGCGCCACAAAAAGCGGGAGACGCGGTCGGCGCGCGCAAGCGCTTCGCCTTTGAAGAAGTGCTCTTCATCCAGCTTGAGAAGCAAAAAGAGCGAAAGCTGTGGCAAAAAGAAAAATCATTTACCATAGAAAAAGGCGAAGAACATATCGCCGAGTTCACGAAGCGGTTTCCGTTTTCATTTACGAACGCACAAAATCACGCAGTGAGTGGCATTCTTGAAGACTTCAGAAGAGGTGTGCCGATGGCGCGTCTCCTTGAAGGTGACGTCGGAAGTGGTAAAACCGCGGTCGCCGCCTCCACCGCCTATGCCGTTATTACTTCACGACCGAAGGACCAAAACTACGGCACGCTCCAAGTTGCGTATATGGCACCAACCGAAATCCTTGCGACCCAGCACTTTGAATCATTTATTGAATACTTCAAACATCTTCCCATAAGTATCGCGCTCATTACGGGAAGCGGATGCAGAAAATTCCCCTCAAAGGTGAATCCAGCGGGCTGGACCGACATATCCCGAAGCCAACTCTTGAAGTGGACAAAAAATGGCGAGATTGCGGTCCTCATTGGCACTCACGCACTTATACAAAAATCGGTGCAGTTTAAACACCTCGCCTTTGCGATTATAGATGAGCAACACCGCTTTGGGGTCAATCAGAGAAAGGCCTTGGTACACAAAGAAATGCGAATGCCCCACCTTTTAAGTATGACGGCTACGCCCATACCGAGAACACTCGCGCTCACCGTGTATGGCGATTTGGATTTGACGGTGCTGGATGAACTTCCTCCAGGCCGAAAACCAATTATCACCGAACCAGTCGCACCCGCAAACCGTGACGCCGTGTATGAGAAGGTGCGCAAGGAATTACGGGCTGGCAGGCAAGCGTACATCATTACTCCCCGCATAGATGAACCGGACCCCGACAAAGAATTTGCCGTACAAGCTCGCTCTGCCAAATCAGAGGCGAAACGCCTCAAAGAAAAAGTCTTCCCCGAGTTTGACATAGGCGTGATGCACAGCAAACTCAAAGATACGGAGAAAGAGCGAACGATGGAAGATTTCAAGAACGGGAAAATAGATATTCTCGTTTCCACCTCGGTTGTGGAGGTCGGTGTCAATGTCCCAAACGCGACCGTCATTATCATTGAAGGCGCGGAGCGCTTCGGTCTCGCCCAACTCCACCAACTTCGCGGACGGGTACTTCGAAGCTCACATCAAGCCTACTGCTACGTCTTCACCGAAAGCATGGGAGCGAAGACCTTGGACCGCCTAAAGGCGCTCCAGACGGCGAAGAATGGTTTTGAGCTCGCGGAGTATGACCTCAAGTTTCGCGGAGCAGGACAGCTTTCTGGTTCAAAGCAGTGGGGCGTTTCGGACGTCGCAATGGAAGCCCTCCAGAATCTCAAGATGGTGGAAGCCGCCCGCGCCGAAGCAAGGCGTCTCCTTGAAGAAGACGAAACTCTCTCCCACTACCCCCTGCTCACCGAGCACCTCACCTCCCGCAAACAAGACGAAATCCATTTTGAATAATTCAAATAATCTTAGTCGCAAGCAGTTCCCCCAATTCCTCTATCGCCATATGAGCTCCATACTCTAGGAGTGTGCTGTGTTTAGCCTTTGGGCCAAGGCCAACAACAAGACCAACGCGCGCCGCACAGGCACTTTTTATTCCTGATTTTGCGTCTTCAATAACCATACACTCCTCGGGAGAAACGTTAATCTTTTCGGCCGCTCGAAGATAAATGTCGGGGGCGGGTTTCCCCGGTAATGTACCGTCGTCATATACTACCTTTTCCATACTGAACCACTTATCCAAGTGTAAGTGTTTGAAAAAGAAAAGAACGTTATTCTTCTCCGAAGCGGTAGCAATGGTAAAAGGCACTTTCTGTACTGTTAAATGTTCCAACAGTGCAATCGCACCGGGCGAAAGTTTAAAATTCTCGCCTTGTTCCAGACACAACTTCCTGTATGCAGATTCCTTTTGTTCGGTTAGGTCTATAAGTTCCTCGGGTGAAAGTATTTTTCCAGTTAGATACTCCAGTGTGTGCTTATTATTTCTCCCATGCACATGAGTGGCCTTTTCTTCTTCAGAAAAAGAGGTGCCTCGGACTTCGTTAGAAAATCTCTTCCATGCTTGCTCTTGGAGGACAGTATCCCACCAGAGCACCCCATTGAAATCAAATAGTATCCCTTTTATCTTGTTTTCCATGTTTCTTTGCAATTTGAGAGTTCGCTCTTCACACTCTATTCTTCATCATGCGTGCGTTGCTTATGTTTGGCGACCTCATCATCGACAATATCAGAAACGAGAGTCTCAAGTTCCATACGAATTTCTTCCGTTGCATTAACCAAGCCAAGCGTATGTTCAATCCATTGGGTTATGTGTTCTTTCGCCTTTTGAGTATTCTTATATGGGTCAGTCCTGCTTGCCTCCCGCAGAAGAGAACTACTTTCATCTTGGGCTGTTGCAGTAGCTTCACCTTTCAAAAGCACGGCAAGTTTCAGACTTATGTCTTCCAATCGCCTAGAAAACGCGGTTATCTTATCATTCTCAATACCCACCGCGCGCAACCCCTCCAAGATAACTCTACGCGCGGTTATGTGCCTCAAATCTCCTAACGGCATGTTTTCTGAAGAATTGTTCATATTGTGTTATTCATTTAACGAATGCGCGTGCTAGGACTCGAACCTAGAACCACCCCGATATATGAATTATTTCAGAGTCCGCCCCCTTGGACTCGAACCAAGAACCACCGAGGTATAAGCTCGGTGCTCTAACCATTGAGCTAGGGGCGGACTCTGAAATTTTCAATTCATATAATTACTGCATTCGGTCGCCATGTAAACTAAGAAGTTTCCGCGGCGCTCCTCATTTGTAATTATAAGCGGGACGCTCCACCATTGAGCTACACGCGCGTAATTGAAATCGTAGCGTAAATCGGCCACTTCCGCAAAAGTCACCATTTAGCAAAATTACCACGGCCGTGGTAATTTTGCTAAATTATAAAATCCCTCGACTTCGTCTGCTCCCTTTAGGAAAGGGAGAATTATAACCCCACCTCAATCCTCCCCTCTAAAGAGCGGGGGCAAGAAGATTGCTCTTTCCTAGTGCCTAAAGCCTAGCGCCTAGTTTCACTTCTGATGCTCTATATCCTTCTTCTTTTTCGGCATAATGCCGAAAGCGATGATGACCTTCTCGTACTCGTCTTGTTCTAGTGTTTCTACTTCAATCAATTTCAGAGCAATCGCATCAAGCGCGGGGCGGTGCTTTGTGAGAATGTCCTCGGCGCGTTTGTAGGCTTCGGTCACAATCTTGGAAACTTCCACATCTATCGCATCCCCTACTTTCTGTGAATACTCCTTCTCCTCGTGCACACCACGGCTCCCCATTCGGCCGAGAAGCGTCTCAAAGGCGATGGGGCCGAGCTTGTCGGACATACCGTACTTCGTGACCATATCACGCGCGAGCGCGGAAACTACCTGCAAATCGTTTGAGGGACCGGTCGTAATGTCGCCAAAGAGCATAAGTTCGGTGATGTATCCTCCGAGGGTGACGGCGATGTCATCCAAAAACTCTTTGCGCGATTGAAGCTTCCTGTCTTCAAGCGGGAGCTTGAGAGTATAACCCGCCGCGCGCCCGCGCGAGATGATAGAAACCTTATGCACGGGGTCGGCGTACGGAAGTACCGAAGAGACGAGCGCGTGTCCCGCTTCGTGATAGGCGGTAATTTTCTTTTCCGCTTCGGAAAGCAAGTGGCTCTTGCGCTCGGGACCAAGCATCACCTTCTCTATGGAACGAATAAGGTCAAACTGGGCAACCTTCGCACGCTCCTCACGAGCGGCAAGAATGGCCGCTTCGTTCACAATAGAGTGGAGGTCCGCTCCGGAAAATCCCGGGGTCCGCTCCGCCACCACCTTGAGGTTCACGTCTTCGGCAAGCTGTTTTTTTTGCGCGTGTACTGCAAGTATCGCCTCGCGGTCATTTCGGTCCGGAAGGTCTACCGTGACACGCCTATCAAACCGGCCGGGGCGCACCAGCGCCGAGTCCAGCACATCGCTCCGGTTGGTCGCCGCCATGACAATCACTTTGTCGTGCTGTTCAAACCCGTCCATTTCCACAAGAATTTGGTTCAGTGTTTGTTCGCGCTCGTCATTCCCCCCGCCCATTCCCCCGCCACGTACGCGTCCTACCGCGTCTATTTCATCGATGAAGATAATGGACGGAGCGGCTTGCTTCGCGAGCTTAAAGAGGTCGCGAACGCGCGATGCGCCGACACCGACAAACATTTCCACAAACTCCGAACCCGAAATGGAAAAGAACGGCACGCCCGCCTCCCCCGCCACCGCGCGGGCGAGAAGCGTCTTTCCCGTACCGGCCGCGCCCATAAGGAGCACGCCCTTGGGTATCTGCGCGCCGATATCCAAAAACTTTTTCGGGTTCTTCAAAAAGTCAACAATTTCCGCAAGCTCCTGCTTCGCCTCCTTCACGCCCGCGACATCCTTGAAGGTGACTTTCTGTTTTTTATCGGTCGGGAAAATAATGCGCGGTTTGGATTGCCCAAAGGTAAAGGCCTGCATACCGGCGCCTTTCACCTGCCGAGTGAGAAACCAGAGTAGCACCAAGACGAAAATGAGCGGAATGATAAACGGTGCGAGGTTCAGAAACCAGTAGCCAAACCCGCCTTCCTTTTCCACGGAGATTTTCACCGTCTGGAGTTTGTCGGTCGGCACGCCATAGTTCACGAGCGTCTGGGACAGCCCGACTCCCGGCTCTTTCTTTGATTTCTTTTCAATGTTGCCTTTCCCGTAGACAACGGTGAGTACCTCACCCGCCACTTTTATTTCCGAAACGTCTCCGCGCGCCACGTCGCCCGCGACTTCCGAAATCGGAATGTCCGAAGCGGTGGTCCGATTGTCCGCGATAAATGAGTACACGGTCATCAGCACGAGAAAGATAAAGAGCATCCCTGTCGCGTTGTTTACAAACTCACGCCACGGCTTTGGAGGAGGGGTGTTCTTGCCCTGTTGTTCTTTGGGTGAAAGCGATTTGAGCACCTTCTTCCCTTTCTCCTTGGCTTCTTTCACATTTTCCTTGAGATTTGGCACCCAACAATTATACATACTATTTCCTTTATGGAAACAGAGAGGTCTGTTAGTATTGACGGATGCTTATAGAAAATCGCAAAGCGCACTTCAATTACGAATTTCTGGAAACAATGAATGCCGGCATTGAGCTTTTTGGGTATGAGGTGAAATCGCTTCGCGCGAAGCTCGGCTCTTTGGAAGGCTCCCACGTGATTGTCCGAGGCAATGAAGTGTTTCTTGTTGGAGCGTACATTCCCGCCTACCAACCGAAAAACGTGGCAAAGGGCTTTGACGAAAGGCGTAACCGAAAACTCCTCGTCACCAAAAAAGAGATTCACGACCTTGCGGGAAGCGAGGGGAAGAAAGGATTGACAATCGTGCCTATCTCGGTGTATAATAAAGGACGAAAAATCAAGGTGGATATTGCCATCGCGCGAGGCAAGAAGAAGTTTGATAAGCGCGAGACCATCAAGAAACGCGAGGTGGAACGCGACATCCGCCGTGAAATGAATAGGTAAGCTTGCACGTTGAAAAAACTAGTCTGCCGTTCACCCGCCCAACTTTTTTCCTAAAAGTTAGGCGGGGGGATGACAGGCATAGACATATGGTCTCCTTCTTTTCGCGCATTGTGGAACTCCAGTACTTCCTTAAACTGCTGGAACAATTAAGTGCAAAAACCTTAATTTCAAAAGCCAAGTCCATCGTCTCGCCGTATTTCGGCGGACATGAGCTCGCTTTCGCTTACGCTTCGGCGTAGGTGACGCTTATCTTTCCGACGTCCGATAGGGATACATAAGTGTTATATATTCGGAATCGAGTGTGAGCTCTTCTTGGCTCATACTTTAACTTCAGAGAATCGGCATCAAAACGCTTCTGTTATTCTTTTAGTCTTGATGTTTAAAGCCCGCAAGGGTAAAGAGTAACTAGACAATGTAGAACCGAAAAAAGAATCATGTGCACGGGAGTTCAATTCTCCCCTTCTCCACATTTTCAAAAATCAGCTCCGCTTTTGGCGGAGCGATTTTTGTTATGTGGAGAAGGAGCAACGTGCCTACACCACAAGAGTACTTCCATTTTCTAGTGCAGAGTACTGCAAAGAAAATTAGGTCGCGCACGTTGCGTGGAGAATTGAAGGGCGGAGTCATGTTTTGCGAGTACGCAAAACAGACGAGCCGGGGTCGCGAAAATTTGGCTGCGACGGCAGCCAGATTATTCGTGACCAAAAGCGTACTCGCGGTTCTCCCCTTCTCCACTCGACTCGTTTTGCTTCAGAAAGCAAAACTCGCTCGTGGTAAACCACCACACAAGACTAGACCAGCAATGGTTGTTTGTTGTTCGGACTATCTGCACGGTGCTAAAAAAAACCCGCCACACAATGTGTGTGGCGAGCGGGAGTGAAAGAAGGGGGTTTAGTACTTTCCGACACCTGGGCCTGCGGGACTTCGGTAGCCTATTCCATGGTCGCCCGTGCCTTGGTCGTTCAAGACTTCCTGAATGATGGCGAATTCGCCCCAGATTTCGGGACCAATTTCTTTTCCACCCGAGTTCAGCCAGAAACCGCCAGCCAGGGTCGCATCGGAGGGAGCCGCCACGATTTTGACGAAGTAGTTCCAGTTAAACTCCTCTACACCATATTCGCCCGACTGGTGATTGGTGAGCAATGCTCCCGATCCGATGTAGGAAGGAAACCCGTAGTGGCGGTCGAGTTTGCCGTCGTTGTTCTGGTCCTGATTCGAAAGCCATGCCTCATTCCATTTCATGGCCAATTGGTCATTTCGATATGGCCAAGCCCAGTGGCTGATAGCTGTCGGGTTTGCCGCAAGATAGGTGGCATCGTCTCCGTCGTACGGAGGAAATCCCGCGCTGTTGGCGTAGGAGTTGAAGTATGACCCATTAAAGGAATGGGCCTGATAGTTATATCCGTACGAGTCAACACCGAGCGGGATTGGTTGTCCGGCGAGGTACGAGCCGGGGCTGTACAGGATGACCCCATCCTTGAGTGTGGAGGCATTGACCGAGCCGACAAACGCCAGCAAGGCAATGGTGAGACTGAACAACAACTTGATTGACTTCATTTTTTTGTTTTGTGTTTTTGTGTTTCGCCCGCAACTCAATACGCCAGATGGTAATTTAAAGAGCGAGCTGTTGGGAAAGCTAGCACACAAAACAGGTAGTGTCCATTCAATAACCAGCGCTGGTTGTTTTTTGTTGCGAATCGAGTGTCCCGAGCGAATCTTAGAGTCGAGGGACCTCTTAATATACTTTGTGTATGTACTTCCTTTACATGATTAAGAATTCGGTGGGTAAACTTTATGTGGGAATAAATAACTGAAGACCCCGAAAACCGTCTGTGGTATCACAATTCAAGACAGAGTACTAAGTTCACAAAATATACTTCAACTTCGCTCAGTACAGGTATTCCTGACTTTGAGATAGTGTTTCTTGAAGAATATCCAACCAAGAGCGAGGCGAGAAAACGAGAAATTCAAATCAAGAAATGGCGCAGAGATAAAAAGGAAATACTGATCAAAAGGTGCCGCGAAGGATTATCGACCAAACAGTAAAAGACCCAGCAAGGTTCCGGCTTTGCCTTCGCGCGAAAACATCTGGTGTGATAGGGTCGCCTTTTGTTGTGTTTGTTGTCGCCGAAGGCGACAGGCAAACACCGCGAGCTGGGGTCGCGCAAATGTTCCGTCAGGAACATTTTGTGTGACCAAAAGTGCGACCTAAATCTCTTGAGCGAAGCGATTAGAGATTGGAAGTACTCCTGTGGTGCGACCTAAATCTCTTGAGCGAAGCGATTAGAGATTGGAAGTACTCTGGTGGTACATTCGCGGTTCTCCCCTTCTATTTCTACCCACACCCTTCTTTTCCCAAAAGTAGTCTATAATTGCCGTCATGCAACTCGGCGCAACGTTACTTTCGCTTCTCCACGCCTATGAGTTCCCTGTCCTTTTCTTTGGGGGGTTCTTTCTCGGCGAAACGGTCGCTATCCCCGCTTCATTTCTCGCGGGTGAAGGACTGCTCTCGCTTCAGTCCGTGTTCTGGGTTATGTATCTCGGAACCATTAGCGCCGACACCCTTTGGTTCTTCGTCGGTCCCTCCTTCTTCAAATTCGCGCATCGTTTTCGCTGGATTGCGACGCGGAGCGAGGCGGTACTCAAAAAACTTGACGGGTTGTATTCAAACAGACCCTTTCGCGCGCTCGTCGTGAGCAAGTTCGTATTCGGCACCCGATTTCTGACCGCCGTCTATCTGTCCACACAAAAGCTGTCCGGTATCCGCTTTTTCCTTGTTAATCTTGCGAGTACCTTTGTATGGCTTGCCCTCATCGTCGCTATCGGTTGGCTCGCGGGAAAAAGTATTATCAATCTCCTTCCGATTGTCGCGGACATAAAATACGCGCTTCTCGTTGTCATCCTTCTCGTTGTTCTTATGGAGGTTGGGCCAAAGTGGCTCACGCGAAGGTTCGGGAGAGGCCGAATCGGCGACTCCACCCCAAGGTAGCAGAAAAGCAGTTTCGTTTTTTGCCCTACTTTCCCGCTCCTGAAATAGGCCTATAGCGAGGGCTTTTTCCCCGTAAGATACCCATCATTTTGACAGAAAAGTAAAGGTATGCTATCCTTGTATCCAACAAAGTCGCGTGTAGAAAAGAGTCGATTCACAACATAAGCTTTGTCTTTATCACTAGAAGCCACAAAATGACCGGTACAATCAAGAAATTGACTGACAAGGGTTTTGGATTCATT
>JAUSFR010000004.1 GCA_030649775.1 bacterium | reverse complement strand
CGAATACTATCTTGAAACGCTTCTCAAAAATGTCCTTCCGCCGAGCAACTACAAAATGCAGTATGCGTTCGCGAACGGCGAGATTGTGGACGCAGCGGTGTTCGTCAAGGAGAAAATAATTCCGATTGACTCCAAATTTTCACTGGAAAACTATAACCGGCTCGCGGAAGCCAAAGACCCGTCGGAAAAAGAACGTCTGGAAAAACTGTTCGTGAATGACCTCAAACTCCGCATCACGGAAACGTCTAAGTATATCCGCCCGTCCGAAGGCACGATGGACTTCGCTTTTATGTTTATCCCGCACGAAGCGATTTACTATGACCTCCTCGTGAATAAAATCGGACTCGTGACCGACGATACCGAAAATCTGATTCAGCGTGCCGCCAGCAAGGACAAAGTGTTGATTGTTTCCCCGACCTCTTTCCTCGCGTACCTCCAGACGGTGATGCAAGGGCTCAAGGCGCTCCAAATAGAGGAAACCGCCAAAGATATCGTGAAGAGGGTAGACGACCTCGGGAAGCACCTCAAGAGCTACGAGGAGTACCACACGAAGCTCGGCAACGCTCTCGGCACGACCGTGAACCACTACACGGCATCGGGCAAAGCATTCAAGCAGATAGACAAGGATATTTTGAAAGTTACGGGGGCTTCCATCGGTTTTGAGCCACTGGCGATTGATAAGCCTGCGATGGAGGAATGATTGTATAAAAAAGTAGGCGAACTCGGGTGAGTTCGCCAGTGTGCTAGTCGTTGTACCGAAGTCAGTGGGGTTCATTATCCCTATGCCACCGACGAAGCGCGGCCTCGGTGTCGTCGAAGAGCTTTTTGTGCTTAATCGCCTCAGCGTGGCCGTCGGCGAAAAGAATGTTTGAAAGTCCCCGATGTCTCCGGTAGGGGGCATCCTTTGGTGTCTCAAAATATCCGCCAATTCTTCGAGACAGGATGTCCGGGCCTTCGGAGAGGGGAAATTCTGGGTAAAATGACCGTCCGACGGAGTCGCCAAGCGCAATCATATCGCTTGGACTCCTCACCTTCGAGTCGGGAATCGGGGTCATCTCGAGTGTAAGCTCGAAGACGGCCCGTCCGTCGGAGAGCCCGTAACGGTAAAAACCGTTTTCATAGCTTCCGATGTTGTAAGCATATGACCCGAAGGACTCTCCTATGAAAGTCGTTGGCCGTATATCACCCGTAAACCCCTTATAGGTGGGGCACCCGAATTTTCCCTCCCCCCATTGGAGGGTCCGAGTGTAGTACGCCTCGATAGAGTCATACCACCGCGCTCCGCGCGGCTCTTTTTCGCTCGCGCACCGCGCGTAATCGGGATACATACCGTTGTCTAGTGTGTACCCGAGCAGACCAATTCCCATCTGCCGGAGATTGCTCCGGCATTGGGTTGACTGCGCCTTTGCCTTCGCGCTCACGAGTGCTGGCAGAAGCAGGGAAGCGAGAATCGCGATGATAGCGATAACAACAAGAAGCTCAATAAGGGTAAATCCGTTTTTTTGGGTTTTCATTCAGCAAAGAAAGGTTTGTTTCTGTCGTTTATGTTCTGCCCAAATTCGGCATGAATTCAATGAGCAGGACTGTGGCAAGTAAAGCATATTCTATGCATTTTGTCAATGTTTAGAGGGTATCTTCTTGAAAACCTAAAATTATGGGATACTTGCCTCGGGAAGCTTAGAAAGGGGGTTACCGGAAAAGAAAAGAGCTGTAGTGTCGCGGGACATCGAAACAACACCTTGCGACATTCGCATCTGGCTCGAGGCATTGCTTCCTTCGAGCCAGTTTTTTTCTGCCTCTCATTTATGCTATGCTTCCTCTATCCGCTTTGGAGGGGTTGCAAAAACTGACACTGACTGGTGTATAAAAGGTGCGCCAGTCAATCGTCGAAAGCTGGTTCAACGGATTGCCCTGCGGTGGTTGTTGACCAAACCGACCCAACGAAGGAGATACAGTGAAGAAGCGGACACCGCCTGGGTTTTGCGAGT
>JAUSFR010000038.1 GCA_030649775.1 bacterium | reverse complement strand
CACTTCCGAGGTCCATATGGGCGCGATCAAGCGACATCCCTTGGCTCTTGTGCACGGTGATGGCCCACGCGAGGCGGAGTGGAATCTGTTCCACCCGCGCAAGTACTTTTCCTCCGTCCTGTATCGTCCACTCCATCGGTTCGGCGGGAATTGACCTGCCTGAACTTGTCTTGACGACGGGTGTCCCCGTCTCTTTGAGAAACTCCGTGACTACACCGGTCGTGCCGTTCATAAACCTCCCCGCTGGGTCATTTTTCGTAAACATCACTCGTGAGCCGAGTTTGAGCGAGAGGACTTCGGGCGAAAGACACCCGCGCTTCAGCGAGAGGACGAGCGGGTCGGGACCGCTTCCCGTCATCACAAACACTTTTGGCTGGCCTGGGAGCTTCGCGAGTTCTCCCGTGTTGATATGGTCAACGTTCGCGTTGTGGGAATACAGCTGGGTGGAAGTGCCCGCATCCGCGCTTTTTTTGTAGCGCGTGCGGAGGAGTGCCTTGTGCCGTTCCGCAACCTCACCTCTTCGGACCGCCGTCAAAAACTCAAGAAACGCGGGGTCTTCCTGACGATGCTGTTCGGAGAGATAACAGACGAGAGGGTTTGCTTTCCGCCACGAAGAGGAGGAGAAGGCGAAAATAGAAGCGTCACCACCCCTCTTATCCCCTCCTTGGAAAGGAGGGGAGGTTAAGACCCCCGACTCAAAATCAAGACTGGGAAGATTATCGAATTCTGGATTCCCCTGCTCCCCTGCCCGAGGGGAGCTCCCGACCTGCCCGCCAAAGCCTTGGCGTAGGCGGGAGGGTGAGGGGTGGGAGCCGTGTGAATGACCAAGAGGGGAAGAAACGGGTGGGAGTTGAAAAAAGTCCCCCACAAACACGACCTGCAGTCCGCCGAACGGCTCGCTACTCCTGCGCACCTCCCTGCACACCGCGTCCACCATCGCGAGGGTCTGCGCCGAAAGCATTGAAATCTCATCAATAATAAGGACACGGGAGCTTCCCACTCGCCCCATTACCTTGCGATTGCTCGCGATGGTATCAAGGTCGTAGGGGGTGAGCACCGAGCGGACGCCAATGCCACACCACGAATGGATGGTCATCCCACCGATGTGGGTTGAGGCGATACCGGTTGAGGCGGTGATGGCGGGTTCCACCCCGCAGGAATTGAGGTACGCGACATACTCGTTTACGGTATGCGTCTTCCCACTCCCCGGCTCGCCCGTGAGAAAGACGTTGGCGCCGGTTTTGAGGATGGTCAGTGCTTCGGATTGGGTCATAAGAAAATGAAGGATGAAGGATGCCCGCCCGACTGAACGAGGGAGTCGGGCAGGATTCCAGTCGTTCGGGCGGGAAGGATGAAAAGACTACAGAGACTATAATACCGCAGAAGCAGAAAGAATGAAGGATGAAATATGAAACATGAAGGATGAGAAGACGGCAGAGACTATAATACCGCAGTGGGGGAAAATAGAAATCGTCAAACGAGTAAACGGGGTACAAAAGCAAAAAATTGTATACAAAAAACGGACGCAGATGCCAAAAGGCACTGCGTCCGCTACAGGTCTCTCCTGCAAGGAGCTTGGTTACAGGTGCATCCTCCGACCCGCGAGAAGTGCGGAGAGGAGGCCACCTGGCACCTTGAGCCCGTCAAAGTCGGGGCACTCGGGTTCTTGGGGGAAGGCCACCAGAACCCAGTTCTCCCGCACAGCGATGTTTGACTCATGAGTGCCTCCGGGAACCACGGCCCGCGCCGTGTCCCAGAAAAGCTCGGTGGCGTTTTTCAGTTCCGTTAAAAGACGCCTATATTCGGCCTGCGCCTCCCGTTCCGTTTGAACCGTATACTCTTCGGGTTTCTTTTCCACATCCTTCAGGAATTCTCCGACAAGGTTGGCCGCGGTGCCAAGTTCTTGTCTGGCTCTATACAGTCCTTGCACGACTTTGTTGTCGGCCGTTCCCAGAACCGTTTCGCCTTCCGCGACTTTTTGTGTGGGAGTTGAGGTGACTTTGTAGGTCCCCGCGAAAATGGCGAGGACGATGCTTGCAAGGCTAAGGTGTTTCGTGTCCGGAGGTGTCTTCATTTTTTACCTTTACTTTGCGCTGGACAGGGCGCTTATTTTTGTTTTGTTGAGCTGAATTGTCCGAGAGCAATTATGCATTAATTTTTCTTTGTGTCAAATAGCGCGAAAAATTTCATCGGGTCAATGGACACGCCGTTTAAGCGCACGGAAAGATGGAGGTGTGGCCGTTCGGCATAGCCGGTATCTCCCGAAAACCCAATAAGCTCTCCTTTGGTCACTTTCTGTCCTTCCTTCACCGCGAGCTTAGAAAGGTGCATAGAAAAGCTCACCACTCCCCCACCGTGGTCAATCGCGACGGTTTTTCCGTACACCGTAAAGTCGCGCGAGAGACGCACCACTCCGTCATTGATGGCTTTCACCTGCGTGCCGAGCGAAGCGCGAAAATCCGTCCCTTTATGCGGAATGGAATACGAACCGGTTTCGCGTGAGTAGCCGTAGGCATCCGTCACGATAAGGTCCTTGAGTGGAATGGAAAACGCCTCTTTAAACCACGCAGAGTCGGTCACCTTAACCTTCGCGAGTACGCCATTCTCTTTGGAGAGCACGGTCACGAGATTTTGCTGGGCAACTTTGGTGTTTCCGCCAAGCTTCTGGGGAATACCGAGTGGAGCGGTTACCCTTCTCCGCGCCTGTATCGTAATCTTCTTTTCTACTCGGTCAAGGTCAAGCGTAAGGAGCTTCACGGTATGCTTCCCTGGTCGTGCCGAAAGGTCCACACCGATAAACGCGGTTGGTTTCCCGTTACGTACAAAGACCGGAATACGTTTGCCGTCAAAGGTAAGCGTTTTGACATCACGAATATCGGTCCCTTTCACGGTCACCATAAATGGCTCGCCTTGCATCACCGACTCGGGGGTGAACAACAGCTCGCCTCCGTGAGCGAATACGCGCGGAGCGTACAGAGCTCCCGCTATAACTATAATGAGGAGGTATTGACGCATATCGGTTATCTCGCCCAGACACGTTTAACTCCGCGCCACACGTATTTCACGATAACGAGCACAAGAAACGCATAGAGAAGAATGGGGAGGAGCCACACGATAAATCCAAGCAGTCCTACCGTGATTGACTGCAAGACGACATTTACCGTTTGCACGAAGTCCTTGAGTACCTCCTTCCACGAGTCCGCGAGACGCTCGCCGTCAAAGAACGTATTTTTATACACGCTTATGTTGAAATAGGTGTAGGTGAGACGGTCAAGTTCCCGCTCCTTGATAAGCGCCAGCGCGTCAAGCTCCGCGTTTATGTTGATACGTTCCTGCGTGAGACGTTCAATAATACCCACCTTGCTGTCAATAATTTTAGCGAGAGCGTCGGCATTCTGCGTGCGTGTGGCAAGAGCGGTGATTTCATCATACGCGCGTAGAGCACTCTCGAGCGTCTTCTCCAAGGCATCTCGCTTTTTCTTAAGTATTTCGGACCGACTGGTAAAATCCTCAATCTGCTGTTTGATGGTGCTGGTGTTTTGGGTGAGGTCTTTGGGATTGAGCGCCTTTACCTTAGCGAGCACTTCCTCTACCCGACTGTGCTCCACCTTAAAGGTGTAATAGCACTGTTCGTCCGACTCGCTCGCGTTCTCAAAGATGACATAGGAAAGCGTCTTCCATTCTTTTATCGTGGCACAGGTTTTTTCCACCTTTCTAGATTCAAACCGCGCGCTGTAGTCGGTCACTTCATAGGCTTCGGCGTCGTTTCCGGTTGTTCCGATTCGCGGGGGGAAAATCGGGAGAAGGTTCCTGGCCGAAAGTCCGGGTGTCATCTCTTTGCCATACGAGGTGGGACTTTCAGCGGAATATCCGACAGAATCGTAAGAAGGTAATACGGACGGCATACCCTGAAGCACACCACCGAAGCCACCCACACGCGCCCCTCCCATCGGAAGACCCACAAGCTTAATGAGTACCGTAAGCGCGATAAGTATGCCGATGCCGATAAGCGCGGATTTTACCACCTTCGCGGGTGTTATATTATATTTTGAAAGAAAATTCATGGTGCGATTTCGTTACGAATAACTTGAGTCACCGAGTAAGTATACCAGACGAGTGTCTTCCACGCTTTTTATGATGTATGCGTCTTCAAAAGCTCGGCGAATTTTTCCTGTACTTTTTGAAGTTTCGGATTAATCACGAGTTCACAGTAGGGATTGCCCGGATGAGTAGCAAAATAATCCTTGTGGTAGTTTTCCGCCTCATAAAAGCTCCCGAGTGGCGCAAGTTCGGTGACAATGGGTTTTCCCAACTTGTTTGAAGCATTGAGCTCCTTAATAAATTCTTCCGCGATTTTCTTCTGCTCGGGAGTGGTATAGAAAATGACCGAACGGTACTGCGTACCCACGTCGTTCCCCTGTCGGTTACGTGTCGTGGGGTCGTGCGAGGCGAAAAACACCGTGAGTAAATCGTGGAGCGATATTTGTGTCGGGTCAAACTCAATGCGAATAACTTCCGCGTGTCCCGTTTTTCCGCCAGACACTTCCTCATACGTTGGGTTTTTTGTCGTCCCTCCCGCGTATCCGGGGAGCACCGAATGAACACCCTTGAGCATTTTAAACACCGCCTCGGTGCACCAAAAACATCCGCCTCCAAAGACCGCTATTTCTTTTGTTGTATGCTGTTTATCCATAAAGTACGGTGCCTCTTGCCACTGCAGTCCTCCTGTGCTATTCCTAATCCGGACCTACAAAGTATACACCTATGAACACGAACACCGAACAGACAGAACCTACCGAGAAAAGAAAATACGAAGCGACCATCATCACGACAAACCCCGCCGTGTCCGAAAAAATCCCGGAAGCGGTTCAGACGGCCGGACAGTACATCGCGAAGAAAGTGGTGGAAGCAAAGTCCCGTGCTGGCGCCGTCACGAAAATCAAACGCTGGATATACGGCAACTTTGACGGAGCGCTCGGAAAGCTTCACGTCATTCTCACGGTTGCCGACCCCTCCACCGAAGTCCGATACAGCCCTGCCTTCAAGTGTGGAGTTGTCGGCAACCGCTTCCTTGACGAAGTGACCATCGAGCGGGTACTCGCCGAAGCAAACGGAGAACTTGTGCGTGATACGCGCGAGGGGGATGAGCATCATCCGCCCTGCTCGGTTATTCGCGCTAAAAGACGGCGATGCTTCCCCAAAAAAATCCTGCCGTGCATCGTGCACAAGAAAAATCTTACCGGCCGAGGCTGGCACTTTGCCTACAGACTTATACAGGCACCGCAAGTAACGGAAAACGGAGTGGTTGTCAGCCGACGGAAGGTAAAGCTTGTACCGCTTGCCGCACGGACGCTTGAACAGGCGGTGCGTGAAGTAGAGGCCCGCGGACTGCACCGAAGAAACAAGGAGTCCGCAAAGCGATTCGTTAAAGTTCGCTCGCTGAAGTTCCTCAAACACATTACCGGAATGGACCCGCTTACACGGCAGGACGACCTCGCCTATTTCGGGGATGCCCTTGCCCGTTACACGAACGCGTAACCATAATGCGCTGTCGTCATACACGCCTCGGCCAATAAAGCCGAGGTTTCTTTTTGCCCACTTGAGAAATCTTTATGAAAACTGGATGCCGGGCTAGGATTTGAACCTAGATACCGCGGTTCAGTTCCGCAGTGTCCTATCCACTTGGACGACCCGGCAACAATAAACTCTGATGGGTAAAGTATATAGAACCTACGCAATCGGTGTCATTCCACTCTTAAGTGGAATCCAGAGCCTTGTTAAACGGCTATACACTGGATTCCAGCTTTCGCTGGAATGACAGAAAAGTGTGAAATGTGTAAGTCCTAGTATACCACTCTATCTATCACGCAACGCCTACATTTTTTGAACCCAATTTAGAAAAAATGACCAAAATGGCTAAATCTGCTATGCTTCGCCCTCACAAGCACCTATGAAAAAAGCCCTACAAATAAAGCGGGAATTACAAAACGCCCTGCGAGTGGGGTGGTTTTTGGCGGTGCGTAGCCTTCGGCGTGGAAGTAAATGGACCACGACGCTCATTATCTTTATTATGATTTTGACGTTCCTGAACCTCGTCGTGGTGTCGGGACTGCTCCTCGGACTCATCAGCGGTTCGTTCGTCGCCTTTCGCGAAGGGTACTCGGGAGAGGTTATCGTCACGTCCGCTGCCCAACGAAGCTATATAGAGAACTCGCAAAACTTGATTACCTTTCTGGAGCACCACCAGCAGGTCAAGGATATGTCGGTACGATACGGCACAAGCGCGCAAATTCTCGGCACCCTTACCGACCTCCCTGAAAAGAATGAGCGCGCCAATCAAATCGGTATCCGCCTCATTGGTCTTGACCCCGTCGCGGAAGAGCGTATGACCCATTTCTCCCGATTTATTTTGCATGGCGAAACACTCCAAGCGGGCGAAGAAGGATACCTCCTTATCGGAGCGAATATGATAAAGAAGTACTCCGCGTTCGCGGACGCGAACATCCCCGGCCTTGACCTTCTCACCGACATTGATATCGGCGACCGCGTGCGTGTGAGCATCACCAGCACCGAGGGCACCATTAAAAAAGATTTTATCCTCAAAGGCATTGTAAAAAGCAAGGTGGATGAAATTTCCACTCGGGCGTTCATTACCGACAAAGAACTTCGTCGTCTCATTCCCGTGAATAAAAACGAGGTGCAGGAAATCGCCATCAAAACGGATGAGGCGTACGCGCCGATACTGGTCAAAGAAATAAAAGATTTTATGGGAAGCTACGCCGCGCGCGTACAGACCAGCGGAGAGGCTATTCCTTCTTTCCTACGTCAGGTTGAGACCACTATGGGAATGCTCGGTAATGCCCTCTCGTCGTTCGCACTCATCGTCGCGTCCATCACTATCTTTATCGTCGTCTTCATCAACGCCGTCACCAAACGAAAGTTCATCGGCATTATGAAAGGCATCGGCGTCTCCCCGCTCGCCATCGAATGTTCCTATATCTTTCAGGCAATGTTCTACGGTATTACGGGGTCTATCGTCGGACTTTTTCTCACGTTCGTGGTGCTGAAACCCTTCTTTGACGCGCATCCGATTAACTTCCCCTTCTCCGACGGTATTCTGGTGGCGACTCCCGAAAGTGCCACGCTTCGCGTCGTAATTTTGCTCGTCGTTACCTTCGCTGCCGGCTATATTCCCGCGAAGATTATCGTGAGGAGAAATACGCTGGATGCGATATTGGGGAGGTGACATTTCCTAATGTCATCCCTGCGAAAGCGGGGATCCAGACTGGATTCCATTTTTCAATGGAATGACGACCAAAAATATGATAAAGACAGAAAAACTTATCAAAAGCTACGGCAAAGGAGACCTTGAACTTCAGGTCTTGAAGAACCTTTCGCTTACTATACAAAAGGGTGAATTTGTCGCGATTATCGGCCCATCGGGTGCGGGAAAATCCACACTGCTCTACCAAATATCCTTGCTTGATACACCCACCTCCGGCGGCGTTTACATTAACGGCAAAAATATGTCGTCGCTTCCCGAAAAAGAAAAAACGTATTTCCGACTTCGCGAACTCGGATATGTCTTTCAAGACTACGCTCTTCTTCCGGAACTCACCGCGATTGAAAATGTCGCACTCCCCATTTTGATGCAGGGTGTGTCAAAAATAACTGCGCTAAAACAGGCCGAGGAAGCGCTCGCACGCCTGAGCCTTACCGAAAAGAAGCACAATCTCCCGAGTGAGCTTTCCGGTGGACAGCAACAGCGGGTCTCCATCGCGCGCGCCATTGCGCACAAACCCCATATTCTCTTTGCCGATGAACCGACCGCGAACCTTGACTCGGTCTCAGCCGAACCGGTAATGGAAGCTTTCGCCGAACTTCACAAAGACGGGCAAACCATCATTATGGTCACCCACGAAACCGAATACGCAAACAAAGCAGGGCGCGTCATCTCGCTCAAAGACGGTATCGTTGTCGGTGACGCAAAAAACGCGTAGTGGATTTACCCCGCTACGCGTTTTCTTCTCTTCAAAAAGCGCGGGTTACTGCCCGTGCGAGGCACGATGCACCCTGTTCCATAATAGACCACCGACATACCCGATAAGATATCCGATGATACCGGTCACGACGACGAGCATCAGCGCGTTTCCGAAGGAGAACGGGTCAATGACAAACTGAAAATTCAAGAAGTGGAGTCCCATAATGAAGTCAAGAAACGGCTCCGCAAGTCCCAAAAAGACGAGAAGTGCCCACACCGCGTGCGCGAGCGCGAGCAACCCGCCAGCGACCAAACCGACTTTATGCGCGTATAGATTTTGCATAGAGATAGCTAGTATATATCACTAAGATGTTATTCGACCTGTATCCTCTCGTCACTCTTTTTCTTCTTTTACCACGACAACCGTGCACTCCGTCACAAGTGCGGCAATCGCGCCTACGGCGGCAAGCACCGGCGCGAATATAACGCCGACGGCGCCCACGACGGCGCCGACATGAAGCGGTACTTCAATCAGTGTATTCCCTTTTTCGTTCTTGATGATAATTCTCCTCACCTTTCCTTCATTGATAAGCTCCCGCACCTTGGCGAGAAGGTCTTTACCGCTGACTTTCCATTCTTCTTTATACTCTTTTTCCATAGAGGTATAAACGAGTGAGTAACGACTCTACCTTAACCGATGCGGTAGAGAAAGATACCGGCAATGATAAGCACGAGCCCGATAGCACCAAACCATCCGCGAAATTTCTTAAGGGGAAAATTGGCAAGCACATCGGGAGCAAAAATGTACATAAGTCCTTTGAGGAGTGCAAGCCAGCCCAAGACGTTCGCGGTGGTCCGCCATCCTCCTTCGGGAATGGAGTTACCGATAACAAGCATTGAGCCAAAGAAGAGCAGGAGGACTCCCGCGAGGTAGACGACCGCGGGGTGTTTGAAAAAGTCGTCAAGAATGAGGGGGAGCGTTTTCCCTTTCAGAATAAGGAAAGCTCCGCTGACCACAAGATATATCGCAAACACCTTCGCGACAACGATAGTGAGTTCCATAAGTATGTGCTGGAGTTAGATATAACTCTTTCAGTATAGCATTTCCGATGCGCGAACTTCAATTATACCGCGTGAGCGCCGTCACCAGTGTTTCAATGTTCATCGTGGCCACGCCACAGACCTTATCCGCGCCTCCGTAGTATACGTAGAGGAGTCCGTCCCGCTCCACCATCCCGCAGGGAAATACCACGTTATGCACGAGGCCAATCTTTTCATAGAGTTCTTCCGGTTCAAAAATCGGGTCGCTGGAACGGGCAAGCACCACCGTCGGGTCTTTAAGGTCAAGCAGTACCGCTCCCACCCGATAGGTGTGATGGACTTTTGAAATCGCATGGTACAAGAGAAGCCACCCTTTTTTGGTTTTGAGCGGAGGCGCGGCAATGCCCACCTTCACGCTATCCCACGCTCCGGGGCGGGGACCCATAATGCGTATGCACTTGTTAATCTGCGTTTTGGTGAAATCAAGCGAAGACACGTAATCCCCGCAAATATCGGTACCAATGCGGTGCAGGACGAAATAGCTCCCCCCTATTTTTTCGGGCAAAATACACGCGTCTTTATCGTCAACATCCCGAGGACTGATGAGCTCCGGTTTTGACCAGATAAAATTCCGTTTGAGAAAATCTTTCTGCGAAATGGAAGTTACGGCAACGCGGGGCGGACCGATACCGTCAAAGGCGGTATAGCACATATAGATGCGGTCCTTGAAAAGCGTGAGACGCGGGTCTTCGCAACCGGAATTTCTCCCTTCAATTTTCTTGAGTTCAAATGGAGCGCGCGGAACGTACATCGGTGTTTCGTGACGATAGTCAATCGTGAATCCATCCGTGGACGTGGCATACCCAATAGTAGAAGTATTATCAGCGGAAATGGCCCGATAGAGGAGGTGCGTCTTCCCACCGAGGAAGAAAGCACCCGGATTTAAGGTTGCCTGCGCTTCAAACGGATGCTCCGCGAGCGGTGAAATAATCGGGTTACCGGAAAATCGTTTCAAATGCCACTCGGGCGAGGTCTCGGGATTGAGTGTTGAAATAAGGTCGGTGAGGCTCACCTTCGCCCGACAACCCGTGGTGTCCGCCGCTCCGTAAAAAATGGTGAGCGTATCCCCGTTAAGACTCACACCTGAGGGAAACACCACATCGGGAACATATCCGGTAAGCTCGTACGGTTCCTCGGGAGAAATAATCGGCCCGCGCGTTCGTCCGAGTATCTTCCGCGGGTCGTTAAGGTCAAGGAGAAGCGCCTCAATGCCGAATACCCGCGGGGCACCATTCGGGCTCGGAAAATAATTTTGGATGTGCGAATAGATAAATAGCCAGCCGTATTTTGTTTTAATCGGTGGCGCGCCAACTTCCACGTGGTCATACTCCGTTCGGCGCGGGTCAATCGCACAAGAGTCCATCTTTTCCTCAAAACCTTCCCACGTTTTTTTGTGCCACAGGTCCGACACATGGTCGGTTTGTAGTATCACCATTTTTGCCGGAGGCTTATCGGTGTGGGCGCTGAAGATGACGGTCACTTTTCCGTTCACCCGTTCGGGGAACATGGCCATAGCCTTGGCGTTGAAAGGGGTGACCAGATGACGTTCGGTCACCACCCGCACATCGGGAGAAACCGCAACGGCAATCTTAATGCCGTCCGCTTCAAACGGATATCTTGAAAGTGCGGTGTAAAAGGTATAGTACAGTCCTTCAAAGTGAGTAACCCGCGGGTCTTCACAACCGAATTTCTCCCATTCTTCCTTGGGTTCAATGAAAGATTTGTGCTTATCATAAAGTTTCCCGTCCAGACTTTCGGCACGTCCAATAATGGAACGTTGACTGGGAGTAGTGAGTACATCCGGCGCGGATATTGCCCGATAGAGCACATACGCAGAGCGTCCCCTCTTTACGGGTGAAGGATTGAAGGTCGCGAATGACTCCCAATAATGTTCTCGATTAGGAATAAGTATGGGATTATGATGCGAACGTCTGATGGTAAACATATTTTTTTATGCGGTTATTGCCTTTACCCTCGAACGAGTAATTTTCGGAGAGTGTGAGGAAATGAGCTCCTTCAAAAAAAGCGGGAGATTCGCGCTCGCTACGCACACGACCTTATCCGCTCCTCCATAATACACGAATAACGTATCGTCCACGACGGCCGCTCCGCACGCGTAGACGACGCCCGATTTAAATCCTTCATTCTCGTACCACTCGTCGGGTTCAAGAACAGGGTTCTTCGCTTTCGCGATAATCTTCGTCGGCTCCGCAAGGTCAAGGAGCATCGCTCCGAGCTTGTATCGATTGGGGTCCTTTACGTCCATCGCGTGATAGAGAACAAGCCAACCATACTCCGTTTTGATAGGCGCGGGACCGACACCACGTAGGGAGGTGTCCCACGAATCGGCGTTTCCCTTCCCACTTGGCGTCGCACTCCGAATATAGTTCGTGCCGTCAAACTCGGTGAGCGCTTTCACATAGTCAATGCCGATACGCGGAGAGATACCGTGCAAAATCGCGTACTTCCCTTTTATTTTTTCGGGAAACAGCACCCAATTTTTATTGATGGTCCCCGGAGGAGAAATGAATACTGGCTTGCTCCAGTACCAACGCTTACGGATGAAATCGTCAAACGAAATAGAAGTGAGCGCGATGCGAATGGCACTCCACCCGTCAAATGAGGTATAGAGCATATACACACGGTCATCTATTTTCGTGAGTCGTGGGTCTTCACATCCCCCGTTCCACCCGCCACCCGACGAGTACGAGACGGGAAGTGAGGCACTGCGGTCCGGACTGAAAATCGTACTTTGAAAAAAAGCCGGCTTTGGACTGCGTTCGTCAATCGTAAGTCCGTCTTTACTTGACGCGTACCCCAGCACCGAAACATCCGCCTCGCCAATGGCGCGGTAGATGAGGTGCACTTTTCCATCCGCGTACACCGCGCTCGGATTGAAGGTTGCTTTTGATTCCCAATACTGATGCGGAGAGGGTTCTATAATCGGGTTGTCTGCCGAGCGCCGAAGAGAGGTCGGCTTTGGAGTCTTCCCCTCGGGTTTGGTCAGCTTTGTCAGTTTCCGCGGTTTCTCCGCCATGCTCGCGCGCAATTTGAGAAGGTTCCCCCGCAAATCAAGCACACGGGAAATCTTTTTTCCTTTTGGCTTTGACTCTGTTTTGCTTTTATTGGTTTTGGACTCGGCCATACGTATCTTCTGCGCGAACACCGTCACTTTCGTCAAGAGTAACTTCGGGTCCGCGTACCACAACTATACGGAAAGATACTCGTTAGAAACAACTAAAAAAATCAAATCGTCGCGTGGCGATAGCTCTATACGCGACACGGCATTTATGCGCATAAGTATATCACTCCTGCCCGCGTGTGCCAACAATCAAAACAGTGGACAAGTAACGTGCCTTTACGGCCAAAAACCTAGATTTTTGGGGTGTTAAGCAATCTCAGCTTCTCCTTACGTGTCATTTTCTTGACGCGCGCCTCTGCTCGTGAGGCGAGTGAACGGTTTTTAAACAGCTTCGTGTACCGAAGCGCGACAGGCCGACGGGCGCGCGTATACTTCGCTCCCCGTGCCGAGCTGTTGTGTTCGGAGAGCCTGCGAGTCATCTCCACCGTAATACCGGTGTAGAGGGTCTTGTCCGCACACTGCAAAATATAGAGGGTATACATGAGGAGTTACTCCGTGAGGTTTTCCTGTTTCTGACGATAGTAGTCAAAAAGCGCCTTAATGCCGGAGAAATTTCGCTCCCATTCAATCGTTTCGTGGGTGGAGAGTTCAACCGTCACTGCCGGTACACCGATAGAAGCGAGCCATCCTTCGGCATCGCCGGTCACCTCATAACTATCAAACGATTTGACGGCGGGGTATCCTGACGCGCGCGAGTAGGCGTTCATCACCTGGAGTGTCGCAGGAAGAATACCCTTCTCACATTCGGATGCATAGACGGCGTCCGCCTGACTGTGCCAAAAGATAACCGCGCTCGGTTTATTCTTCTGCACAAAATCCCTAAGGGCCTCCGCCTCGGGTTCGGAAAAGGGCGCTCCTCCGGCACTCACGGTCTTTGACCTCCATACGCCCTCGGGTTTCCACTTGCAATCAAAGTTTCGGTTGAGGTCTACCTTACGCGCGTTGAACCGCCCCGAGGCAAGAATATCTTTGTCGGATGAAACATCCGCGAGCGTAAATCTGCCCTCCTTTTTTGTTACTGTGTACACACCATCTGGATTGAGTGAAGGAATCACCGTAACCGAACTATTCGCGGGAATAAGGGTAGGGTGACTTTCCACATAGTCCAGAAAGGTGTAGGCGAGAAGCACGCTATTCCATTCGTATCCGCCGTGCATTCCCCCGACAAACAGGAGGTGGGGTTCCCCAACTCCAAACGTGTAGGCATCAATATCCCGCCCTTCCACGGATTTTCCGATGACCTCATGCAGAGGTTGAGGAATGTGGGGCTTAGGAGTTGCTTTGATTTCGGGTTCGCTCCTCCGAAAACTCATGAGTGCAACTAAGCCGATACCGGACAGCGCAAGAACAACAACAGCTATAACAGCCCGCTTACTTCTGAAAAATTGCATGTGAGAAATAGTTGTGTCTCTTCTACTTTTTTCTACTGTCTACTTATCTACTGTCTATTTCATGTAGTAGTTGAGGAGTGCCTCAATGCCTTTTTGATTTTTGTCCCATTCGGTGTCGGTGTGGTTCGTGAGAAGCACGCTGATGGCGGGAATGTCGTTCTTGGCGAGCCAATTGACCATATCTCCGGTGATTTCATAGAAGTTGAAACTCTCGTACGCGGGGTATCCGGAGGCGTCCGCGAACAATTTCGTAAGCATCTTCGTCTCTGCCGAAACGCCGTTGTGACAGTTTGACGAGAATACTCCGCCCGCGGAGCTGTACCACACCACAACCGCGGAAGGCTTGGCGGTCTCAACATACTGCTTCACCGCCTGGCTTTCCGACTCGGAAAAAGCCTTGCTTCCTCCACTCACGGTTTTGGTCTGCCACTTCCCTTCGGTCTGCCAGTCGCAATCAAAGTTGCGGTTCAGGTCTACCATGTTCGCGTTGAAGCGACCCGACACGACAACCTCCGCGGAGGGCGAAACACTCGCGGGCGAAAATCTGCCCGTCGTACCGACTACTTTCTTGAGGCCATCGGGGTTAAGTACCGGAATGACCGTTACTTTTACATTCTTGGGGATGACGGTCGGATTCTCCTTGAGATAGTCCATAAACTCGTAAGCAACGAGTGCGGTGTTCCACTCATATCCGCCGTGAATACCGCCGATGAAGAGAAGCTCCGTATCGGGAGTAATGCTCGGGGCTGCGGATACATAGTGATATGCCGTGATTTTGTTGCCCCCTACGGATGTACCGATAACCGTCTCGGCTTTCGTAACCGGTACACTGTCCTGCGCGGAAGGTTTCGTCGTATCGTCTGTTATTTCCTGCTTTTCGGAAGTTACGGGCGTCTTCTCGGAAGAATTACGTAGGTAAAAATAGGCTCCTAGACCCAAGACGGCGATAACCACAACGGCAATAATAGTGTTTTTCATACTGTCTATGGTAGCACGAAAAACGACCCTCCTCATATTTCCACCTGTTTTCGCCTCTCTGTCTAATTCTCTTCCGTTTTTAGTTTAAAACGCTCCGTAAGGCTCTCCGCGAAGCGAGCAATCGAGAACTCCTCCGCGAGCGGACCCTCAACGTCAAAGAGGTCCGCACTTCCCGGTGGAGTGCTCCCAATAAAAATATGGTAAAGACGGTAACGTTCCCAGTCGGGCACCTTGCTCTGAAACTTCTGCGCAAACGCGACTAATTCCGAATAAGCTTGACGGGATGTCGTGTCGGTACCGGTCATAACGGCGCTCCTGACCTGCCTTACCTGTTTTTCAACGGCACTGCGGTCTATTTTTGCTTCTGCGTCCCCGCCCACATCTTCAAATGATTCGTTCATAGCTACAGTATAGTACGATGACTCAATCTTACCAATCGGTACCCCTACGGACATTCCGCAATGGTGTATTTGTACACATAATTCCCATCGGCTCGTTCAAAACCATCGGGGTCAATGCCGTGGTCATTTAGCGTAAGCGCAGATTGGTTAGGTAAAAGAAAATCAAGGTGATACCCCTCCGTCAAAATAATACAGCCCGAAAAAACGCCGGTATTTCCATTCCAGAATTTGATGGTGGTGGGAGTGCCGTTCGTACTGACAAAGGTATAGCCTTGAGAAATTGCTCCATATTGTGAAGGAAGCGACGGGAATGGAGGCACCACGTCTTTCGGAAGATACGGACGAAGTACAGTCATGAGCGTGGACCACGGTATACCGAGGCCGGACAGTGTTGAGTAATAGGAAATGGCACTGCTACCCGGTGGCCACTTTCCGTAGTCGCTATAATAAAGCTGGACGGCGGTATTCAGCGTATTGAGGTCGGTCACGGCCTTTGCGTCGCCGGACTTTTCCCGCGCCTTACTGAGCGAAGCGTAGATGATACTTGAAAGCAACCCGATAAGGGAAATCACCACCAGAAGTTCTATCAAAGTAAAACCTCTCACTCCACTACGAACGCTTTTTTTGCTCATACCCTTTAATGATACCTCTTTTTCCACCTCTCGTGCTTGTCACGTAATGAGTGGATGTTCGAGCAATGTATATGGCTGCGGGACTTGGATTCGAACCAAGATTAATAGATTCAGAGTCTATTGGCCTACCATTAGCCGATCCCGCAATCTTAATATTTCCTAAACTGGAGCAACTTAATCGCTTTAAACACCTCAACTTTTTTTGATAGCTGAACGTTATAGTGATTCTTGCTTTTGTGGGGGTGAAAACCAAGTTTTCGCAAAAGCCTGAACACATTGTTAAGCATTGATTGATTTCTGTTGCTGAAAAATAGCTTATAGGTACCCGTCGGGAGGTGGACGCAATGGGACCCCTCGGCTTCATATAATCCCCTCAAGTACCTTACTATATATTTCTCATTATTCAAAATCCAGCGAGGAACACGAATATGTAGCTTTCCACGGGGACTATAAGGCACTCCGAGTCGCGAATGAACCTCTTTTTGGTAGAGCCTTATTCGTGTGCAGTTGCCTTGATGTTTGGTGAGTGCTGGTTTCTTGTCAAAAATACGCTCCATAAGCCGAGCATAGCGGGATATAAATCCGGGGTTGTTGGAGTTTGAAAATATTGAAAGTTCCTCGGTCCTTGGGAATCTCCTAATATGTCCGTCACCCAACACTACTCCTATAAGTTCAGCTAAATCCCCATCCTTTTTGAACAGTGGGTACACGGAACGTATTTTCCCTGTCGCCTTCATCATATTTCGCCATTTCGCGAAATTATCAATTTTGCGCGTACGCATCGTATCCGCTCTTTTTCGTATTGAAGGGTGGGTTTCCTTGGTCATCCCTTTTGCCCAATTGCTTGGCATGGGTGAAGTATACCATACTTTCCTACCATTAGATGAAAAGAGCCAGTTTTATCCGGTTTTCTTGCATTTCAGGAGGGAAGGAATACTATGAAGAGAGAACCCCTCACGGGACAATAAAAACCTCAATAAAAGGAGAAACGAGTTATGCCCTATGCATTACTTTCAGTTTCGGACAAAACGGGTCTTACCGAGTTCGCGAAAGAGCTCGTGGGCTTTGGACTCACCCTCGTCTCAACCGGCGGGACAGCACTCACGCTTTTGGCCGAAGGTATTCCCTACCTTCCCATTCACGAATACACCGGGCTTCCGGAAATGCTGGATGGTCGCGTAAAGACGCTCCATCACAAAGTTCACGGGGGCATCCTGTACATTCGTGGAAACGAAAAACATGTGGCTACAGTGCGTGCGCACGGTATCCTGCCGATTGACTTCGTTGTGGTGAACTTCTACCCGTTTGAGAAAACGGCGCAGAAACCGGGAGCCACCCGAGCCGAGGTCATAGAGAACATTGATATCGGTGGACCCGCGATGGTGCGTAGCGGAGCGAAAAATCACGCCTCCGTCACCGTCATTGTGGACCCCGCAGACTACAGCGAGGTGCTTGAGTGCATGGATGGAAGTGAAGGAAAAACAACCTTGGAACTGCGTGAACGTCTTGCGGGAAAAGTTTTCCGAGCGACGGCTGACTACGACAACGCTATCGCAAATTTCCTTGCCCCTCCACCCCCCACCGTGTCCGCTCCTGTGAAAATCCTTCCCAAAAAAGAAACCAAGCGGATAATTGTTCCCCCACCGACACGGAGGAGTACTCATCTATCGGTCCCCTGAAGACCGTCTTTCGGCACACAGCCCCGCTGTGTGCCGATTTTTTTGCAAATATCTACACACGTCATATACTGCTCTCACCGTAGAGTTAAGAGCGATGCCACTGGGTATCTATTCGTAGCCATTCGTATTCATTTGTATAATTCGTATATTGGTATGTACATCTTATGATTAAAGGAGTTTTATTTGATATAGACGGGGTTCTCCTGGGCTCGTTTGAATCGGGGCTTCAATTTTTTGGAGATGTCCTCGCCCATATGGGTCACCCGAAACCAACGAGGACGCGCTACAAAAAAGCATTTCACCTCCCGCTAGAACTCGCGCTAAAACATATGGCAAAATCGGAGCTGACCGAAGAACTGGAACGGCTTCACGAAATTATAGAAAAAGTATCCTACCGAACAGAGCTTCTTTCGGAACCTCTACTGATGCGGGAAACGCTGGATATACTTTCCGAGCGGTATAAACTCGGTATTGTCACCAGCAGAAA
This sequence comes from bacterium, assembly GCA_030649775.1. GTDB lineage: Bacteria > Patescibacteriota > Minisyncoccia > Phycocordibacterales > UBA10002 > UBA10002. The sequence continues at coordinate 9,410 of JAUSFR010000038.1, read as the reverse complement.
CAACCAGGGGCTGACCAAACGCTACTTTCCGTTTGCACACACCGAAAAATACTTTCCCGTTCGTGTCACAGTTGAAGACGTGACGCACCATAAACCCCACCCCGAACCGCTTCTTCTTGCGGCGAAACGTCTCCGTCTCAAACCAAGCGAGTGTGTCTACATCGGCGACTCGCACACCGACATTGACGCGGGACACTCCGCAGGAATGAAAACTATTCTCTACGGCGGGAGACGACACGGTAAAGCAGACGCGCACACGAAAACTTTCAAGAAACTTCCCGACATAATCCGCACTTTGAGTAACTAAAAACAACATTCCAACATTCTTGAGAATGTTGGAATGTTGTTTTGAATTGGTTTAGAGCCTATCCACTAGTCTTAGGTACCCAAGTCATAAAAGCCTTATTTTTAGGCGAAAGGCGAGGCGGAGTACGAAACATAATGAATTATGGTGAGGACGAGCCGAAGTTTTGGAGCCAAAAATAAGGGTTTAGGACAAGGGGAAGATAGTGGATAGGCTCTTAGAGTGTTTTTTGTGCAAGAGCGAGGAGTGCGGGGTGTACGACGCCGTTTGAGGCGATAAAGTAGTCGCTCGCGCCAAAAATCCATGGCTTCCCCGAAAAGTCGGTAATCTTTCCACCTGCCTCCTCCACGAGAAGCACTCCGGCGGCGTAGTCCCATTTGTTGAGACCCAGAAACAGCACACCTTCCGTGCCCCCGCGCGCCACGTAGGCGAGGTCCAGTGCCGCGCACCCGAGGTAGCGTTTGGACTTCACAAAGTCTTCGGCGTTTCCAAAAAGTTCATTCAGCTGTTTCTTCGCCTTTTTGCCGGGACTGAAGGTAATGACGGCATGTTCGGTGTCGCCGTCCGAAACGGACACTTTTTTTCCGTTCCACGTTGTTCCCTTCCCGCGCTCTGCGGTATAGAGCGAATTTCCCACCGGCTGATAAATCACACCGGCAACCGGTACACCATCCTTAAGCACGGCGATAGACACAGCAAAGAGCGGAATGCCGTTAACGAAATTGGCCGTGCCATCCAGCGGGTCAATAATCCACTGATAGGGCGAATTTTTTGTTTCTGCCCCACTTTCCTCGCTCAAAATGCTGTGCTCGGGAAACTGCTTTTTAATTTCTCCGATAATCGCGGTTTCCGCCTCCTTATCGGCAATCGTCACAAAACTTTTGTCGTCTTTTACTTCACGGGCGACCCCCGTTTCAAAATAGCGGGATACCACCGCTCCCCCCTTCTTGGCCGCTTCAATCGCGACGTCCACTAATTCCATAGAAAAGAAATAAGCCGATAAAAAACAAAGGCGTTCCCACGCGGGAACGCCATAACTCAAACTGCTTACTTAAATTCCCCTTTCGAGGCAAGCGAAGATTCCTTTACCCGTTTCTCAAAGATTGCCTGAGCTCCCGAAGCATTCGCCTCCTGTCCTTTCCAGTACTCAAGCACCGGAGCTTGGAGCGCGCGTGAGTAGGAGAACGTGGTTACCCACGGAGCTTTTTGCGCTTTCGCCATTTGTACAATCGTATTAAGCCGAATGGTCGCTTCCTCCGGAGTTTGACCTCCCGAAAGAAATACGATACCGGGCACGCTCGCCGGCACCGACGCTGTAAACGCATCAAGCGTCGCCGTCGCCACTTCCTCCGGAGAAGCAGTCAGCCCCGACTCTTTGCCGGGAAGCGCCATACTGGACTTCAGGAGGAGACCTTCAAGGTGGGCGCCGTATTTCTGAACCTCCTCAAACACAATCTCAAGTGTCTGGGTCAGCACTTCCTTTGAACGAGCGAGTGTGTGCGTGCCGTCCAAAAGCACTTCGGGTTCCAAAATCGGCACGATATCCGCCACCTGACATGCTCTCGCATACATCGCGAGGCGTATCGCGTTTTCTCGTATGCACCCCTCGGTGGGAAGTCCCTCACCGATGGTAATCACCGCGCGCCACTTCGCGAATCGCGCGCCAAGCGTATGGTACTCGGCAAGCCGACCGAGAAGACCATCTAGGCCGTTCGTAATCTTTTCGCTTAGCGACCCTTCCCAAGGAACCGTTCCGCCATCAACCTTGATGCCGGGAATGATACCGCGCCCCTGTAAAAGCTTGGGGAAAGGAGTACCGTCGTCGGCCTTCTGCTTGATGGTCTCGTCATAGAGTATGACGCCGGATAGGCCGTTCTGTATTCCCGAGGTGGAAAACAAAAGCTGTCGCCATTTACGGCGCATTTCGGGAGTCTTCGGAATACCGTAGGCATCAAAACGCTTGTCGCAGGTACCCGCGCTTTCGTCGGCGGCGAGAATACCTTTGCCCTCCGCTATAAGGGCGTGTACCGTCTTTTCTAGAGATTGTAATGTTTTCATAAGGACTAAAACCGCGGTTGTTTTCAGTTTGTTGCAAGAGTGTTGCACTCTCGGCCCATACTACTCCGGAATGTCAATTTAGCAATCTACAAGATTATTTTCTTTTTGAACGCTCCAAAGAGGCCTTAATAAAGGCCGTAAACAAAGGATGAGGCGCGAGTGGACGAGACTGAAGCTCGGGATGGAACTGGGTCCCGAGGAAAAACGGGTGTACCGACTTTGGAAGCTCGGCGATTTCCATAAGGACGCCGTTTGGAGACCTACCCGAAAAGACAAGGCCGGCTTTTTCTATCTGCGCGATATAGTCCGGATTTACTTCATAGCGGTGACGATGACGCTCGCTAATGATGTCCTGCCCATAGGCCTCCGACGCAATCGTCCCCTTCTTGAGATGCGCGGGATAAGAGCCGAGTCGCATCGTCGCGCCATACTTTCCCTCCTCCATGTGCTTTTTCTGCTCCGGCATAATATCAATAACCGGATGCGCGGTTTTCGGGTTTATCTCGGTTGTGTTCGCGTCTTTGAGTCCTGCAACGTGCCGTGCGTATTCAACGGTCGCCAGTTGCATACCGTAGCAGAGACCGAAATACGGAATCTTGTTTTCGCGCACGTATTTGATAGCCTTTATCTTCCCTTCTATACCGCTCTCGCCAAAGCCTCCTGGCACCACCACCCCATCAAACTGACTAAGCAGTGAGGCGTCTTTGTCTCCCGATTCAAAATCTTTTGAGTTTATCCAGGTCATTATCGGCTTCTTGCCGAGCGCGTAGGCGGAGTGTTTTACCGCTTCAATAACCGAGAGGTACGCGTCGGAGAGCACAAAGTCACCCGTATCAAAATACTTGCCGATGATACCGATATGGACTTCGTCTTTGAGCGATTTAATACGCGATACGAGTTTTTTCCAAGGAGCAAGACCATCTTTCTTGATTGCCCGCAAACGAAGCGCATTCAGCAAAATCCCACTGAGGTTGTCCTTTTCAAAATTGACCGGCACTTCGTAAATCGTCTCAATATCGGGAGCGGAAATAACGTGCTCGACCGGCACCGAACAGGAGAGTGCGATTTTTTCTTTGCGCTTGTGGTCAAGTGCCTGCGGTCCACGCGCAATGATGATGTCGGGTTGCACGCCGTAGGAATTGACCTGACGGATGGCGTTCTGGGTCGGGCGAGTTTTCATTTCGCCGATGGTGCCCGGTACGGGAAGGTAGGAAACGAGAATAAAGATGACGTCATCGGGATTTTTTAGTTTGAGCACGCGCGCGGCTTCAATAAACAGTTCGTTCTGAAAATCGCCAATCGTCCCCCCGATTTCAATCACGGAAATATCCGAACCGCTGGTGCTACTCGCCTGCATAATGCGCTCGCGGATTTCATCCGTAACGTGTGGAATCGCCTCTACAAACTTCCCCTTGTAGCCGAGACTTCGCTCACGTTCAATGACCGCCTTGTAGACCATCCCACTCGTCATATAGTCCGACGGTGAGAGGTCGCGGTTCAAAAACCGTTCGTAGTTCCCCATGTCTTGGTCGGTTTCAAGTCCGGAGTTTAGGACAAACACCTCGCCATGTTCGGTGGGGTTCATCGTGCCCGCATCCACGTTGAGATACGGGTCAATCTTCATAAGATTCACCTTAAAACCCTTGGACTGCAAAATCGCGCCGATTGAAGAGGTGGCAATACCTTTGCCGACACCCGACATCACACCGCCAATAACGAAAATATATTTGTGTTGCTTTGTTTTGCTCATACCCTATGACGGATTACTGAATGACAAAAGACATTTCTTGCTCGGGTTATTCGGTCATTCAGTTATTCATGATGTGTTATACGTTGAGGTATCGACGTACCGCGAGAAAACTTGAAACCGCCCCGAGTACAATGCCGGAACCCACAAGAATCAGGAAGAATTCACCGAAATGAACAAGGTAATATGTAAAAAGGTTGAGTCCGCTGAAAAAGTTCTGGAGTGAATCCCCCAGATAATACGTGAGCGGATAAAAGAGAGCAAGTGTCAGCAGTGAGGCGGTAATACCATAGAGGATACCCGACACGACGAAGGGTCCTCTGATGTACTTGTTGCTCGCTCCCACGAGGCGCATCACCCCGATTTCCTCGCGCGAAATGTAGATGGCAAGGCGAATCGTGTTGAAGGCGATGCTGATGGAGATGATGACCAGCATGAGCGCGGCGGCGAACCCAAGTTTCTCCGCCGAAACGAGAATGCGGGAGAGCTTGTCTATCGCCACTTTATTGTCGTAATAGTTGACCTCGTCAATAAGTGTCTTCGTTCCGCCTCCAAGCGCGTTATCTCCCTTAAGAAAGCCCGCAATGCCTTCGTACTGCGATGGTTCTTTAGCCTTTACGTTGAGCACCGCTCCGAGTGGGTTATCGGGAAGCTCCTCCAGTGCTTGGAGCGTAAGCTCGTCGTGCTCGTGCCGTTTCTTGAAATCCGTGAGAGCCTGTTCGCGGGAGACATATTCCACGTCTTTGACCTCGGGAAGCGTCCGCAGAGCTTCTGCGAGCGCGAGAATATCTTCCTCCTTCGCGCTGGTCAGGAAATAGACGTTTACATCTACCTTACTTTTTATCTCGTCAAGCGAGGCGGTGAGTGTCGCCGAAAGAAAAAGAACGCTTCCGATAACAAAAAGCGTGACGGTCATAATAAGCACCGACGCGAGCGAGACGAACCCGTTGCGGTAAAAATTGACCACCCCTCCTTTGATAACGCGTTTTATACTGGTCCAAAGCATGATTGATTTTGTTAATTGAATCGAGTCTGCGAGATGAAATGTTACAAAATCATCACCCTGTGCAGTATCCGCCTTGGGCGGATAAATCCTGAAAGGATTTTACTGCACGGGGTCTAATGAATTATACTCGCTTCGCTCGTTAATTCATAAGACATATTTACCGGTCGGGTCATCCCGTATCACCTTCCCCTTTTCCATCGTAATCACCCGCTTCCCCAGTGAATCAATGACCCCTTTGTTGTGCGTGGTCAGAATAACGGTCGTGCCGAGGTCGTTAATTTTCTTCAAAATCTGCACGATATCGTAGGTGTTAATTGGGTCAAGACTGCCAGTCGGTTCGTCGGCAATCACGACATCCGGTTGATTGACGATGGCCCGTGCGATAGCGACCCGTTGTTTCTCGCCACCGGAGAGTTCGTGAGGAAAATTCCACATCTTGGTGCCGAGGTCCACCATTTGAAGGACATACGGAACATCAACCGCGATTTCCGCGTCACTCCGCCCCACCATTTCCATCGCGAAAGCGATATTTTCAAAGGCGGTCTTGTTGGGGAGCAGGCGAAAATCCTGAAAAATAGCGCCGATTTTTCGTCGGTACTGGTGCAATTTGTGGCGACGGAGGGTATGAATGTCGGTTGCATCAAAGAGGACACTCCCGCTCGTGGGACGCTCTTCCGCGAGAATCATTTTGAGAAGCGTGGTCTTACCGGCGCCGGAGTGACCCACCAGAGAAACAAACTCTTTGGGGTGTATGGTAAGCGTTACTCCGCTAAGCGCGGTTGAGCTGTCACTGTATACTTTTGAGACGTTATCGAAATAAATCATAATCAGATTCAAAATCAGAATTTTGAAGCGCAACCACGAATGCGCTCATGCGAATATAGCCACTCGGAGCTATATTAACTCCTCGGCTCGGAAATAGAAACTAAGAAGTTTCTATTTCTCTCGCTCTACGTCGTTAATAAAGACTGCGGATACAGGTCTGGAAACGCGAAAACAAAACAGGTGATGTCGTTATCATACCACTATTCATCCACCCCTCAAACTTTGCTTCGGGGTAAGAGGTTAGAAATTAGAGATTAGAGGCTAGAGATTAGAGTGCTTTCTCGGCTTCTATGAATTCATCCAGTTCTCCGTCGAGAACCTTGTCTACCTGCGTGGTCTCCACTCCCGTGCGATGGTCTTTGACCATCTTGTACGGATGGAGGACATACGAGCGTATCTGACTTCCCCATTCTATCGCGGTCGTTTTTGAAATCTGCATTCCTTTTTCTTTGGCCACGCGCTCCGCCTCCTGCAGTTTGAAAAGTTTTCCCTTCACCATTGCAAGTCCTTTCTCCTTATTCTGCGCTTGATTGCGCTCGGAGGTAACATGCACCGAAATACCTGTCGGAAGATGCGTAATGCGCACCGCCGTTTCCCGTTTGTTCACATTTTGCCCGCCGGGACCACCCGCCCGCGCAGTCGTGATTTCAAGTTCGCTCTCGGGAATCTCAAAATGTTTATCCATCGCTGGAAGTTTGGGGATAACCTCCACCATAGAAAATGACGTTTGTCGTTTCTTCTGCGCGTTGAACGGCGAAATGCGGACGAGGCGGTGTACTCCGCTCTCATTCTTCAGGGTCCCGTAGGCGTCTTTGCCGGAAACTTCCACCGTGATATTTCTAAACCCGCCATTGTCGTTTTGATTTTGACTCACGATGCCGACACTCCAACCTTTCCTCGCGAAGAACTTCCGGTACATTTCAAGGAGTATTCCCGTAAAATCCTCGGCGTCGTCCCCTCCGGCCCCGCTAAAAATGGTCACAATAGCATCGCTTCCGTCAAAGTTCTCCTCGTCACCACCGCTTTTGAGCCCATTGTACTCTCGCAGGATTTCCTGCGCTTTTTGTTTATCCGCCCAAAAATCCCCGCCCGCCATCAGGGTTTCTATTTCCGCAATCCGTTTTTCTCGGTCATCTTGCATCACCAGAGTATACCCAAAAACGTGCAGGGATGCATTTATCAATAGTATGCTATAGCATACTATTGATAAATCTGATAAATCGCGCTACTTCCCATGCTTCCCTTTTGATTTGAGTTTGATTCGAAAAAAATAAAGGCGTGAAGAAGAGGGGTCTTCCGCACGCCTTTCATAGAGTCTTTGTCGCCGGCCCCCAGCACGGGATTACATCCGACTCTCTACGGCGCTCTTTGGTGAAGTACCTCCAAGCAACAAGTGGATGATACGAGAAAGAGGAATGAACGCAAGCGAGGCGTGGCTACTCCCTCTTCTTCGCAAACCCCGCGAAGGCTTGCATGATTTCAAGCGGAACGGTAAAGGCAGTGATGTCTGATTAATCAGACGATGTATCATTGCTGAACTGCTCTGATACAGATTTCTCAAATACCCACAGTACCCCGCCCTTGTTCCATCTATTTTCTACAGCATGCAAGGGAAAACGCATAAAATACCGTTCGGCCTTCGCATCTACTTTTTCATATTCAAAACAAGGCAGTTGCCATGTGTCGATAATGTACAGAAAAGCCTCATCAATGCCACAGACAAAAAGAACATGATTCATAAACGGACCGACTTCGGGCGCGGGAAGGTCGATCACGCACGCCGTCCCCTTTTCAAGGAACATCCGTATTTCCTGCTTTGCATTCTCGAATGGCACCCGTTCTTTTTTCTTCCTGAACAAACAGGTGTTAAAGAAATCAAAACGAGTTTTGAGAAGCGTCGTATTTGCGAATGTCGTAACACCCAACCTCTTGAGAACTTCAGGAACCTTGCCAAGCGCAGTGCCTGAATAGAACGGAAACCAATCTGGTATCTTGAAACCGAATAGTCTTCCCTTCTCTATCTTTTCAGGACAAAGCTTAGTTGGAGAGAACGTATCGGGAAAATAATAATGGAGAACATAATAGAGTGCGTCGCGACCACAACGATTCTTTTTTAGTCTGCCATCGCTATCGCATTCTCTCGCGACAAAACCAAATCGCTCCAATTGTATAGGGAGTTGTGTCATGTATTCTGGAGCCGCCTCCCAGAATTGCACTGGGGACCTACCGATTACGAATCGGTTGCTCTACTAGCTGAGCTAAGGCGGCAGATTTCAGTGTAGGTACTGTATCAAAAATAAGGAATAAGTAAAACAAGAAATCTTGCAAGACCGGCTAGGGCTGATATGCTGAAAAAGGAAAAAACGTATGAATACACTAGCTAACACACCCACACTCATCCAAGAGGACGAGGAATCACTTTGGTTCCCGCAGGAAGAACCTCCCCGCTTTATACTGGGAGACACCTACGCACAATTTGAGGTCACTGTGGCAATCCCGAGAGAGGCGATGCTTAAAGCATTCAAGAAACACTACGGGACCACTCCCATTGCACACGACGCGCCCGTGAAGACGGAGCACGAGTGGAACGGTAGGGTTTTCATTATTGAGACAATGGCGGACCACAGGTCTACCCTCATTGGATTCCCTCCGCAAACTGCATAAAAGCAGTGACCTACATTTTGAAGAGGCTTCACCACACGGTGAAGCCTCTATTTCTTTTGCATAACCGCGATAACCTCTATCTCAACATCACACCCTTCTCGGACAAGTTTACTGACCTCTACCAAGGTAGAGACGGGCTTTGCCTTCGCGAAATATTTGTTTCTTACCTCTGAAATTTCCTTAAACTTGGAGACGTTTGTGGTGTAAATGACCGCCTTCACCACATCATCAATTGTCGCTCCCGCTTCGTGGAGAATTGCTTCTATTTTCTGAAAGATGAACTCTGTCTGCGCGGTAAAGTCTCCGGGTGCTACCGGAGTGCCGTCCGGGAGCCTCGCTATCTGTCCCGTCACGAAAATGAACGTCGCGTCCCCCACATCAACGCTTATACCTGGGGAGTAAAACCCCATCACCGGCGCGCCGTCCTTTGGAGATAATGATTTTTTCTCCATACCTTCCAACTACTTAACCTTCAACTTACAACTTTTCTGGAGTCCCTCTTAAACGAGGCTAGAACTTACTTTAGCAAAAATTTGTCATTAAATCTAATCTCACGCGCCGAGCGATTTGTAGTTTGAAATGTAATGTGTACGCTCCACGACGAACTCCGTCACGCCGTAGCGTCCGCTACACCACACTGTCGGGTACGACAGTGTGCCTCCCGCTCCCGCTCCGTCGTTCCGCCCTCACCACCACGCAATGTATTGTTTGGTGTGGTGTTGAGGGCGGGTTTCTCCAAAGGAGAAACTGACGGAGTTCTAATACCAATTCGGTGGACTCGGTTTTGCGGAACTATTTTCTGGGAC
>JAUSFR010000037.1 GCA_030649775.1 bacterium | reverse complement strand
ATTCATTAATAACATGCTATAGCATGTTATTAATGAATGTGTGAAAGGATTAGTTGAGGTTAAAGAATTTTTTTAGGTCGTGCGCTCTATCGGTGTACGTCACCAACATAAAGCAAAGATGTTTTCGTACATCATATAGTTCGGAAATGTAGTCGACTTCTTTAAAGCAGTTGAATGGGTGTATAAATACGGAATCATGTAACTCGTAGAAACCAAGACGAAGTAAGTGCCCCCGAATCGAATCCCTTGCAGGCTTTTTACTTTCAGGGATATCAAATGAAATGAGTCGCCACGACTCGTCCCAGACCGAAGGGTCCTTGATTTTCATCCGCATGAGGTCGTAGGTAAGCGCCCTCCGCTTTCCGTTATCGGTTAAGGTCAAGGTGAGTGTTCCATCCTTATTTTCCTGTAGCGCGACTAATTTTGACCGATAGAGCGAATTGATAACCCGTTCAGAATTTTGCCGACCGAGCCCCTTCCATTCCTTGGTCAGGGAACCCAGTATTTTCCACGAAGTGCGCGGAGAACCAGATAGACCAAGAGAAAGACCACCAAGAAGAAGTAGCAAAACTTTCTTCTTTGCTACTCCAACACGTAAATTTTTGTGACGTGCTATACGATTTCGAACGGCTTCGATTGTTTCCTTCGATACTCCCATTACGTAATTCTCGCACGTTAACAGAGTTTCATCAATAACATGCTATAGCATGTTATTGATGAATGGGGAGGGTGGGGAAGGGGTGTTTGGTAGGAGTGAGTGTTTGGTGGGGATGGACTATACTTTTTTACGAACAACGGGACCGGAGTTGGTGTCAATTACTTTAAGCTAGTTGATTTAAGAATAGTTCGGTAGTCCCTCAAAAGATTTTCCGCACCGAGGCACGTGGGATTTTTCGAATCGTCGCGCCAGCTTCAGTATCTAGAATTTCGTAACCTTCACTTTGGATTAAGTCACGAAGCCGATCAGACTCTTTGTAATTTTTTGCTTCACGTGCGTTCTCTCGCTCCTCAATTAATTTTAGTATTTTCTCGGGGACGTCACTCGATACCATATTCCCGCAGTGAGTGCTCGACTGTTCTACAATATCGAGTCCAAGAATTTTATCAAAATGGATAATGCTTGTGCGTTTATCGGCCTTCGAAATTTTGGAATCTTTTATTAATTCCCAAAGCACTGCCACTGCCTCAGAGGTATTTAGATTATCATTCATTACCTTCTCAAATTTCTCAGCGTATTCGGTGTGTGTATTGCCGTCTCCCGAAAGAGACCAAAATGCCCAAAGCAAGTTTCGATATGCGACATTTGTCGCGAATAGAGCCTCCCAACTAAAGGTCATCGGTGTTTGATAATTCGCACATAATAAATAATAGCGATAGGCTAGTGGATCAATCCCGTGGTCTTTCAGCGTCTGTAAAGTAATGAAGTCTTCTCCTGACTTCGCCATCTTGGCCTCACCCATATTCACAAACTCATTATGCATCCAAAAGTTGGCGAGGGGGACACCGTACGCGGATTCGGATTGGGCGATTTCGTTGTTGTGGTGGACGGGAATGTGGTCAATGCCACCGGTATGAATATCAAACGGCTGGCCGAGATATTTTCGGGACATTGCGGAACATTCTATGTGCCATCCCGGAAACCCTTTGCCCCACGGCGATTCGAAGCCGAGCTCGTTTGACGAAAGTTTCCAAAGTGTAAAATCCTTCTGATTTTTCTTCTCACTTTTTACCTCCACTCGGGCTCCAGCCTGTTGTCCGGTCAAATTGATATTGCCGAGTTTCCCATAATCGGGGAACTTTGCGGTATCAAAATAAAGACCATCGCTAATACGGTAGGCAACCCCTTTTTCTTCAAGTGTTTTGATAAGTTCAATATCTTCGTTGATATGGTCGCTCGCGCGAGGCATCTCGTGAGGAGCCAAAATGTTGAGCGCCTGCAAGTCTTTTTTGAAGGCTTCGGTGTAGATGTCGGCAACCTCCCGCATCGCGGGAAGCGTCATAGGCTTTCCAAGGCGTTTAAGAGCCTTCACCATTTTGTCGTCACCCTCATCTCCATCGGACGTGAGATGTCCAACGTCGGTGATATTCATCACTTGCTTCACTTTATAACCGCTGTATTCAAGCGTACGGCGCAGGACGTCGGCAAACACATAGGCGCGCAAATTGCCGATGTGGGCAGAGTTGTAGACCGTCGGCCCACAGTTGTACATCAAAGCAACACCGGGCGTTATCGGCTTAAACTCTTCTTTTTTGCCGGTGAGGGTGTTGTAGAAAGTTACCTTTGACATATGACAAGTGACATTTGACTTTAAACACTGAGAAATCCTATGGTCAACGGTTAAGGGTCAAATGTCAAATGTAGCGCTTCGCGCTACAGCCATTTTTTGTATTTAAACCAGGTATACAATCCGAAAGCAATACCGCCTACCATAAGCACCAGAATCCAAAAATCAAATCTCACTCCGACAATGGGGCGTGAGACGGTATTAATCTGAAAGAGGGAGAGCACGGTCGTGGCCGGAAGGGCGATAAACGCAAGGATGGTGAATGTTTTCATAATCTCATGCTGTTTCGTGGAGAGAAGCGCGTTATTCGTCTCCCGAAGCTCCGAGAGAAACTCAACATTACCGGTCACGAGTTGCTCCACGCGGGCGAAGTCGCCGACCAGAGTGCGCAGGTGGAAAGCGAATGACGCCCCCAGAAGTTTCTGTCCGGCAATTTCAAACGACTCAAGCACATCGCGATGGAGGGAAAGAGAGCGTCTAAGGTAGAGGAGGTCGCGCGACACCCCCGAGAGACACATAACCATCTCCCGCTCCTCACCGCTGTAAATGCGGTCTTCAATGGAGCGGAGGGAGGTGCGAACCGCGCCGAGCTCCTGGATGAGCGATTCGTAGAGCTTCCCTAACAAGAGAAAGAAGATGAAGCCCGCGTGCGGTCCGAACGTACCTTTATCCAGTGTGGCGCTCGTCTCAAACATCTTTGATACGTAGTGGAGGGTTTCGTTCGCGTTGTAGCGAACAGTGATGAGAAATTTCTTTCCGATAATGAAATCAATTTCCTGGTCGTGCTCTTCTTTGTTGCGTCGTAGGCGCGGGAAGTGGAGGATGAGATAGATATAGTTCTGATACAGGTCAACCTTCGGTTTCAGGGTAGGGGAGGAGAGCTCATGCACGACGAGCGGATTCAGATTATAGTCTTTGGCAATCGTCCGTATTTCGTCCTGTGTTGGAGATTCAAGGTCAATCCACGTGAGCCCTCGGTTGGTATGTTTGGTAAGCATAGTGTGGATAGAAAAGTAATATCAGTACAATACAGTATACTAGCAATCGGCTTTTTGCGAAAATTAGACGAACACGCTTCTTTTTGAGATAATGGCGTCGTATGCAACCTATGAAGGAAAGAAGAGCTCCAACCATTATTTTTGCCCTCGCCCTTTTGAGTGGCGTGTTTTTTGCCGGTGTGTCGTACGGCGAGCGACAGATACCCGCTATTTCAAAAGTGACGGCTCTTCAGGGTAAGGAAACGCCCGCTCTCCTCCAAAGCAAAACCGATTTTGGTCCTTTTTGGGAGACCTGGAACGTGCTCAATGAAAAATATGTCGCCGCCACGAGTACCGCGGTCGCGAACGACGAACAGAAGCTTTGGGGAGCCATCAGCGGTCTCACCTCGTCGCTCAAAGACCCCTACACGGTCTTTTTCCCGCCCGAGGAGTCAAAACTTTTTGAAAACGAAATTAACGGCAATTTTGAGGGTGTCGGAATGGAGGTCGGCATCAAGGACGATGTGCTCACGGTGATTGCTCCGCTCAAAGGTACTCCCGCCGAACGCGCGGGTATCCGTCCCGGAGACAAGGTGCTCAAGATTGACGATGAGGTGAGTACGAATTTGCGCGTTGACCAAGCGGTCAAACTTATTCGCGGAAAGAGGGGAACTGCCGTTCGGCTTACGATTTTGCGGGAAGGAAAACCCGACCCGTTTGAGATAAAGATAGTGCGTGAGGTTATTGATATTCCGACGCTTGATGTGGAGCTGAAGTCGGGAACAGGTACCCTCGCGGGAGGTGCCGAGGACGGTGGAAGCGGACTGCGCAAGGACGGGGTCTTCGTTATCCGACTCTACAATTTTTCCGCAAACTCTCCGCGTTTGTTCCGTGACGCGCTTCGCCAGTTTGTGGAAACCGGTTCAAACAAACTGCTCCTTGACCTTCGGGGAAACCCAGGCGGATATCTTGACGCAGCCGTGGATATGGCGAGCTGGTTCTTGCCGTCGGGAAAAGTTGTGGTGACCGAAGATACGGGAGGGAAGAGCGATACCAAGATGCATCGGAGTCGAGGGTACGATGTCTTCAACAAAAATCTCAAAATGGTGATACTGGTAAATAGCGGGTCCGCCTCGGCTTCTGAAATCCTCGCGGGCGCGCTTCAGGAGCACGGCATCGCGAAACTCGTCGGCACCCGCACCTTCGGCAAGGGCTCGGTGCAGGAACTTGTCAAAATTACTCCGGACACTTCGCTCAAAGTAACCGTGGCGCGCTGGCTGACGCCAAACGGCGTTTCCATTTCCGCAGGAGGTCTTGCTCCCGATGTGGAGGTGAAGCTCACGCAGGAGGACCTTGAGAAAAAGAGAGACCCGCAGATGGAGAAGGCACTTGAAATGTTGACGAAATAGGCGCTAGGCACTAGGCTTTAGGCACTAGGAAAGGCAAAAACCAATCTAGAGCCTAGAGCCTTCTCCCCTAGAGCCTAAATTATATGAAAGTTGTATTACTCAAAGATGTTCAAGGTCTTGGCCGAAAAAATGACGTCAAGAACGTGTCCGAAGGATACGCACTGAATCTTCTTATTCCGAAGAAGCTTGCCGTTCCGGGAACACCCGCAACCATCGCGCATGCAGAGCGAGTGAAGTCGGAAGAAGACGCACAGCGAAAAATCCAGGAGGACCTTTTGTTTAAAAACCTCTCTTCGGTGGAAGGTGTCCGCATTGAACTTTCCGGCAAAGCGAGCGAGCAGGGACACCTGTTTGCCAGTATTCACAAAGAGACCATCGCCTCCGAGCTCAAAAAACAAAAAAGTGTAGACATCCTTCCCGAATTTTTACAGCTTGATAAGCCCATCAAAGAAGTGGGGGAGCACAAAATTCTTTTTAAAGTGCAGGGAAAAACCGGAGGTTTTACGCTCGTTGTCAAAGCCATTTAGATTTACGGCTTCTGCCGTATTCCCAATTGATAAACAACAAACTCCCCGACCTTGTGGTCGGGGAGTTTGTTCCAGTTATGAGTGCCGGTTCCGGTTGCAGTTCTTAAGCGACGCTTACTTCCTTTCGCATGACCATTCGGCCGTCATACTTTATCTTGCGTCTGTTTTTGAAAGAGACGACGCCGTCTTTGTCGGCGAACAGAGTGTGGTCCTTGCCGACCGAGACGTTTTTGCCGGGCAAAAACTGCGTCCCGCGCTGGCGGATGATGATGTTTCCTGTTTTTGCCTTTTGTCCCGCGGACAATTTAACACCGAGATACTTCGGGTTTGAACCTGTTAGATTTTTTGCTGTACCTCCGGCTTTTTTATGTGCCATGGCTGATTTTCTTAACGAGCGGAGCGAGTTTTAGAAAATCGCCACCCTGTTAAGTGCGCCTTTGGCGCCAGGCGCTTTGCGCCGTACTTAACTGGGGTATTCGCCCGAATTTGGTTATAATGACCGAGTGAATATACAGGAACTTAGCCAAAAAGTAAAGGAGCTCAAGGACCGCCTCAATACACGGGAGCTTTATACCGCCTTGCTGATTGTCGTGGTCGGTTTTGGCTCCTTTGGCCTCGGAAGGCTCTCAAAATTGCAGGAAGGGAAGATGCCTATCCGAATTGAACAGGGAAGTGCAGCCGTCGTGTCGATTCCTCCCCTCCTTTCTAAGGAGGGGACAGGAGGGGTGGTAAAGTCCCCCTTAGCAAAGGGGGTGTCCGAGTCGGCGAGGACAGGGGTTATCTCTTCTCCCGCTCCCAATCTACCTGCGCAGGCAGGCGGTCAACTCGTCGCCTCCAAGGGGGGCACGAAGTACCATTTTCCGTGGTGCTCCGGCGCCCAGCGCATCTCCGAAGCCAACAAAATCTGGTTCAGTTCCGCGGAAGAAGCTCGCAAGGCGGGGTATACGCCCGCGTCAAACTGTAAAGGGCTTAAGTAATGCGCGTTGCAGGAATCGAACCTGCGACCTTGCGAATGTGAATCGCACGCTCTAACCAACTGAGCTAAACGCGCCTTTGTTTCTGATACTATAGCAGAATTTCTTTATAAAAAAAGTTTATTGTGATTGCGGAGAATACCCCGAGGCTTTGCCTCGGGGATGAATCCGCAAAGACAGAAACGGGTTGGCGGAGGGAGCTCTTCTACAACAAAGTTTGCCCCGTTGTCTCGCCTAATACCCCGCCGAGGTCTTCCGAGGGAACAGCACCACAAGAGTACTTCCAATTTCTACATTCGCTTCTCTCATAAGAAATTTAGGTCGCTTGCTGCGGGGATTAGGACGAGACCAAACTTTATTCAACTTAAACTAATCTCCAACACTATAGGCTAATTCGCACGAATGAGCCGATATACAAAATCGGTTTAATGTGGTTTTCTTAGGGTATGTTTTTTCGCCTGCTAATTACACTCGTTCCCGCGCTACTTATGCTCTCGGCGGTTGCCACAGTGTCTGGGCGACCGGTGTCGGTGGAAAATGGCGCAGAAATGCCGAGAGGAGAACCTATACCGCAGGAGGTTAAGCTTATTTTTGCGGGCGATATTATGCTGTCGCGGGGAATAGGGAAGATAGTGGAGAGGAAGCAAGATTATACCTTCCCGTTTGCCTCCACAACGGAGCTTTTTCACTCCGCAGATATTGTCTTCGCCAATCTTGAAAATCCTGTTTCAACGGGGGGCGTGAGGTCGGGGAGCATCTACTCCTTTCGGGCGGACCCGCAAACCCTCGGAGGACTGCTCTTTGCGGGAGTTGGTGTGGTTTCCATCGCCAACAATCATATTTGGGATTACGGGCGAGAGGCGTTTAGGGATACCCTTGCGAATCTTTCCGAAAACGGCATCATAGCCGTCGGCGGGGGAGAGAATTACGAGGAAGCGCATACCCCGAAAGTTGTTACGGTAGGGAAGACGCGCGTTGCTTTTCTCGCCTACACCAATCTTATTTCGGCGTATCTCGGAGGCGCGAGTTCAACACCCGCAGTTTCAAGATTTACCGATGACATTCTGAAAACCGATATCGCGAAAGCCAGGGAGCTCGCGGATGTTGTGATTGTGTCATTTCACTGGGGCGAGGAATATGAGACCAAACACAACAGGGAACAGGAGCGCGTTGCGAAACTCACGATTGACGCAGGCGCGAACCTTATCGTCGGACATCATCCACACGTCGTACAGGAGGTTGAGGAATATAACGGAGGCTATATTTTCTATAGCCTCGGCAACTTTGTCTTTGACCAAAACTTTTCGGAGGATACAGGTAAAGGATTGCTTATGGAAGTTACCCTCACGGACGGCAACATCACAAGCGTCACGAGAAAAGAGGTCGTTTTCGGCGACGACTACCAGCCATATTTTTTTGAGGGAACGGTGTCTTCGGAGTGACTTCAATTCCCTATAGGCTAATTCGTGCGAATTAGCCTATAGGGAGGTAGTGAATATAAAATCTAACTTCACACCGTCTATTACCTTTCGTTTATACTTGTTTTTTGCTACAGTAGTCCCCACTACGGGATGTAGTATAACGGTAGTATCTACGACATGCCCTCCCACCCATCAAACCGGGATGTAGTATAACGGTAGTATCTACGATTCGGGTTCGTAGGGTCCGAGTTCAAATCTCGGCATCCCGACTTGGGGATGGGTGGGGCGGGTGAAGGTTCGTAGGGTCCGAGTTCAAATCTCGGCATCCCGACAGGAAGAGCGAAGCGATGAGTGGCGGGATGAGCAGGCAACTGCTTGCCTGCGTCCGAGATTTGAACTAGTGGGTCGGGAGAACAAGTGGGAGCAGTAGCCTGTCCACTGTCTGTCGTCTCCAAAGTTATACCCACTTTTTGGGGTTGTACGCAAGAGGGAAGCTCACTATACTAAGAGTGATTACTTTACGGTGGTCATTTTGTCAGTTAATTTTTTAGTATGATAAAACACATGCTGAGTTCAAAAGGTGTTGTGCTTGTGGCCACTTTGGCGTTGCTTTTTACGGCAAATGGAGCGTCGGCACAGATGGAGGGAGAAGCGACCGTGGAAACGTCCACCTCTGTTCGAGCGGAGCAGAAGCAGGTTCGCCCCGCTGTCCGTGTGGAAGCGAGGCAGGAGGTGAGAGCCGGAGTTAAAGCCGACCGTGTTGAGGTCAAAAATGCCCTGCAAGACGCACGGCAGGAAACGCGGGCGGAGGTAAAGACTATACGGCAGGACGCGATGACCGGCATCAAAGACGCACGACAGGATGTCGTCAGCGGTATGAAAGACGCACGCAAGGCTACTCTGGGAGAGGTGAAGGAGATGCGTGAGGACGTGCGAGGTTCGGTCAAGGAGATACGCGAGAGGGCCGAAGGCGAGCTCAAAACCATGATGACGAACGCCAGCACGACCCGTGAGGAAATGCAGGAAGCCATCGCGGAAAAGCGGGAGGAAATGAAAAAGGAGCTTGAGACGCGCCGAGAGGAAATGAAGGCGAATGTTACCGCGAAGCGGGAAGAATTTAAGCTGAAACTTGACCTTGCGAAGGAGTCTGCAAAGGAACAGATTACAGCAAAGCGAGCCGAACTTAAGGCAAAGCTTCAGACGGTGAAGGATGAACGAAAGAAGCAGACGGTGGAACGCGTGGATAAGGAGCTTGAACGCATCAATGCGAAACAGGTGGAAAATTTCACCAAGATACTTGACCGCCTTGACGAAATCCTTCAAAAAATAGTTTCCCGAACCGATAAGGCGGAGGGGAGCGGTCGCGATGTTACCGCTCCGAGAACCGCCATTTTAAGCGCGCAGTCGGCTCTGACCTCGGCACGAGCGAGTGTTGCTGTGCAGGCAGGGAAGTCCTACGCGATTACGGTTACGACCGAAGATGCCCTCAAGACAGCGGTTGACTCTGCTCGTCAGGCGCTCCGCGCTGACCTTACCGCGGTGCACGGAGTCGTGAATTCGGCACATGAGGCACTCCGCGCTATTTTGACGACACTCGCGGGTATTCCCGGCATCAACACGTTAGAAGCAACGTCTACTCCGGAAACCGTTCCGGCGACAACTAATTAACACACCTCTATGAAAAAACTTTTAATTCTCATTGTGATTATTGGCGTCGTTGTTTGGGTGCTGATGCGTTTTGGCACACCGGAGGCAACCGCTCCGGCGACAAGCGATAGCCTCGGTGTGGATACGACGGAAAGCATTGCGGCCGACCTTGATACTCTGGACACGGGCGAAACCGATGCTGAGCTCAATGCGCTTGATGCCGATGTAAACAGTCTTTAGTTCTCTTTCTCAAACGCCCCGATTCGCTACGCGAATCGGGGCGTTTTCGTTTCCGTATTGTCCCATTTTTGTCTTGTCTATCTACCAATTACTAAGTACTATAGTCTGTATCTATGATTATCGTTGATGTTGAAAGTTCGGGTGTAGACACGCGCAAGTGTTCGCTTCTCTCGGTGGGAGCGCTTGATTTTGATAACCCGCACAATCAGTTTTATCGCGAGTGCCGTGTTTTTGACGGAGCACACATTGAAGATGAAGCATTGCAGGTAAACGGATTTACGCGTGAGTCGTGTACGGACCCTAAAAAAGTAACCGATAGGGAAGTGGTGGAGGAATTTTTGACCTGGATGAAGACCTGCAACGAGTGGACGCTCGCGGGGCAAAACCCGTCCTTTGACCGCGACTTTCTTAGGGAAACCGCTCATCGCTACCATCTTGACTGGCCACTCGCACAGCGTACTGTGGATTTGCACACTGTTGCCTACTACGAGTTCGCAAGGGAAGGGAAGACGGTTCCACTCCTCCGAAACCACTCCGCTCTCAATCTTGAGGCCATTTTGGAGCACGTGGGACTTCCCATTAAGCGGGAAAGCCATAACGCACTTGAGGATTCCAAGCTTGAAGCCGAAGCGTTCTCCCGTTTTATGGCGGGGAAGCCACTTTTTGAGGAATACATGAAGTTCAAGGTTCCCGATGGTATAGGCTCCTAATGAAGTGGATAGACCAGCGACGCTAAAATACGGCCTTTCTAGGCCGTATTTTTCTATTGACCAAGCCCAAAAAACGTGTGAAAGTATTGACAGGGAAGCCGAACTGTGATAGTATAGTAATTACCAATCAGACGAGAGTCTGGTTGTTATTTTTAACTGAAAATCAAGGAGTTTTGCGACTATGATTTTCGTTACCCCGTGCAGTATTCCGCTTTAAGCGGAATACGTCCTGAAGGGACGTTACTGCACAGGGTGAAGATTTTTGCAGTCGCTCGTTTACTCGCTCCCTAAAAATCAACCAAAATTATGATTGAATTTACCACCGGAATGTTGTTTTTGCTCGGGACATTCTATGGCGATGTTACTTCCGCTTCGGCCGAAGTACTCCCTAAGACTCCCGTGCCTCAAGAGCAGGCTCTCGCGGACCAGCCACTAACACTTGAGGAGTATGTCCGCGAATATTTTAAGGATACACCTATTATGGCGGAAATCGCCAAATGTGAATCGCGCTTTAGGCACCTTGGTAAAAGCGGTAAGGTACTCCGTGGAGAACTTACATCCGATGACCTCGGGGTGATGCAAATCAACGAGTTTTATCACGAGGATACCGCGAAGGTGCTCGGCATAGACCTCCATACGCTTGACGGAAATCTCGCGTACGCGAAGTGGCTCTACCAGAAGGAAGGAACGGTACCGTGGTACTCGTCCTCAAAATGTTGGCAGAAGGAGCGGACGCTTGCTCAAGTGAATTCTTCCGAGAATTCGGGCGCGCTCGCCAAAGCCGATATACGAATTGCCAAAAACTAACCTAAAAAATCCCCGAGTAGTCACTCGGGGATTTTTGCGTCATTTTTTCACCCTGGAGAGCGGGTGGAACTCCTTGTGGGTGCTCTCGGCGTACTTATCCGAGGCGTGTACATAGCGTGTGGTGGTTTGAAGCGATTCGTGACCCAAAAGTATTTGAATGGCGGCAGGATTGGCACCTTGCTCGGCAAGGTAAGTGGCAAAGCCATGACGAAACGAGTGCGCGGAGGTTGGAACAATAATACCCAGAAGTTCCTTATACCGTTTAATTTTCATTTGGAGGTAATTGGGGGAGATGCGCACCTTTGCCTTTCCGCTGTTTCGTCCGCTGTAGGGAATAAAGAGGGCGGTGTTGTCGTCGTCTCGGGTCAGGATATAGTCGTTCACCAGTGCCTTGGCTCGGTCCGTGAGGTACACGAAGCGTTCTTTGCGACCCTTACCACGGATAAAGATTTTGCCGGTGTCGTTTATCTGGTCGCGATTCAGCGAAAGAAGCTCCGAAATACGCATTCCGGTGGCAAAGAGCACCTCAAGCATCACTCGGTTCCGAAGCGCAATGCGCTTGTCTTTCTCGTATTTCAGCGGAGATTCGATCAGAGCGATAAGTGAGTCGAGCTCCGCAACCCGTCCATGCGTACGAGGCATTTTGAGAAGCTTCAGCGAGGTCGGAGCCACCGGAAGCTTGTAGTCCATATCAAGGAGGTACTTGAAGTAGCTCCGAAGACTACTCAAGGCTCGGTTGACCGACCCAGCGGACAGCTTTTCGGTGCTTTGCTTGCCTCCGGCGGTTTTTCGGTCATTTGAGACTAAATAGGCCTTATAGAGCTCAAGTGTTCTTTTGGTAATTTTGGGGAAGTCCGTTTTTACATCGTCCGACAAAAATTTTTCAAATGTTGAAAGGTCGCGCTCGTAATTAAAAAGCGTGCGAGGGGAATAATTATTCGTCTTAATGCTGAGCAGAAAATCATCTTCAAGGGGAAGTGGCATAGCCTACGTAGTATAGCAAAGCTCCTTGAAGCAGTGTCCTTTTATCTGTGGATAACTATGAGTATTAGAGTAATTATACTCATACTCTTCCCTTACGACAAAGGGGCTTTTACGCCCCCTCTGTCTTTTCTTGACCCCCATCTCCCCTCCTACTTTGTCGGCAGAAGGGACTAAAGTTTACCCAAGAGCCATGTGAACGGTGTCACAATAAAAGTATTCCAAAGATAGACGACAATTCCCCACACATACGCGAGGTTGTCGTGCACCATCGGCTTGTTAACAATCTCACGCAAGTTGTAGCCGAAGAACCCCAGCACAATAAGCGCGACAACGATAAGCAGTATCATTTTTACAAATCCCCTGTTCCCTTTCATATAAGAGGTACTATAGCACAACCTTTACTTTTAGTTATAAACAGGTGTATATTTTGCTTTGGAAAACATACAACTCGGTCTTTCAAAATATTTTATGAGAAATCCTCGAAAAAGAAAAGCTCGGATGTACCAAGTACTTCCGGATGAATTCGACAGCCGTTTCCACGTCCCCCAATTCGGCGGTCTGCTCCCGTTGCCTCCTGAAACCCATCCAAGTGAAGTAAACCCGAAACGGAGCACTCTACGCGCACTTCGCGCCCGCGCGAGGGCACGGCGGATAGCTACGGCTACCGACCCCATCGCTTCGCAAATACGCCAAATGCAACAGGCTAATCCAGCAAGGTTTTTTCGACACTAATAAATTGTGTGGTGTCGGATACACGCAATCAAATAACGGTAGGCAAAGCGCCTATCGTTTTTTTCTTACAAATACTTCATCGGGTCTAAATATGCTTTGAGGTCGGCGATGGGCATCGTGTAGGTGCCACCGCAGACGGCGCTCTTGCGTTGCATTACTTTGACACCTTGAGTCGCGTAGACGGTAAAATGGAGGTGTGGACCGGTGGCGTAGCCGGTTTCGCCCGCGTATCCGAGAACTTCTCCTGTGGAAACACTCTGCCCCTCCGAAACCTTGACCAGTGAGAAGTGCGCGTAGAGGGTAGAAAGTCCGTTACTGTGCTCAATAAGTACCCATTTGCCGTAGGACGCGCCGGGGCAAACCGCGTCGGTGTTCCCTGTTCCCTTCACCGTTCCGGAAAGTGAGGCTTTGATAGGTGTGCCGTTTGGCGCGCGAAAATCAACACCGTTGTGTCCCTTGCCAGCGTACGCTCCGCTTTTTGAAAAGGCAGTATCGCCAAACTCTTGGGTAATTTTCACCGCGTCAAGTGGCCACTTCAGCACTCCGGAACCCGAGGTGGGAATGCGGGAAGGGTCTATCACAAACCGAAGCTCGGACTCAAATTTCAGGAGCTCCTGCTCAAAAGCGTTTCGCTTTGCTATTTTTTGCGCGAGGATTTTTCGGTACTCGGCCTCCTTACTTTTTGTCGTGGCGAGAAGTGTACTTTTTGCCTTTTTGTTTTGCGCGAGGAGTAGATTTTTATCGGAAAGGTCACTTCGGAGCGAGACCAATTTTATTCGATTAACCCGTGTTTCGGTTTGTGTATCTTCAAGTTCCGCTTTGAGTTTTTTCGTTTTTTGGAGGTCGGAGCGCACGCCTCTCTGGAATCGTTCAAGGTCGTCCACCGCGCCCCACACGGTTGAAAGACTGGCTCCGGAGAGCATCGTCTCAACCAGTGTTTTCTTTTCGCTGTCCGCGAGACTGCGGATGGTTTCGGCGAGAGCGTTACGACTCTCCCCGATGCGATTTTCTTTTACATCAATCGCGTCCGCAAGCTCCTCCAGTCGCAAATTTACCGCCGATATTTTATTTTCGGTCAATCTGATTTCCGCGGAAAGCTTCTTTTGTTCAAGGTCAATTCCTCGGATAGTGCTCTGAAGCGTCTTGGCCTCGCTCCCAGTTGTTTCAATTTGTTTTTGATAGTCCGCGATTTCTTTTTCAAGGTCGGCGATGGCGGTATTTCGCTCCGCGATTTTGTCCCGAAGTTCGGAGACGGTATCGCCATACACCACAAAAAAAGGAGTGAACAATGCCCACACCAAGATACTAAAGCTTGCATAGAATAGTACACGTTTTCTCCACATGCAGGTAAGCATTTCTTGCATTAAAAATCCTAAATTCGAATGTCTAAAATCGAAACAAAATACCAAATATCAGAAACTAAAATCCCAAAGGAAGGCAAAAGCAGAAAAGATTTGAAGATTTGTTGTTTAGATATTGTTTAGGATTTGTATTTCGTTTTTAGGATTTACGTTATTATACCATGGAGAGCGCGTGCCGAAGACGCCGAAGAGTCGCCTCCTTTCCGAGACAGGCACCGAGGGTAAACGGGTCGGGAGACTGCTCCTTACCGGAGAGCGCCATCCGCAGTGGCCAGAGTACATTTCCCTTTCCCTTTGCTTCGGCATAGGGCATAAGCGCGTCCTTGATGCCGGATTTAGTAAAGTTTTCGGAAGAAACGTTTGTAAGAATGGAAAGTGCTTCTTCAAGATGGATTTTTGGTCCCTCCGTGGCCTTTTTCCACTGCAGAAGTTCTTTCGAATACTCGGGCTCCTTCAAAAGGTAATCAAATTCTCCGGATTCATTGTCCTTTTGGATATCGCTGAAAACGCTTATTCGCTCAAACAGCATTTCGGCAATGGTCAGCACCTGCGCGGGAGTTTTATCGGCAGTAAGTTCACTCGGAATATGGGGGATAAGTGAAGACGCCCCTTCCTTCTTGAGATATTCCTTATTAACCCAGCGCATTTTTTCTTCACCAAAAACCGCCCCTCCTTTTTGCACCTTTGAAAGGTCAAATGCCTCAATAAGTTCCTGCATAGAAAAAAGCTCTTTATCGGTTCCCGGGTTCCACCCAAGAAGCGCAAGGTAGTTCACCACCGCTTCGGGAAAGTAGCCACGAGCCCTATATTCGCTGACGGGTATGGCACCACGGCGTTTGGAAAGTTTGGTGCGGTCGGGAGCAAGGATAAGGGGTACGTGCGCGTATTCCGGTCGTGTAAATCCAAACGCCTCCTGAATGAGTATCTGTCGTGGTGTATTTGAAATGCCGTCCTCACCACGGATAATGTGCGTAATACCCATTTCGGCGTCGTCAATCACCACCGCAAGGTGGTAGATGGGTTCCTCCATTGATTTCGCAATCACAAAATCGCCAAGCTCGGTGGTGTCAAATTTTATTTCTCCGCGAATGAGGTCGTTGAAGGTAATTGTTTTGTTGGGGTTTCTGAAGCGAATAACCTCATCGCGTTTTGCGCCTTCCTGACGCTTCGGTGATACAAAGTCCGCTTTCGCCTCATCGGCAAGTTCACTCTCCTTTGAAATATACGCAAGGTTGCGGTCTACAAGCTCTTTTAGCTTCGCTTTGTACATCTCTCCCCTCTCCGATTGTCGCCACACCTCGGTAGTGCTTGCCCCGCTGGCGTTTTGCGATGTTACGGGGTCATGCGTGAGACCGAGCCACTCCAAACTTTCCACGATATCCGTTTCAAATTCTTTTTTGGAACGCTCCCTGTCGGTGTCCTCAAGGCGAAACAAAAACGACCCGCCATGATGTTTTGCAAACAGGTAGTTAAACAGCGCCGTGCGCGCGTTGCCGAGTTGAAGCTTCCCCGTCGGCGACGGTGGGAACCTTGTAATGACGTTCATGGCTTAATCCTAATCTAGGCTTGACGGGAGCGCAACCCATTTTTCTTGCAACAAGCCCCGTTTCCTGCTAATTATAGAGGGGTAGAAACTTGTTTTCTTCTTTTGGGACGCTCTCGTAAGTTACGGCTGAACATTTCTCCCGTTCAGCCTTTTTGTTCATAAATAACATGCTATAGCATGTTATTTATGAATTGGTGTGAGTGTACTGTGAGCGTGCACGGAGAGCCACGCGGTTCCCGATAACACTTCTGAGAGGGAATTGTTCAGGATTTTTCGGTATCCTTATTACTTCCCAATTACTTTTCGTGTCGGAGCGCCATTTCCAAAATCTCATTGGCGATAACCTGCGCGGCGTCGGTCTTGGCGAAGCGGAGTGCTCGCGTGGACATTTCCGAGGCGCGATGTTCGTCCGTGAGTATTTTGTCTATCTGACCCTTGAGAATGGTCGTCGTCAGGTTGCTTTCTTCAAGGACGTCGCAGGCTCCGGTTTCGGCGTAGGCGTACGCGTTTTCCCGCTGATGGTCACCGTTTGAGTCGGGTATCGGCACAAGGATTGACGGCTTTCCCCACGCGGCAATTTCAAAAATAGTTGAACCCGCGCGCGAAATGATAAGGTCGGAAAGTTTTCCCGCGGAGGAAACCTCCACGGTGGAGAGATACTCAAACGGGTGATATCTTCCCATGTGCTCGTGATTTTGGAGAACCACCCTCGCTCGCCCTGTAATGTCGGAAAAGTGTTCTCTTCCCGTCTGGTGGATAACCTCGTAGTCGCGAAGGAGGTCGGGAAGAATTTGCAGGACGGCCTCGTTCAGCGCCATTGAACCAAGCGAACCGCCAATCACGAAGACAACCTTTGTATTTTGCTCAAGGCCGAATTCTCCGCGAGCGGGACGGAGCGGTGAAAGAACCTCGGAGCGCAACGGATTGCCGGTGTACGCGACACGTCCCCCCGGAAAGAGAGACGCCACCTGCGGAAAAGAAACCGCGATACGTTCGGCAAACTTTCCCGCCCATGTATTGGTTCGGCCCGGGACGGTGTCGGACTCGTGAATGAGAGTCGGTATCTTCCAAAAGCGAGCGGCAAAGAGCGCCGGAAAACTCCCGAAGCCTCCCTTTCCCACCACCACGTCTGGAAAAATGCGGAACATAATGAAAGTGGCCCGAAGCACTCCCCACGCGGTTTTGAAAATATCAACGACGTTTTTGAAAGAAGCATACCGACGAAGTTTTCCCGTCGGAACGCGGATGAACGTAATTCCATTTTCAAACAAAAGACCCTCATCATAGGCCTCCGGTGCCATAAAGAAAAGCTCCGGTGGGATAAGTCGCTCCTCTTTCGCACGCAAAGACACTTCCCGCGCAATCGCGATGATTGGGTAGAAGTGCCCGCCCGACCCGCCACCAGTAAAAAG
>JAUSFR010000006.1 GCA_030649775.1 bacterium | reverse complement strand
TGATTTTCCAATCGCGTGGTCGTACCCAAGCACGACCGCTGTTTTCTTTTGCGCTTTATATGCCTTCGTGAAAGCCCGCAGATTGGGGTCAAACGGCATCGTGAGCGGTTTTTCAAGTTGCAGTATCTTCGGACCTTCCTTAAGCGCTTCAAGCGCGAGCTTCATCCTCACCTGCGGAGGCGTACCAATCATAATGATGTCAAACCCTCCCTTCTTTACCTTGTCGGGAGTGGTGAGCGTAATCGCGCTGTCCCACGCGCCATACCTCATAGGATAGAGTTCGTTCTTGGTACGCAGAAGTGCTTTTTCGTCCACATCTACAATGGTCACGTCCCAGCCCATACGGCGAGACGCCTGCGCCAAGTGATTTCCTATTGACCCCGCTCCGATTATTTTTACCTTTGTCATACGAAAATACGAATTATGCGAATATACGACTTTGTTTTCTTAGGAGCCTTGCAACTTAGAAAACAAGAAGTGCCCATGTGGTACGAATGACTACAAATGAGAGCTTACACTATTCCGTTTCATCAACTCTTCCGCCACAATAAAATCAAATTCGGTATCAATGTTAACCGATTCATCGTCGCTCATCACGAAGCCAACAATTCGCTCTCCCGTCATAGACTGTTTCTCAAGCACCGTCTCGGACCAAAAGGCGTTCATACACCCGTTGTTCTGAAAGATTGGTGGGAGACTTTGACGTGGAGCGTTGTAGGGTTCCTTCATTCCTGTTTGGCCTTCCGAAAGGAATGGCGTGAGAAAGTCCCCCGTTTGTTTCCACATTTTGTACGGATGTTTTGAAGCCTTGGACACGGCACGAACCGAATCCGCTTTTTCTCTTCCGAGTTTCAGCAACAGTGCAAACCCCTCTTTGATTCGCGCACTACCTCGGAGCGGAGCGGTGGCACGAAGGTCAACCACCATATCGGGAAGCTCGCCTTTTTCCTTGAGCGCGTTCAGATGATGTTCAAAAACCGGTACATCCAGTGTCTCGTCCTTTGCAAGTTCCGGAGGGCGCATAAATACTTCGGCGCCGTACGCTCGCGCCACCTTTGCGATTTCTTCATCGTCGGTATTGACGATAACTCGGGAAATTTCCGGCACAGCCTTAGCGGACTCAATCGTCCACGCGATAAGAGGCTTCCCATTTAGAAGCCGTGTGTTTTTTCCGGGAAGTCCCTTTGACCCCCCTCTTGCGGGAATAATGGCGTAGATGTTCATAGACAATAGCTATAACTGCAGTTCGCTCACCGCGGTTACGACCGGAAACGGCTCTTTTCCGTCCACCCAACCATTGCGCTTTGTCGCCACCCCGACAAAACGAGTGCCGACCGTTTGCGAGGCAGAGTAGTCCGTGGGAGCGTCTCCCACGAAAAGGATTCTTTGCGGGTCGGTTTCCCGAAGCGTCTGCAGAGCGGAACGGAGCCCCCCTACCTTCCCACCTTCTTGTCCGTAGACGTCTTTGAAAAGATGCGAGAGCCGGAGCATCTTAAGTGTCTGATGCATGATGTTGGTTGGCGTAGCGGTGTTGATGAAGAGTGGAAATCTCTTTGAAAGCGCTTCAAGAAAATCCCGTGTCTTCTGCGGGACCCCATCTCAAAAATGCCGTCTTGAACCAATCGGTTAAAAGTCTCGGAGCGTTTCGCCACCTCTTTTTCAATATCACCCTCAAACGCAAAGTGTGTAAGCGCGTCCCGCAAAATGTCGGTACGCGAGCCTTTGCCTCCGCTCCACTTCTTCACAATAGCGGGAAACTCACTTTTAAGACGCTCCCATTCTTCGGGAAACACCTTGGGCCAAACGCTTTCTTTGACCTCATCGGAACCGGTGCCGTCTTTCTCAAGGAGAATGACGTTATCAAAATCAAAAACGACGGCGGAAACACGCATACATTCAAGTCTTAATAAGAAAATATTTTCCCGACTCCGCGTCTTTTTGCGGGCGGTACGAGGTATGTTGGAAGTATTCGTCAATCGCCTTCTTCGCGCCGGGCCAGTTCGGGGTGTCGTACTCGTCAAAGAGCACAATGCCACCACTCACCACTTTGGGGAAAAGACATTCAAGACAGGTCTTGTACGACTGGTACAAATCCACATCCAGATGGAGGAGTGCTATTTTCTCCAGGTTCGCCTTCGGCAGAGTATCCTCAAAAAAACCTTTGACAATCCGTATCCGCGCGTCCACGAACTCCTCTCCGAGCCGAAGTTGCACGAGAATGCGGTGTAGCTCTTCGGGGGTGAGCACCTTCCACTCTCCCTTCTTTGGGTTGCGCGCGCTTGCGTCTTCCGCACGGGGCTCGGGAAATCCTTCAAAGGAATCAAAACCGTACAGCACCCGTGAGGGATGTTCTTCCTTGCGAAGCAAACAGGCGAGCACCTGAAAGGTGCGCGAGTAGCCGACTCCGCACTCCACGATGTCTCCGGAGAGGTTCTTTATTTTCGCGTACTGCGCGTGAAAGTAGAGGATTTGTTTGAAAATCTTTCCGTAATCAAACTGGCGTAGAGAATTGAGGTAGAGTTCTTCCGAACGCCTCAGTTCATACCCCGTGCGACTAAGCAGTTTTTTCAACATAGCTTTTTTGGCAGAATTGCGCCGTAATGACCCAACGCCACTTACCGGGAGCAATCGGGGGAAACCCATGATAAAAATCGCCGAGAATATCGTAGGCAAGGCAGGTATTTTGAAGGCGCGGAGCTTCAAACATAATGTCGGTAAGCTCGTTGTCGCGCGAAAGCGTCAGCGCTCCGGTATTCTTCCCGCCCGTAGCGTCAATGAAGAAAATGAAGTTGAGAAGATACTTCGCGCGTGGGTCGTCTTTACTGCTGTCCTTGTGTGGCACGACTTCCGCTCCCGTACCCGCGTCGGTCAGAATGAACGAGTAGAGCACCAGTGGTTCTTGCGTTCCCGCGAAGGCCGTCACCCGCGAAGAAATTTCGGAAGAACGTAAATAATTGAGAAGCGAAAGAAGTATCGGGTACTCTCCGCGCGGGTCGCAGTTGGAAAAATCGGAGGTCGTGCTGTAATCGTGTATCCATCCAAAACCGGTGTTGTAACTCTTTGCGACCTCGCGAGGCGGTTCCAGATATCGCTTCTTTGGCCAGTTTACGAGAAGTTCACGGTAAAAATCGGCCGGGAAAATATTCTCCATAAAGGCCCACTTATCCTCCTTAAAATGCGCGGACCCGGCCTCAAGATTTTCGGTAAGTTTGGGAATCGCCACACCCGTGTGAACCCGCCTTGACCCAAAACGCAAACGGAGGAGACGCCATCGCTTTATCCACGGAGCAAACCGAAGCGCCAGACGCAATTTCCAGTGGAGATTTTTTGCGGCTCGCGCCACATAGCTTGGAGAAAAATCGGTTGCCATATAATGAGATTTATTCTGGTATTATCGCACACCGCCCGCTAAAAAGTCACGGTCTTGATGAGCGTGAGCAGTTCCTCTCTCGTGAGTAGAGGCGTATGGTCGGAGAGAAATAGTTTTTTATCAAAATTCGCTTTCACGGCGCCCGGATACACTTCAGCGTAGTGTTGAAGACCCGCCTTCTCGGGAGGCGTGAGAATGTACATATCCTCGGTTTCAAGCGCGCGACCGAGTTCGTACTCCGCGAGTAGCCTCTCGTGCAATTTCTCGCCGTTTCGGGTGCCGATAATTCTTATCCGTATGTCGGACGGCTTTTTCCCCGCTTCGGGAGCATACAGCGCGATAGCCGCGTCAACAATATCTCCGAGCCGAGCCGCGGGCATTTTCAGAATGAAGACTTCCTGTCCCCGTGAAAGCTCTACCGCGCGAAGCACGAGCCCCACCGCCTGCGGTACGGTCATCACAAACCGCGTCATCGCGGGGTCGGTCACCGTAACCTCTCCTTTCTCGGTAATCTGCTTCTTGAGAAGCGGGAGGAGCGAGCCTCGGCTTCCGAGCACGTTGCCGAACCTGACGCACGCGAAGGTTGCCTTTTTATTGCCTTTGTAAAAATAGGTGGCGAGAAACAATTTTTCGGCCATGAGTTTGGACACGCCGAGCACACTTTCGGGCTCCGCCGCTTTGTCTGTTGAAATGCCGATAACTTTGTCCACGTCAAGTTCTCGCGCGAGGTCAATCACGTTCTGTGTCCCGATAATATTGGTCTTCACTGCCTCAAACGGATTGGTTTCGCAAAGCGGAACGTGCTTGAGCGCTGCAGCGTGAAAAACAATATCCACTCCTTCCATCGCCATACGAAGACGGTCGCGGTCGCGAATATCGCCCACGATGAAACGGAGACGGCTCTCTTCGCCCGCAAAGTCCTGCATCATTTGGTGATGTCGCTCTTCGTGCCGAGCGAAGACGCGCACCACCTTCGGATCCTTCGTAAGGAGCTGACGCACAATCTCGGAACCGATAGAGCCGGTGCCTCCCGTGACCAAAATAGTTTTTCCTTTGAATACGTTTGACATAAATAGATTAGTGGAGCGCATCCGCGAGTGACTCGCAAATGGATTTCACGTCTTTTTCAGAAAGTCCCGAATAAAACGGAAGCGCCAGACTCCGGGCGCTCACACCTTCGGAAATCGGAAAATCGCCTTCCTTAAAACCAAAACGCGCACGGTGGAAACTGAAAAGATGTATGGAGGGAAAATACGGCTTTACCGAAACCCCTTTCTTGTGGAGCCGTGCGATTACCTTGTCGCGCTTCCCTTCCGGTACGAGCACCACGTACACAAACCATGTATGAGTGTTCCCTTTTCCGGTACGAGGCGCTTCCACAAGGTCGTCGTACCCCGCGAGGTGCGCGTGGTACCACTTTGCGATGTTCTCCCGCTCGGCAATAAGCTTCTCAATCTTTTGAAGCTGGACTAGCCCCACGGCCGCGCTCATTTCGTCCATCCGATAATTATACCCCAACCGCTCGTGGTCCAGCCACACTTTATCTTCTCCGCGTCCTTGATTACGCAAACTCTTAAAGAGCTTGGAGAGCTTGAGGTCGTTTGTCACCATCATCCCGCCTTCTCCCGTGGTCATTTGTTTATTCGGATAAAACGCGAAGACCGCCGACTCCCCGAACGTGCCCACGCGTTTCCCGCTGTGGGTAGCGCCGATACTTTCACAGGAATCCTCAATGATTTTGAGATTATGCTTTTTCGCGATGGTCATAATTTTCTCCATCGCGGATGATTGCCCCAAGATGTGTACCACCAGTATCGCCTTCGTTTTCGGCGTAATGGCCGATTCAATCTTGTCGGGGTCAATGTTGTAGGTAACGGGTTCAATATCCACGAACACCGGTTTCGCGCCGACATAGAGTATCGCGTTCGCGGAAGCAACGAACGAAAACGGCGTGGTAATCACTTCATCTCCTTCCGTTATTCCCGCTCCGATGAGCGCGAGGTGCAGTCCCGCGGTACCACTGGAGACGGCGATGGCGTACTTCGTGCCCGCGAACTTCGCGAACTTTTTTTCAAACTCCTCCACTTTCGGTCCCATACTCAAAACACCGGAACGGAGCACTGCAAGCACCGCGCGCTCTTCTTCTTTCCCGATTGAAGGTTTGGCGAGAGGATAGTTCATGGATTACTTTTGTTTCAAAGGTTTTGCGGGAACTCCAGCTACCACCGTGTTCGCGGGGACATCTTCAGTGACAAAACTGTGCGCGCCAACAACGGCGTTCTCCCCCACGGTCACCCCCGGCATAATGGAGCTGTGCGTTCCGATTCGGCAATTCTTTTGGAGCGTCACTTTCCCCGCCTTGCCGTCAATCGTGGAGTACGAGTAAATCGCGCAATGGGAACCGATTTGCACTTCCTCCTGTATCTCAATGCCGTGTTTGGCGACAAGGAGCGTAAACGCGCCAATATCGGTGTTCGTGCCTAAGGTAAGTCCTTCGGGGTATAAAACCAACCAATTCCATTTGGTCGGCACGCCGTGCAGAATGGTGGGTTTTTCCCAGTTGGTAAATCGTGTGTTCGCCATAATGAGTGTGAGAGCCTGTTCAGAATCTAATGCCTCGGCGAAATGTTCAAAATTCGTAGCGAAAATTGGGGATTTTGAGGAAGCATATCGAGATACGCTGACAAAAAAGACCCAATTTGCAGCAGAATTTTGAACATTTCGGCAGGCAAGCGTTTGTTTTCTTTATATTCTGCGGTTAGATTATGAACAGGCTCTGACTACAACTCGGTTAGTAGCTGATTTGTTTGTTCAAAAGTTTCGCGTCTATCGTGAGTTCCTCCAAGAGCTTTGCGACTCGTGGACCTGTTTTTCCGTCGCCCCACGGATTCTCAATTCCTTGTAGCGAAGCAAGGTAGTCAGGGTGAAGGGATTTTTGGATAGCGGAGACGATTTTCTCTCTCTCGCAGGGAACGTGCAGAACATTTCGGCCACAGAGTCTCCCCTTCTGTCTTTCACCGACGGTAACAACGGGAGTTTTAAACGAGGCCGACTCAATGAGAGCCGAGCTTGAGTTACCGACGAGCACGCTCGCGTCGCGCTCCAAGGCGAGAAACATCTCGTAAGGAATATTCCTAAATATCCGAAACAGCGGGTTCGTCCTCTCTTTTTCAAGTGCCGAAATAATGTTCTGACTTCCCGCGTCAGCGTTAGGATACACCGCGACTACGGGGAGAGCAATCTTTTTGAGTGCGGAGAGTATCTTCTCCATCTCGGTACCGGAGTCCTCGCTCTGCTCCCCGGGATGTTGAACCAAAAGCACAAATTTTTCCGACGCAGGGAGGTTGCTGAATACGGACACTTCGCGAGGTTCGGGTAGCTTTGTGTGCAAAATAACATCAAGCGCGGGGGCGCCGACAATCTCCACTCGCCACTCGTCTTCCCCCATCTTCGTGATGCGCTCGGCACCTTCCGCGGTTGCCGGAAGATGAAGCGAGGAAAGTTTGGTAATCGCGTGCCTTGCAATCTCATCGGAGGTTCCCGTCCGCTCTCCTCCGTGCAGGTGCCCCGTGGGAATGCCGAGGTAGAGACACGCGGTCGCAATTGCAAGCATCTCCACTCGGTCACCGAGTAAGATGACAAAGTCGGGACGGTCTTTGGACAAGGTGGCAACAACATTCGGAAGAAGCGCACCAGCAAACTTCGCCATACCAGCGCGGTCGTCACTTTCAAATACACACTCAATCCGTTGCACATTCGGAAATATCTTTGTAACTTCCTGTATCGTCTCTCCGAATTCCGGCATTAAGTGCATTCCGGTCGCATACACTTGCAGAGAAAGCTTCTCGCTTTTTTCAATCGCCTGAAGCACGGGCGTCATCAGTCCGAAGTCCGCGCGGGTGCCGGAAATGTAGGCAATTTTTTTACGAGGCATAGTCATTTTTTGTTATAAGTGTGTCCGCTGGAATATTGCGCAGAGCTTTTGTGCCGATAACACGGTCGTACAGCGCGGGAGAAAGCCCTGTACCCGGCCGTTTCGTCGTGAGATTTTCCGCGGTAAAGATTTCTCCCTTTTTAACCGCTCGTGCGGTCACGAGACTTTTTCGCGCAACCTTCGCAATCTCCCGCTCGCTGTCAAACAAACCTTTCTCGCCCGTCCCCAGCGCGCGCTCGGCATCCCGAACCGCACGCACCATTTCCGCGAACTCTTGCGGATTAAGTGATGCCCTCTGGTCGGGACCCGCCATCTCTTTATCAAGCGTCAAATGTTTTTCAATCACACAGGCGCCAAGCGCGACGGAGAGCACAGGAGCGAGCGTACCTTCCGTATGGTCGGAAAATCCAACGAGCACCTCCAGTTCTTTGCTAAGTGTCCGCATTGCGCGAAGATTAACCTCGGCGAGAGGCGCCGGGTAACTCGTCGTGCAATGCAGGACGATTAGGGGAGCTCGTCCTATTCTCCCTTTCGTAAAGGGAGCACTCCGATTCTTATCGGAGGAGGGATTTTGTATCACTCGTACCGCATCCCTAACTTGTTCCATGTCGGACATTCCCGTGGAAAGAATAATGGGGAGTCCCCACGTCGCAATGGTTTTGAGGAACGGCAAATTATTAGTATCGCTTGAGCCAACCTTAAACGCGACCACACCAAGCTCTTTCAGAAACTTCGCGTCCGAAAGCGAGAACGGTGTTGAAAGAAAGATGATTCCCTTTTGCTCCGCGTAGGCTTTGAGCTCCACGTGCACTTCGCGCGGAAGCTGTAGACGCTTCAGCATTTCATACTGGGATTCTCCCCCACCCTTGATGTGTTCATTTCGGTCCTGATAGTCCGCCTTCTTCGCCTCCTTGGTGACCAGCGTCTCGGGGTCAAAGGTCTGGAACTTCACCGCGTCCGCGCCTGCAGTAACCGCCGCGTCAATAAGCTTTTTCGCAAGCGCCTTATCGCCATTATGATTTACCCCCGCCTCGGCAATGATGAAAACCGGCTGGCCTGTGCCAACCTTCTTTCCGCCAATCGTAATGGTTTGTTCCGTCTTGTTCTTCATGGATTGTATACCTAGACCATAACCGTTTTGCGTGTCATTTTGTTAGAGGATGTTTCGGTTTTGGGAAAATCATTGGTATCCAGTCTTGGAAGCAGAAGTGGGTTATCGGTGGCGATGTCTGCGACACTGACGCGAGTGGTTACCGCGACCGCACATCCAGCCTTCTCTAAAACCTTAAGGAGCGAATCGTTGTACGCGCCGTACGGATAGCAAAATGCGAATGGCTTTTGACTGCACCTTAGTCCCTGTAGAAACACGAGCGATTTCTTTATTTCTTCTTGCTGTCGTTTGGGCGTAAGTGTGTTTAGCCAATAATGATTATACCCGTGACTGCCGATATACATACCGCCGTCCCTCATCCGCTTAATGTCGTCGCTATTCAAATATAGTTCACGGGCGAACGACGCTTCATCTTCCGTAACATATTTCCTGAACAAAACATCCGTAACGAGCGTTCTGAATTTCTCGGGGAGTTCCCGCTGAAGCATCCGCTTGATGAAGACCACTTCCTTGGTGTCATAGCGACATTCCTCCGCCACAAGTAGACGCAGGTACTCGTCTTCTGACTTTAGTTTGTACTTCGCTTTGTATCGTTTCAAGAGCGCGCGCATATCGGCAAGTATCTTCTCTTTGTCCGAAACGGAGGCAAGTATGAAGTGTATCTTGTTCACATCAAGCACCTTATGCTTGCTCACCGCCTCCACCGGCACGAAAAAACTTCCCTGAATGCCGAATTTATTCAGCACGGGAAAAACAAACTCAACATGGTCCTTGTATCCATCGTCAAAGGTGAGGAGAAGCGCGTTTTCGGGAAGCTTCTTTTTTTTCGTAACCGCCTCCAGCAGTTCTTCCATCCTGATAACCGAATAGTGCTTCAGGAAATACCGTATCTGTCCTAGAAATGCGCCACTGTCTAGCGCCTTGAGGTCGGGGTACCTTGTGCGCGCCATATCCCGCACGTAGTGATACATCACGATGGTTACCTTCGGCGAGCCGTTACTTTTTTTTCGCATGAATCATAAATGATGACGACTGTGGCAGTAAACTCATCGTTTCTCCCGCGTAGTTCTGAAGCAGGTTCGCGATGGTGCCGTGCGCTTCGGGATACGCCTCCTTAAACGACGGTGGCGCGCCGTGAATATGAATGGGAAAAAGCTCCATCGCTTCAAACCCGTGTTTGCGAAGGATGGTGATGAGTTGCACCGGCGTAAACTGATATCGTGTCGCGACACCAATACCGGTGCCGGTATGCTTCGTTCCCTCTTTTTGAAGCGGGACCGTTCCGACGTCTGAAATATCGGCGATACTTTTTGCCCGCGCGATGGCGAGAGCCTCCGCGAGAAGCATTGGGGCGTTTCCTCCCTTGAGTTCTTCTTCGGTAAACGCATTCAGCGAGAAAAGATTAAAAAGGCGATTGCGGGAACCGAGCACGAGCGACCCGCCCGGAAAAAGCCACTCTGACGCGAGCGAGAGAAATCGCTCAAGCTCCGCGTACGAAATATATTCAATAAACCCGTTCGCGGAAATACTATCAAACGCGCCGGCTGGAGCCGTGTAGTCAAAAATTGAAGCCTGTTCAAAACGCGCGAGGGGGAGACGTTCACTCTTCGCGTGCTCGGTTGCCGTTTCTATCATCTCCTTGGCGAAATCAACTCCAACGGCGCGTACGCCTTCCTTCGCGAGTGCGCGAACCAAATCTCCCGTTCCGCATCCCACATCAAGCGCGGACCTGACCCGTTTTCGTTCACTCACGACCTTGAGTACAAAATCATTGCGCTCCGCGATAACGTTGACCTCACTTTGTTTTGTCGTTCGGGCCTTTCTGTCCCAATCCCCCGCATACTTTCCGAAGTATGTGAGTGCTTCTTTCTGTTGTTTCGTTGCGGTTCGTTTCATTTTTTTAAATTCGTTTAGTAATGAGTGTTTGAAGTGCTTTCAAATTGATGTGGTCCTCCTCAAATGAGTAGGGATAGGGCGCGAGTCCTTTGACGGCATCCAGAAACGTCTTCATTTCCTCAACATACATCTCCTCCCCGTCAAGATACATCTCCTTCCCGTTTACATACACTCTTTCGGGATTTCCTTTCGGAATGGGAATCACCTCCGTTTGCTTGGACAGAGCGTTATAGACGCGAACCTCCTGATTGAACCGCTCCCACTCGAGCACTCCTTCCGAACCGAGCATGCGAAGCGTGCGAAATGGCTTCCTTGAAATAACATCAATGAGAAGTGTCCCCCTCACGTTATTTTCATAGGTAATTACCGAGGTCAGCGTGTCATCCGCGTCCATTTCAAGGCTAGAGAGCTTCCCGATGGAACCCGCGACCTCTTTCACCGTGGACCCGAAGAGATAATTCAGCCAGACAAGTTCAAAGGCAAACATCTCACGGCAGGCGCTGGATTCTTTTTTTGCAAAATACACCGTTCGATAATCTTCCCACGGATGCCAGTCGGGAAGGTACTGGCCCATATGATACTGGAAGGCCAAAACCTTTCCTATCTTCCCTTCCGCGACACACTTCTTCATCATCTGCACCGCGGGACCGAAGCGATAGGTGCATGAAGGCGCTTTGACCGTCGCGTCCTTATTCGCTCGTACTTCCGCGTATCCATCATCGCTTGTGGCCACTTCAACAAAAAAATGCTTCTTCGTGCTTACCGCGAACCGAAGATAGTCGCCGTGCACCTCCGGTGGAGTTGAAATGATAACAACGTCGTACTCACTCTCCTTCAGCTTCCCGAGTGAATCAACCGTCCGTATGCCGTATGTTTCTTCGGCTTCTTTTCGCCTGTCCGCGGAGAAATCAAAACCGATGATATTTTTTTCGCCAAGCGAAAGCAGATTGCGCACACGGCGTTTTCCCATTGACCCGAGCCCGATTTGCAAAAATGTGAGCGAGGTTTGAGTCATATTACGTCAGCCTTTGAAAACCGCTGTGCGCCACCCCTCCCTGAAGCATGGCGGTAACCTTCTTTTCCGCTATCGCCTTTGCGAGCAATCCGAACACGTCGTCAACGGCAAGGAGGTAGCGCTTCACCAATTTTTCCGTATGTGCGTACGAAACATACACGCTCCCCGACGCGAGAAACCCACGACGGAGCATTTCCTGCGTAAAGAGCGTGCGGACCGCCTGACTCTCCTCCCCGTACTGAAACGCGAAACCCACGAGTGCTTCCGGTCCGTGCACCGCGATGTTGAGGCCGTGCTTGTGCGCGAGCTTCTTCCAACCGTCCCCAATACTTCGTCCAATACGTGAAAGATGCGCGGGAAGTTTTATCCGCTTCATCTTGCGAATAGTCGCGAGCGCGGCCGTGGGGCCGATGCGCTCCGTCCAAAACGTACTGCTGATGAACGTCTTTTGCGCCGAATCCATCACCTCCTTCGTTCCGATAATCACCCCCATCGCAAAACCATTCGCGATGGACTTCCCCAGCACCGCAATATCGGGGGTAACGCCGTAGTAGAGATGCGCTCCGCCGATGGCTATCCGCCAGCCGACCGTAATCTCGTCAAAGATAAGCACCGCGCCTATACGCTTCGCGATAGCACGTACCTTCTGCAGAAATCCATCTTCGGGCTCGTGATGACGCACCGTCTCGACGACAATCACGCCGATGTCTCCGTGTTTCTCCACAAGCGCCTCAAGTTCGTCTATCCGATTATATGAGAACGGAAGTACCGTGCCTTGGAGCTCGGGGGGCACGCCGGCAGGGTCGAGACCAGCGAGTAAATGTTCATTCAAACTCTTGCCATCGGCAAGGTTGGTGGCCAAGTACCAATCACTCCATCCGTGATATCCGCAAAAAGCAATGGTGGATTTTCCGCTATGCGCCCGCGCGATACGAACCGCAACCGCCATAGATTCACCTCCTGTCCGAGCAAAGCGCGCTTTCTCGGCCCAAGGATGAAGCTCGCAGAGAAGCTCGGCAAGTTCCACTTCCTCGGGAGAATTGAGCGTGGACATTCCGCCAAGGTCAACCGCCCGCTTGACCGCCGTGTTCACGTCTTTGTCCGCGTACCCAAGTATGCACGCGCCCACTCCCATGATTGAAAAATCAAGATAGGTTTTCCCATCAAGGTCGGTAACCTCTATCCCTTTTGCCTTTTCGTAGTACGCGGGCCAGAACCCAGGAAGAAACATCTCCGAGCGTTTGGAGAGAAGTTGATTACCCCCGGGTATCAGCTTTTTCGCTTTTTCCCAGAGCGCGGTTCCCTTTCCTTTTTTAAGTTGCGGTTGCTTTTTCATGGTGATAATGGAACTTCAATGAAATTTTTTAAGCGCCTGCTCAATCTTCTTCCGGTTTTTAAAGATGAGTTCCCCGACCAGAAAATCTTGCGGTTCATCAATATCAATGGCGCGCCAGCGTGGAATCTCGTAGCCGATGACTCCTGTGGGAAGAAAACTTTTCTCTTTCAGAAATACGTCAGTGCGGAGCGCGTAGACCATAGAGCCATCAAGCTTGTAGGTGTCCTTGAGCTCCTGACGGTTGCTTGACGCCAAAAAAGTTTCGTCACTCATGAGCACAAGGGTGTCCTCCTTGTCCTTGGCGAACAGGAGTTGTTCCGTACGGCACACGCTCACGACCGCCGGAGCCTTCCGTTTGAGGAGAAGGTCAATCGCGCTATCAATGTCGGCGGTGGCGCGAAGCGGAGAGGTTGGTTGAAGGAGCACGATATAGTCCGGCACGTAGCCCTCGTCCTCACGCATCTTGAAAAGTAGGTGCGTAATCGCATCCGCCACTTTCGCGCTGTCTCCCGAAAATTCCGGTGGGCGCAGGAACGGCACTTCCGCTCCGTACTTTTTCGCGACGTCTGCGATTTTCTTGGAATCGGTGGACACCACAATCCGGTTAATTTTGCGCGACCCTTGTGCCGTGTCTATGGTATGCGCGAGAAGCGGTTTACCCGCGAACGCGCGGATATTTTTGTTTACAATCCCCTTGCTTCCTCCGCGAGCCGGAATAATGGCGAGAATATGCATAAAATAACCAAACACCAATAACCAATAACCAATAACTAAAAGAGGGTAAGAGCCTAACTGTTTTTTTGTAACTTCATCGTCATCTGGTCGTATCGCTCTCCCCCATACTCTACCACACCGAGTTTTCTTCCGGTTTCCGTAAACCCCAACTTTTCGTAGGCGCGGACCGCTCCCCTATTTTGAGCGACGACACCAAGCGTTATCTCCGAAAGACCGAGGTCTGAAAATGCGTAGTCTATCAAAATTTGCATCGCTTCGCCTCCGAGTCCCTGCCCCGCGTACTTGCGGTCGCCGAGCATAATCGCGATATCCGCCGTCTTTGCGACCGTGTCAATATATTCAAGTTTAACGGTGCCCACCATCGTCTCCGTACCCGCGAGAAAAATACCGAGAAGAACGCAATCGTCTTTTTGATTTTTCGTCGTGATATACTGCTTGAGTTCGGTAATGGTCGCGCCTTTGGTCGCGAGAAAGCGATTCACTTCAGGGTCGGAAAGCCAACGGGAATAGTCTTCGGTAGCGTCTTCCGTCCCCAGTACGCGAAGAGAGGCGCGCGGTCCCTCGAGCTTTTGTCGGGTTCTTTTCAGTTCTTCAAGAGAAATCATGGCGTATGACAAAGAGACCGCGTACGTGGTTATTATAAGTATTCCTTTTCAAAACCGCGGAAACGAGCCTTTTGTTACAATGGAGTATCGGCACCATACTGCCTAAGTTTATGAAAATCTGCCTTCAATTACAACGTCAATTTGCCTATACCGGGCACGCGATGGCCATAAACCTCAAAGAGCGCTACGGGGTAACGGATTTTTGCGCATACGTTGAGCTCACGCCAAGCCTTGATTTTCTTAGAGCCCAAAAAGAGATTTCCTATTCCGCTTTCTTGATGGAAGCTGACCTTCACAACTCCTACAAAAACGAACCGCTTGACCTTGTCTATCTCGCGAAGTTGGAACAGGACTACGGCCTTCCGAACCTCTGGCCATATATCGAAATTGACCGTACGGTGCGCTATGGACTTGGTCTTCGCGAGTACCCCTACCACACCCCACTGCTCTCCCACGAAGAAATGATGCGCACGCTCACGGGAAGCGCAAGAAAAATTATCGCGTTTCTGGACACAGAAAGGCCCGACGTGATTATCTTTTCGGTGATTACCGACGTCAGTTGTTTTCTGCTCTATCACATTGCGAAGAAGCGGGGAATAAAGACGTTGTTCATTGTGTCGGAACGTATCGGGGTGAACTATACGCTCACCGAGGACTACCACGGGCTCACCTTTGTGCAAGACGTGTATGAGAAGCTTCAAAAGAAGACTTTCGTTCTCACGGAAGAAGCGTCTCGAGCAGAGGCCATCCTCCGCGCATTCCGCGAAAACCCCGCGCCATACACCGCATACGACACCCTCAAAGAGAGACCGGTAAACCGAGGCAGACAGTTCAGATTTCTTTTACCGCGCCATATCGGAAAATCAATTTATTGGCTCGTGCGCAACACCCGAGATTATTTCCGTTATCAAAGTCGCGATTACATCAAAAATCCTTTCTACATTCTGCTTGACCGCACTAAACGAAAGATGCGGGTGCTTCTGGGTTTTCAGCGTTTCTATGACACCTTTAATCCAAAGGAGGAATTTGTTTTCTACCCCCTTCAGCTTGAACCGGAAATGTCCATCGCGCTCTTTGCTCCGTTCTGGAGCGACCAGCTCTCCCTGTGCAAACAAATAGCCCGTTCACTCCCTATGTCTATGACCCTCTACGTCAAAGAGCACCCCGGTATGTGGGGATATAGACCGAGGAGCTACTACCAAGAACTGAAAAAGATTCCCAACCTCAAACTGCTTCCTCCCTCCGTGGTCAATTTTGACATTCTAAAACACGCGAAGCTCGTGGTAACGCTCACCGGTACGAGTGGGTGGGAGGCGTTATTGATGCAGAAGCCGGTTATCACCTTCGGTGACACGTTCTACAACATACTCCCGACGGTAAAAAAGTGTACCGCGATTACGAACCTCCCCTCCCTTATCAAGGAGCAGTTGGAGCGGTCATCCTCTGATGAGGTCTCACTGATACATCTCATTACGGCACTGCTCAAGGAAGGCGCTCCACTTGACCTTGTACAACTGTGGCTGAAGGAAGGGTCTACCGAAATGGAAAAGAAGAAAAAAGAAGTGGCGGTCTTCGTGGATTATCTCGCCGGAAAATTACATCTCACTCCAAAACTTTCTTAACTACTGTGAATACCAAACTACGGAATCTGGCGCACTTCTGTCATTCCAGCGAAAGCTGGAATCCAGTATCTGTCCATATATTCTGGATTCCTGCTTCCGCAGGAATGACAAGACAAAAGTTTCGTAACTCAAAGTAACTATATGCCAACCCTTGCCGAAAAAACACGACTGCACGAATACGCGGACCCCATACAAGGGTGGGCGTCCGACCCCGAACTCCATACGCTTTTTGATTTAGCCAAGGCCTGTACGGGAAAAGGAGTCATCGTGGAGATTGGGTCGTGGAAAGGAAAATCAACGGTCGCGCTCGGTCTTGGCTCGGAGGCGGGAAAAAACATCCGCGTCTTCGCGATAGACCCGCACACGGGAAGTCCGGACCACCTCGCGAAGCGGGGAGGAGAGGCGATATGGACCTTTGATGAGTTCAAGAAAAATATGGAAACGGCGGGACTGACCAATACGGTAGAGCCTATACGGGATTTTTCGGACAAAGTCGCTCACGCTTGGAATAAACCGATTGAGCTTCTCTATCTTGACGTCAACTATCACGCCTATGAACCGGGCAAAGAAGATTTCCTGACGTGGAGCAAACTCGTCATAGACGGAGGCACGATTGCTCTGCACAACACCTACCCCGCCCTTCGTGTCGTCATCAAAGAGGGGCAACCGTTCCACGGCTGGCCGGGACCACAACAAATCCTTAGGAGGTTTGTGCTGGGAAAAAGGGGATGGAGAAATATCCGCATCGTGGACACCACGACAATTATGGAAAAAACAAAAGAGTCTCGCTCTGGTGACACTCTTCAGGGTTTCTATATGCGAGGCTACGGAGAGACACTGCTCCTTGCGCAAAAACTCTATCAACTACTTACGAGGATGCCCGTACCCGTTAAGAAATTCTTGAAGCGGATAGTTATCTCTGGGGCTAAACACTAGGCTTTTCATAATCACATTGATAGCGACAATCGTCTGACGCGGGTCAATGTCCGCTTCTTTGAGTCGCTTTGCGCACTCGCGGGAAAGTTCTTTCCGTAGCATCACGTCCTCGCCGAGGCGTTCAATCTGCCTTGCGAGGTCGTCGGGATTTTCCCGTTCAAAGGTGAGTGCGCTCTTCCCCGCCGTCCACGCGAGTCCCGTACCTCTCGGCACGATGAGTGGAATGCCGAAGGTAAGGGTTTCCATGAGCGTGAGCGCCGAGAGTGTCGTGCCCCAACGGGCGAAGACATAGATGTCGGTCACCTTCAGATAGTCAAACATCTTTTCGCGACTGACCCATCCCGTAAGCTCCACATACGCTTCAAGCTTTAGATCTATGATTGCCTGCC
Organism: bacterium; assembly: GCA_030649775.1. GTDB lineage: Bacteria > Patescibacteriota > Minisyncoccia > Phycocordibacterales > UBA10002 > UBA10002. The sequence goes on along the minus strand of JAUSFR010000006.1, from coordinate 13,843 downwards.
GAACCATTCCCTCTTCGGGGCCACTGCCCCCGAGCAGTACTTTAAATCGCTCTTTGTTTTTTACACGCGCGAACGCTTCAAGAAGGAGGTCGTAGCCTTTCCCGGGCGCCATTCTGCCCGAACAGTACAGAACCACCTTTTCGTTTTTTCCCGCGCGGAGCGCGTAGCTCTCCTCCGTGATACCGGCCTCTTGCATCACACTCTCCATTGGGTAGGTATCACCGATGATGAGCCCGTAGCGTGCCTTCCGCAGACCAAAATCGCGATGCTCCTTGAGGAGGAGCGGATTGAGACAGGAAACGAAGTCAACACGGTCGGCGAGAATGGGCGTCAAAAGAAAGCGCTCAATCGCATATCTGATTTTCTTTTTAGCGCCTCGCAGAACCTCTCCGAGTGACCACCCTTTTTTCTGAAAACGCTTCTGGAAGAAATAGGAGACGTATTCGTCTTTAATGAGCGGAGGCCTGATGAGATACGCAAAAAGCGGACGGATGCCTCCGAGCAGTCGATAGAGTCCGCCTCCGTACATATACTGCGCGTCAATATGAAAGATGTCGGCATCCTTTTCGTACTTCTTAAGTATTCGGTAGACGGCAAGTTGCGCGGGGATAAGGCGCGGGGTCGTCACGTGCTCGTTATATACCTTGTAGGGAGTTTTTTCGGTAAGGTCGTTGTCACGCGAGTACACCGTCACCGCGGTGACCTCATTCCCAAGGCGCACGAGCTCCCGCATCATGTAGTCAATCTCAATGACCGAACCCGACGCGGTGTCTTTATTTTTTAGCTTGGATGTAATGAAAAAAATCTTCATCCCGTAGTGAAATTGCGGGTTGTCTTCTGCGAAGACGGTAGCGCAATCGTTAATAGTAATGGCTAGTACTCATTATGCGACGTGGCGTTTAAAAAAGTATCATCACTTTCGCGACCCCCAATTCTACTACGGGATTCAGTGAGGTAGTATACCCCCACACCAACTTTGGGACAAAGTTGGTGTGGGGGTATACTATATGGTTCAGGAAGAACCATATAAGCTCCTCGGCTCGGAAATAGGAGCATCGCACACGATATTTCATCTTACTCGGCCAGCAGGTAAGCGAAGACGTTTCCCTGCTAGCCTCGCTCGATGAAATCAGAGCTCCTATTTTCCTCGCTCTACGTCGCTTATAACAAAAGTAATGGCCATAAGATTACAGACTATATGCACATACCTCAAATGGAAGCATGGTTCGGCGAAGAGGAAGCGAAGGCCGTTTCCGACTATCTCAAAGGCAACCTAAAGGGTCGCCCATGGAACGCCGAGTTTGAAAAGGCGGTTCGGGATGTGACCGGCGCTTCATTTGCCGTCACGACCCTGAACGGCACTATTTCGCTCACGCAGGCGCTCCTCGCGCTTGAATTAAAACCCGGGGATGAAGTTCTTGTTCCGGACTCCACGATGATTGCCACTCCGAACTCGTGCCTTATCATTGGTCTCAAACCGGTCTTGGTGGACATTGAAAAGGAAACCCTATGCTTAGACCTCACACGAGCGGAAGAAGCCCTCACGCCCCGCACCAAGGCGATGATGTATGTACCTCTCAACGGTCGCTCGGGAAATATGGATGAGGTCGTCGCGTTTTGCAAAAAGCACACTCTCTTTCTGATTGAGGACGCCGCGCAAGCGCTCGGCTCGTACTACAAGGGCACTCATTTCTTCAAAAAGCATTTGGGCACCTTCGGCGACATCGGCAGTTTCTCGTTCAGCCTGTTTAAGATTATTTCAACCACGCAAGGCGCGGTGCTGGTCACGAGTAGTGAAAAATGGAACGAGAAAATAAAACTCCTCAAGGATTTTGGGCGGACCGGAAAAGGACCTGACATTCACGACCACTTTGGCTTTAACTTCAAAATGTCGGGGGTGCTCGCCCTCCTTGGCGTGGAGCAGTTTAAGAAACTTCCGTGGCGTATGAAGCGCAAAAAGGAAATGTTCGCCCGTTTCAAGGACGGCCTCGCGGACACGCCACAGGTTGAGTTTATTAAGACCGATTTGAGCGTCACCACTCCGTGGTTTATGGATATCTTCGTGGATGAGCCCGCTAAGCTCGCCACACACCTCAAAAAAGAAGGCGTTGATACGAGATTTTTCTATCCGCCCGTGCACACGCAAGAGGTATACAAAAAAGACTACGTCGGCAAGAGTTTCCCCGTAAGCGAGCGCTACGCCACCCGCGGTCTCTGGCTTCCCTCTTCCTCACAACTCACGAACGAGGAAATAGACCACATCATTGGTGCTATCAAGAAATTCTACAAAGTTAAGAGCTAGATAAACTCTTTGTCGTCGATGAAGGGGCCGTTTTTGAGCTCGTACGCGAGCGTATCCTCCAGATAGTGAACCTCGTGCGCGGTGTCCAGAATAATCATGGCCTCCCCTTCCTTCACGACGACCTTCTTAAAACACCGCTTGTCGGTATCAAAGAGGTCAATACGTATTTTGCCCTTGATGACGATGAGGCATTCCTGCAGAAGCTCCGTTTCCCGATGCGCGGGAACATGACGATGTGCTTTGGCGACATGCCCTTTCGCGCGCTTCATCGTCATAATTTGGAGCGCGTCTTCAGGTGAAGAGAGCGGGTGCGTGCCTTCACGCACACTCATAAGCGAGGCTTTGAAAGCAACCAGTTTTTTTCCTAAAAAGAATTTTTGCATATAGTAATAATCAATAACCAAACACCAATAATCAAAAAGAAACAGGGCGAAGAACTAACCGCCATTCTTTTTAATAATAGTGGAAAGTATCTTGCATAATTCAATCGCCTCGTTGTTCAGTGGCTTAATCTCTGTCCTGCACTCTGGGTTTGCAGTTTCTATAAGTTCCAGCCAGTGCATCGTCTCCTTAGCTTCACGACGAGATATCCGCAACCGACTCACGAAATCTTTTGCCCCCAATGCGTCATTTGCTTCGCGATAGTTTGCCCCAATTGAACCCGAGGAACCGACTACTTGACTAACCAATCTAGTGTTCACTGCGTCTCTGGGAAGCTTTCGGCAAAGGAGTATGACCTGTTTTGCAAATTCAGTTGTTCTCCTCTCCAAATCAAATGGATGTTGCTTATTTGACTCCATTGGTTGCTGGTTATTGATTATTGGGTTTGGTTATTGGTGATTGATGTTTGGTTATTATTTCTACGCCTGAAACTTCTGCTGGGTTACCACCGGATGTCCCTCGGCCGCTTCGCGCTTTACATAAATGAGGTCTGCCTCGGTCATCAGCTTCGCGAGAGCGGAGAAAGTTGTCTTCGGCGTCCAGTTCAAGAGCTTCCTCGCTTTTGACGCGTCTCCTTGCAGGAACTCAACCTCGTTCGGCCGAAAGTGAATGGGGTCAATTTCAACAACCGTTTTTCCGGTCTTTTGGTCTATCCCTTTTTCTTCAAGTCCTTTTCCTTTCCAGACAATCTCCATACCGAGGTGTTTCCCCACTTCTTCCACCCACTCGCGCACCGAGTGTGTTTCTCCGGTCGCGATGAGAAAATCGTCGGGCTCTGTGTGCTGAAGTATCTTCCAGATGGCTTCCACATAATCTTTGGCATACCCCCAATCGCGTTTTGCGTCCAAGTTGCCGAGCCGAAGGGTTTTTTGAAGTCCGAGCGAAATGCGCGCGAGTCCCATCGTGACTTTACGTGTCACAAAGTTAATGCCACGACGGGGAGACTCATGATTGAACAAGATTCCATTGGAGGCAAAGATGTTGTAGCCGGTGCGATATATCTTGGTGATGTGGTAGGCGAATACCTTGGACAGGCCATAAGGTGACTGCGGATTGAACGGGGTGGTTTCCTTTTGTGGGTTCTCCAAAATCTTACCAAACATCTCCGATGAACTCGCTTGATAGTACCGTATCGGCATTCCGAGATTTCTAATCGTTTCAAGAATGCGCAGGGGTCCGAGCGCGTTCGTGTTCACGGTAAACTCCGGTAAATCAAAACTTACCCCGACATGGCTCTGGGCTCCCAGATTGTAAAACTCGTCTGGCTCAATCTTTTTGATGACACGAAGAAGGTTGGAGCTGTCCGAAAGGTCGGCATAGGTGAGATTGAATCCTTTCTTGCCGTAGAGATGGTCCACGCGACCGGTATTCGGAAGACTCGCCCGTCTCTGCAGTCCATAGACTTCGTATCCTTTCTCAAGCAAGAGCTCGGCAAGGTAGGAGCCGTCCTGTCCGGTGATACCGCTTATGATTGCTTTTTTAGGCATAGATACTAGATTTTGTAATAAACAGCACAGCTATAACCGCCTAGCCTCGTCCCGTGTTATCAGTCCCGTTTGCAACAGATATTCATAAAATACGACGGCATCCCGGCGCGCATTTCCTCCTCTGTCTTCGGGTTGAACGGGAGAAGTGAGCCGTCAATAATCGCGTAGAGGCTAAAGCCGAAACCTTTAAGCGTCTCCAAAAACCGAAGTGGTTCCATACCTCCCGCGCGGAGCCATTCGGGCGCGAATTCAGTGACGAGTATGATAGCAGGGTTCTCTTCCAAAGTCTTCCGCATTCCTGAAAGCGCTCTCGGTTCGCCTCCTTCAATATCCATCTTGATAAAATCAACACGGGTAATTCCCTGTTCCTGAAGTAGAGTATCGAGCGACCCTGCGGGGACAGTCAGCTTTGTCTTCCTAAATGTGGCGGGAAGATTTTCCACCACCGAACCGCACCCGCTTTTCTCATCGCTGTGATAGAAGTCTATCGCACCGCTCTGGTCACTGACCGCTATTTGCCGTGCCACGACATTTCCCTTTCGGCTGATATTCTTTTTAAGAAGCGTGAAAATGAACGGGTCGGCTTCAAGTGCAAGCACCCTCCCCGTTCCTCCAGCGAGCCCCGAGAAAAGCCGTGTGAAGTAGCCAATATGCGCGCCAACATCAACCACGGTCATCCCGGGTTTGATTAGACTCTTGAATACCGCCACGCTGTCCGGTTCATAACGACCGGTGAGCATTTCCCATCTTTGCCGGCGGAAATAGTTTTGAGGAAAATGAAATCCTTTGACGAAGGCAACCGCGGTAACCGCACGTTTAAGAAGCGCTTTGATAAGGCTATCAAGCACGGGGAAACTGAAATAGGTTTTGTAGATTTCGCGTAAACTCATACTGATTAAAATTGATACACCTTTATATCCCCGTCTGTATACAGAACCGGTCGTGCCCGCAGAAGGTTTTGCGCTTCTCCCGACGGTTCGCCCTTGATGAGAATATAATCCAGACGATATCGCCGAAGCTCCTGCTCAAAATCTTTCCGCATAAACTCTTTGTACTGTACCGGAAAGTCCAGTATTCGTGCGGAAAGGAGCGGGTCGGAAAAATCGGGAAAGTCCTTCACCCCAAACACTCCCTGCCAATTGGAAGCAAGATACCCTCCCGCCTCGCTTTTATGCTCCTGCATATAGCTTTCAATTGCCTCACTGGACACACCCCGTAGCCGTAGAGTGACAAAATAGCTCTCAAGCGCTCTCTCCTCCGGCATAAGCGAGTAGAGCTCTGAAGAAGCGTACCGATTGCAGTGCGTATAGGCGGGAATAACGGTGTTCAGCATTACCGTCTCGGGACGGTCTTCATTTACGAACACCACGCAGTCTTTCTCTTTCGCGTTCAGCCACGAGAAGAGCGCGCCGTAGTGCTGAAGTCCCGCAAAATACGGGCGAGCCCCGCGATACGCGCTCACCTGCGTGTAGATACCGAACGTGAGCGACGAAAGAATAATCACGGAGATAAGTCCTGTCCACAGCGCTTTGCTGTGCTCGCGTAGCACACGAAAGGCTATCACGAGCACCACTATCATGGCGAGTGGAATGGTGTACTGCACAAAATGATACGGCCAAATGGTTCTCCCCGTGACGATTTGCTGACTGTACGCCCAAAAACCGCCGAGGAGAAACGAAAGCGTGAGGAGATGCCACGGCTCCACGGAAACGGCAATTCCCTTTTTCTTTTTCAGAAAGAAATCAACCGCGAGCGCCACCAGAAAGAAAAGAAGTGTCGCCAGGAGGAGCTTGTTCCAAATCGGGTAATGCGTGAGAAACAGTCCGTTCCGCAAGACCGAAGCGCCGTACCATGGGCTCTGCGAAGCTCGCCAGACTCCGAAAAAGTAAGGGGTGGCGAGAAGTACGCCGAGGGGCACGATGAGCGCGAGCGCCCCCGCGGTTTTGTACTCTTTGCGTACGAGAAGAAGCAGGATGAGCATACCAAGTACCGAGAGCGCCATCCCCCAGCTGAAAAAGTAACTGCTGAACATCAGCGCGAGAAAGAGTGCTCCGCCACAAACCATTTTTTTGCGTGACGAAGTGTTTCGGAGAATTGCGACGACACACAACAAAAAAGAAAAAAGGAGCAGAGCGCCGATAATCGGATTTACCGGACGAGCCCAAAGCAAGAAAGAAGCGGGAGCATCAATCCCTTTGAGGTACAGAGCTACTGTCCGATAATCAATAAGGTCGTAGCCAAGCACCACAAAAAGAGCGCCCGCGACGGCATTCAGTTTCGCTTGCCATCCGGTGTTTTCGGTGAGTCGCAGGATAAGCGCGTAGACAAGCAAAAAAAGAATGGCGGGTAAGACGAACTTACTTACCGCAAGTACCGTGACGAGCGAGACATCAAAGAGGAGCGCGGGGAGCGCGTAGAGCCATTCACCGGTCGGAGGAGCAAGCGGAGGCTGGTCCTTATATTCAAACAAGAACGGAGACCCCAGTGCCCCGTGCCCGTCTACAATATCGTGTATCCTTCCCAAATAGGAATCCTCATTCGCGGTCCGGAGCATCGCGACCCCCTGATACGCGTCCCCCATAGACAGCGGAAAGAGCACCAACGGCACACCGTAAAGGGCACTTACGAGAAGCGAGAACAGAACCGCGAGGATATGTGAACGTAAGGCTGATAGCATATTTTGGTATTAAGAAAATGTGTGCATTTCGTAGTTTTCTGTCATTCCTGCGAAGGCAGGAATCCAGAAGCACGTTGCTTTAAAGGCCACGAATTCCACTTTAGAGTGGCATGACACCGATTGCGTAGGTCCTCATTATATCTTACTATGACGGCTATGGAATTACTCTCCAATAGCTTCCTCAACGCATTGCAATGCCCCGTCTGTAAAAAGGGAGGGCTCTCACTTCGGGAAAACAAACTGGTCTGTTCTTCCTGCTCGGAAAGCTTCCCCGTTCTCCACGGGAAACTCTGCTTCACCAAAGACGCGGACGCCATGATGCAAAAATATGACGCGGAGGCGAAGCAGTTCGTGAACCGCCTCAAATCGCTCGTGAAAAAGTCGCCGAGACTTTTTATGTTTTTGACCTATGCCATCGGCAGTGTCTCCTACTTCGGTGAGCGCCCGTGGCGCACCATTGAGAAAGCCTTCGGGAAAGACGTCAAGAACAAAATCATCGTGAATGTCGGCTCGGGTATCACGAAGGTACACCCCGACGTCATCAACCTTGATATTTTTCCGTTTAAGAACGTGGACGTCGTGGCCGATGCTTCCTCACTCCCCTTCAAAGATGGCTCCGTTGATATGCTCATTTCCGAGTCCACTATAGAACACACGCCGAACGCGGAAAGTGCTATGCGCGAGATGCGTAGGGTCGTCAAACCGGGAGGGCTTGCCTATATCAGCATTCCGTTCATTATGCCTTTCCACGCCTCGCCAAACGACTACAGTCGGCTCACGCACGAAGGACTCAAACAAAAGTTTTATGACTTCACACCCAAAAAAGTTGGGTCGCTCGGTGGTCCCGCTTCGGCACTCGTCACCTTTCTTATGTACTTCCTCGCGCTTCCCTTTTCCGTGATTTCAGAATCGGCGTACAACCTCGCCACCTACTTCTTTATGGCAATCCTCTCTCCACTCCGCATCTTTGACCTCCTGTTCAATCTCTTCCCCCGCGCGATAGAGGTCTCGGCCTTCATCTACTTCATCGGCGAAAAGAAAAAATAGCAAGGATACATCTCCTCGTCTCTAGCGAGTCGTACATCTTGTAGGAGTTAAACTCCTACAGGTCACTGTCGCTTTTTGAACACCGAGATATTGTCCACGAGCCAGAAGATGGCTCCGGCGTCCGAAAGCGTTTTTCGGAGCTTTTTAGTATCTTCGGCGAGAAGCTCAAATCCCTTTTTCTGAAACAGCGCGACCCAGAATGACGGGTCCTGCTCGTTGATGTGGTCGTGCCCGCCCTGCCCAATGTGCGCGGCGGTAAAGACGACAAGGTCGCTCGCGCGGGTGATGTTATCCACCAGTGTTTCGGAGGTATTCGTGGGGATATGTTCGGCAACTTCAAAGGAGATGGCGCAGTCGTATTTCCCCGAAACGGAGACGGGTTTCGTGAGGTCGGCGAGCAGAAATTTCTTTTGGTCTATCGCGAGATTACGCTTTGCCGCGGGACTGCCATCAATACCGAACACCTCGGCGCCCAGTTTCTCAAACTCGCGTAAATAAATCCCGCACCCGCACCCGAAATCAATAACCTTCTTGGGTTTGTAAAACGCAAAAACGGTTTCGGCGAGAATTTTCGGAGTCTGTTCCAAAACCGATTCGTGCCGTGCGACGCTGAAAAAAGAATCGTTGTAAATATACTCCAGAGGATTTCTTCCGGTAAGAACGCACCACTTTTTTATGACGAGGCAACGAACCTTATCAAGCGCGGAAACCGCGGGCATCAGCCCGCATTTTCGGATTACCTTTTTTAAAAATGTTGAGATTTTGCTAAGTAACATAGAGGAGATGAATTATGGAATATGGAATAATAAGAATAAGAATTATGAGCGGGGGCGACTGCGATAATAGGCGACGGTCTTCTCCAATCCTTCCCGAAGACCAACGCTCGGTTCAAAACCGAGCTCTTTCTTTATCTTTCGGGTGTCGGCGACGGCATATTTAGGGTCGCCGAGTCGCTCTCCCATATCCTGTAACACGAATTTCTCGCCGAGGATATCTTCTAGCTCTCGCAGGATGTCTATCATCCACATCCCCTTTCCGTTTCCCACATTATACACGTTAAAACCTTTTGCTTTCTCACCGGCAAGGACCACCGCGCGCGCCACGTCCTCAACAAAAATATAGTCGCGTTTCTGTTTACCCTTCCAGTAGTACGGGACTTTCTTTTTAGCCAGTCCTGCTTCCAGCCACATTGGAATTGCCCGCGGATTATTGGGTTGTCCGTCATTCGGCCCGTACACGTTGAAAAACCGCAGTGCCGTCCCTTCTATGCAAAACGAGTGGAAGTACGCGCTTATCACCTGCTCAAATGCGAGTTTGGAGGCGCCGTAGGGATTGAGCGGGCCTACGGGGTCGGTTTCCGCAATGGGAGTGCGCTTCTTTCCGTTGTAGGAAGCGGCGCTGGATGCGTAGACCAATTTCTTTACCCCGAACTTGCGCATCGCGTCAAGAAGCACTATGCCGTTCATCACGTTGTTTTCAAAATAGATTTTTGGATTGGACAGTGAAAAGTTTACGGTAGAGGTTGCGGCAAGATGGAAGACCATAGCGACACCCGGAAGTATCTTCTCTAAAAGAGCACTGTCCGCGATAGAACCCTCAAAAAAAGTCGCTCGTGTGTCCACAAGCTCCCGAAATCCGGTTGAGAGGTCGTCAATAACCAGCACCGCATATCCACGGTCGCATAGGTGCTTCACCACGTGCGAGCCGATAAATCCAGCTCCTCCGGTTACCAATACTTTTTTAGTGTGTTTTACCATAAAAAAAGAATTACCAAAGCACAAGAACCCAAAAACCCAAACAAAAGCCGAGACTCCGAACTGTTCAAACCATCTGTCCTGTTTGTGTTTTGAATCATTGTGTTTTGTCTGGGTTTTTGGATACTGTGCTTTGTGTTCCCCCTCCCCAGCCATGTACTTTTTTCCAAAGCTTATAGGTATCTTTCAGCGATTCAAGAATAATGTGTGGGCGCACGAAGGCGATAATCTTTCCACGAGTGCCGATTTCGGAATCGGGAGAACCAGCCAGCCGATGAAAGTGATGCACCCCCACTTCACCGATGGTATAACCGTGCTCCCGAGCGGTAAGATACATCTCAACATTCACGACACCTTGCGTGAGGTCGGGGAGAAAGTGAACGGCATCTACGACTTTGCGACGATACAGTTTGAAAGCGCCGTTGATATCCCGAATGGAGAGTCTGAAGACCGTGCGCATCGTGACGTTGTACAGCCACGACATCCAGATGCGCATCAGCGGGTCATTTCGCTTGATTTTGTATCCCGTCACCACGTCAAAGCGCTTGATAGCGTCCATAAGCAAATCAAGCTCGTGTATGTCAAACTGACGGTCACCGTCGGTGAAGAAGATGAGTTCCTTCTTCGCGTTTTTAAAGCCGGTGCGAAGCGCTCCGGCGTAGCTCCAGTCGCTACCTCGATTTACCACTCGCAAATGCGGAATTTCCCGCTCCAGCGCAAGCGCGATTTCAGTCGTTCCATCCGTGCTCTTGTCGCTGGTGATAAGCAGTATCTCGTAATCGGAAAAACGGCTTTTGAGATAGTCGCTGATTTCTTCCGCTACGGTGCGCACGCTGTCACGCTCGTTGTAGACCGGTACAAACACCGAGATGCTCTCTTTGTACCGTTCCATAATGTCCCCAGTATACAAAAAGACACGGGTTTATCAAATCTTTTCCGTCACTCATTTCGTCTTTTCAACCGACTCCCACTTCCCTTTCTGCTTACTAGGATTTCGTTCTCTTGCCCTTCTTTTTTGGAGAATCCGAAGCCTTCTGTATAAGTTCCTTCAGCCGGAAGGTAATTAAATGAAAAAGGACAACGTGATAGGACTCAACGAGTGGCGTTGAGTCCGCGGGGACAACAACTGAAACATCCGCGATATCTTTCATCGCGCCTCCATCAAATCCAGAAATGCCTATGGCGACTCCGCTATTGTCTTTAGCGAACTGAAGTGCTTTTAAAAGATTTTGTGACCACGCCCCAGCTTTATCCTTACCAGCTCCTCCGTGTACGCTAAAAGCGATGACAACGCTTCCCTTGCTCCAGTAGGTGTTGAGTATCCCTGTATACGCTTCGTGCCATCCCCAGTCATTAACCGCCGCGCTTATCATCGGGATGTTGTCGGCAAGGGCGACCGCACGGAGTCCTTTTTCATGGGGATGTTCAATGGTTGTCTTTATCAAATCTCCCACGAAATGAGTTGCCGTTCCCGCCGAACCACCGTTACCGATAACGAAGACCCACTTCCCCTTCTTCCACGCATCAAAAAGCACATCAACCACGGCAGAAATCGCCTTGGTCTGCTTAAGGAGTTTTCTGGATATTTCGGCACTTTCGTTTAAATAGGCCTTGTTATAGTCGGTGTGTGACATGAGAAACATCATACAATACTTTTATATTTTTGCAACAAAAAATCCGTTTCCTCGCGTGAGCGAAGGAAACGGACTGCTACTATCAAACGGGGGCTTCCCGTTTACTTAGATATTCGTTCCCAGTACTTTCCGAGAATGGCTTGCCCCACCTCCATGGAGGTCTTGAATGCCCCGAGGTTTCCGTCAAACCCGGAAAGCATGCCATGAAAGTACAGAAGTGCTTCACGGAGGACGAACTCGTAGGTTGAGAGCGTGAGCGAGAAGGTGACGACGTGGCCATCGTTGCCGATAAGAACCGAAGGCTGGCCCGTCCGAAGTCCCGCGTAGTACACCCCATTTTTACCGCGAACTTGGAGCGACCAAAGTCCACCCTTGGAAATGGGGACTTTCCCAAACGAGAGCGAGACCGGAATTTCGCCCGCTTCAAGGAGTGCCGTTGCATACATCTCAACTTCTGCCACTTGCCGAACGGGAACAAGATGCCCCGTGGTATTTTCGTTTAAGCGAGCGAGTGAAGCGTCGAGGACGCGCCAGTCATCAAGCAACCCTGCCTGTTGAAGTGGCCCGCAAGCGTGCGTGATGAGGTCTAGAATCATTCCCCCAATCTCCTTATCGGTCGCGAGATAGGGACGCCCCGCGAGGTCGGGAAGACAGAATTTGCCGGCCTCCACAATCTGGACACCAACTCCTTCCACTTCGCCGAGCATGCCTTTGAAGTCGGCTTGCTCCGAAATGCGGAGCCACGGATATCGCGGGTCATCCTCTGTCACCAATCCCTTCACCACCTGCAAACCAAGCGTCTTCGGAAGATAAAAGTCCATGGCATACAGTTTGACACCGCTTGCCACAAGCCTTTCCACTTCGGGAATTTCGGCGACTCGTGAGACCAACGGCTTCTCGCAAAGGATATTGCGAAAACCCATGTGAGCCAGCTCCGCCAGGACATCATAGTGGTCTGGCGTAAGCACCATGACCATTACTTCAGCCGACACGAAATCGCTCGGAATTTCTCCGACCGTCTGCACATGGAAGTGGCCATGCGTACCGCCTTGCATCACCTCCGTTGAAGTGAATGCAGGGTCAACGGTTCCGATGAGTTCCAATTCATCCACTTTATGGAGTACCTTGGAATAATGCTCTCGCCATGCATGGCCAAGGCCTACCACTATCATCTTTGTTTTCATCAGTTAGCCTTTCCTTTCATTTTCTATGAGTTTCAGTAGTTCTTCCAATGTACCTAACAGGTGGTCCGCTTGGGAGAAATCTTGGTTCTTTGTGAATGAGTTCGGGATAGCGACACAGCGAAGCCCTGCCGCTTTCGCCGCTTGTACCCCAATCACCGTGTCTTCAACCGCGATAAGATGCTCGGCAGACATGCCGAGATGCTTCGTCGCGATTTGGTACACCTCTGGGTCCGGTTTATGCCTCTTCACATCTTCACCCGTCACAATCACCCCAAAAGGGTGTGGCGCGAGAAGAAGAGCGAGAAAGCGATTAATGACAGACCTGCGGTTTGTTGTGGCAATAGCGAGAACGATTCCCATTCTCACGAGATGCGCTAACACCTCGTCAAGATGCGGAGCCAGCGTCACGCTTCCGGGCCAGCCAGACCAGATAGCGTCGTAATTCTGCCTGTTGGTGGCGATGACTTCCGTATCGCGTTCGGCTGAAATGCCCCGTGCCTGAAGCAGTCGGGGAACGTAGGTTTTTGAGCTATGCCCAGGAATTGACCCGACTTCCGCTTCAGTAAGTGACAGTCCCATATCCGCAAAGGTTTTCCTCGCGGCTAAAACATTCACTTGTTCCGATTCGGGGATAAGCACCCCGTCAAAGTCAAACACAACCCCTTTGATGTTCATGGGTGTATCCTTTCTACGCTTGAGGTTACAAGACGATAAAACGGCTCTCGTATATCAAAGAACCGCTACGGCAAGCTAAACATAAAACCATCAATAAGTCAAGTCCTCAAAACTTCTGAACTTATAACGTATAACCCGCACTCCGGCCATCGTCATAAAACATCTTCACGGTATCAAGTGAGAGCGCGTTCAAATCGTAGCTCCATTTGGAGAGTTTCTTCAAAATATCATTCGGGACGGTAATGATATGACAGCCCACGATTTCCGCCTGCGCGAGATTGTAGACTTCCCGGGTGCTCGCCCAGAGCAGTTCGGCCTTTTTGTTCTTCGCGAGAAGTTTTTTCGCCTCCTTCATCATCGGCACGGGGTCGCGTCCGGTGTCAGCAATCCGTCCCGCGAACACCGAAACCACGGAGGCTGTCTTTGGCGAAAGCGCTTTCGCGGTCGCCCTCACCTGTGCGAGCGTGAGGATTGCCGTTACGTTTACCTTAATGCCTCCCTCCGACAAACGCTTGACAAGTGGGAGCGAAGACTCGCCCTTGGTGTTTGTAATCGGAATCTTCACGTACACATTTTTCCCCCACGAAGCGATGAGTTTTGCCTGACGATCCATCTCCGCGAAATCGTCAGAGAATACCTCAA
>JAUSFR010000079.1 GCA_030649775.1 bacterium | reverse complement strand
CACCATTGCGCGGATGCTTAACCCCATACTTCCCGAAACTTCGGAAAGAATTAAAACGCTCATCAAAGAAAATCGCATGCCCGCGGAGCCTCTGTTCCCGAGAAAGTAGTCTTCTGTTTCGTAATTCCTAACTCATCATTCTTGATTCATGCCCTTTCGTTACATAGACATTCATTCCCACCTCAACTTCGTCGCCTTTGACGCGGATAGGGAGGCGACAGTGAAGCGCGCCTTGGATGCGGGGGTGGCGATGATAAACGTGGGGACACAGCAGGACACGTCAAAGAAGGCGGTGGAGCTTGCCGAGAAATACGAACAAGGAGTCTACGCAATTGTGGGACTGCACCCGGTGCACACGTCAAAATCATTTCACGACGAGAAAGAATTGGGGGAGGGAGGTAAGGAGTTCACCTCGCGCGGTGAAGCGTTTGAAGTCTCGAATTATAAGACGCTAGCGGAACATCCAAAAGTCGTAGGAATAGGGGAGTGCGGGCTGGACTACTACAGAATGGAACATGAAGGATGGAACATGGAACAGAAGAGGCAGGAGGAGGCATTCAGGGCGCAGATTGAACTTGCGATTGAGGTGAAGAAGCCGTTGATGCTTCATTTGCGAAACGGTTCGGGAAAATCCGCGTATCTTGATGCGTTTCGGATTCTTGAATCATGTTTCCTGAATCGTGAATCTACCGTAAGGGGTAACCTCCATTTCTTCGCGGGTTCTATTGAAGAAGCAAAACCGTTTCTTGAACTCGGGTTCACCTTTTCGTTCACCGGCGTGGTGACTTTCGCAAAAGACTATGAGGGAATCGTGCAGTATCTTCCCCTCGATAGGATTCTTTCAGAAACCGACTCGCCCTACGTTACCCCCGCGCCCTTTCGAGGAAAGCGCAACGAACCGCTCTATGTACAGGAGGTGGTCAAAGCCATTGCTCGTATTCGTGGTGAAGACGAGGAGCTGGTGCGTGCACAAATCATTAAAAACGCCGAACATCTTTTTGGTATCTCTCTTTCTTAGAATTTTCCGTCCCTCTTTCTTGCTACGTTCTACTTTCTACGTACTACGAGCTAAAAAGTGGACAGGCTCTAAAAGCCGTGATAACCTTGCCCTGCTTAGTTCCGTTTCCTGTTACCCCTTGTGGGCAAGAAACGGAGCGATGCTTTGGTGACCGATTTACCCGACCCGCTAGGGTTTAGGGGTGTCCAACGGCCATCTTTTATCCATAAAGCAACTATATGACAGATGAAATAGTGAAGAGCGAGACCCCCGTTTCTCTCGGGTCTGCAGAAGAGGCGGTGTCGCGTATTTACGAGGTCGGTTACCTCATTGTACCGACGGTGTCGGAAGAGGAGCTTCCTCGCGAGGTTACCGCACTCAAGGACGTGCTTGAAAAGGAAAAGGTCGCGATTATCGCCGAAGATTTTCCGAAGCTTCGCCCGCTTGCGTACCCCATACAGAAACGCGCGGGAGGAGTCTATCAGAAGCACATGAACGCCTATTTTGGTTGGGTGAAGTTTGAAAGTTCACCTGAAAGTGTGCTTCGTATTGACCAAGCGTTCAAGCAGAGTGAAAAGGTTTTGCGATACATTCTCATTAAAACAGTTCGCGAGCACACACTCACGATGGGACGTCTTCGTACCGAGCGACGCGAGAGAAAGGAAGCGCCGAAAGACGCCACTCCCGCCGTTCCGGTATCCGAGACCGAACTTGATAAGTCTATTGAAAAACTCATTGCGGAGTAACACAATGCGAATAATGCGAATGCCCGAACGAATGACACGAATAAAATAAGGGACCACTTCTTCATTTTATTTGTATATTCGAGTCTTCCATTCGTAGATTCGCATTGAGCAAAGTCATGTTAAACTACAACGAAATTCTCGGAAAAAAATTTATTGTCTACGAAGGCCAACCCTTTGAAGTGCTTGACGCGCATATTTTCCGTATGCAACAGCGTAAGCCCGTCAACCAGACGAAGCTCAAAAACCTTTTTACCGGCAAGGTGACTGAAATCACGTTTCATCAGGCCGACAAGGTTGATGAGGCCGATATCAACACGCGAGAAATCAAATACCTGTACACCACTAAAGGTCAGTTCTGGTTTTGCGAGGCGAACAATCCCGCCAAGCGATTTTCGTTCACCAGCGAAATAGTGGGTGAGGGAGGACGTTTTCTTAAGCCAAACAGCATGGTGGACGCCCTTACGTGGAAGGAGGGGGTTGAAGACGAAGGTGAAGGGAAACTCATCGGTATCCGCCTTCCCATCAAGGTGGAACTCAAGGTTACGGAAGCTCCTCCAGCCATCAAGGGCGACACGGCCAAAGGCGGGAACAAAGTGATTACCCTTGAAACCGGTGCTACGCTCAATGCGCCGATGTTCATCACCGAGGGTGATGTGGTGCGCATCAATACCGAAACGGGGGAGTATGTGGAGAGGGCATAAGAAAATAACCAAACACCAAGATACAATAACCAAACAAACTACAATGACCAATATTCAAGAATCCCCTCGGTTTGGTGTTTGAGATTTTGATTATTGTTTGGAGCTTGTTTCTTGGTTATTGGTGATTCTGACGAGACAAAATTAAACTAAACATTATAAGCATTCTAAGATACAAAAATTATGGACAAGTCAGATAAGCAATGCTATTTTTCACAAAATAACATCAAACACATAGACTACAAGGACACGGAACTTCTCAAGAAGTTTCTCAATCCGCACGGTCGTATTCAGGGAGGGAAGCACACGGGTGTCTCCGCCAAATACCAGAGACAGCTCGCTATGGCCGTGAAGCGCGCCCGCTATATGGGACTCTTGCCGTATCTCGTAAGATAAAGAAAACGAAAGCTCTAAGCTCGAAGACTGAAGAAGCTTAAGAGTAAGAAAAGAAGGCAAAGAAAGACTCGAGGATTTCCTCGAGTTTTTCTTTCAATCTTTTTCTTAGAACTTCTGGCTTAGGACTTCGAGCTTCTTTTTAGCTTTGCTAAAAAGGTATATCATCCGCATTTATCTCCTCCTGCGGATATTGAATGCCGGGACCGGCATCGTCCTTGCTTTCTTCAGGCTTGTTGTGTGTGGTCGACTGTGTGTTGCTGGTTCCTCCCCCCGCGCCATCACGGAGGCTGGGGCCAAACTGGAAGTTCTCCAGCACGATTTCGGTCTTGTAGCGCTTACCGGTGCCGTCCTTGGATTCCCAACTGCGAGTGCGTATTCGGCCTTCAATAAAAATAGGCCGTCCTTTTTTGAGATACTGCGCGATAACCTCGGCTGTTTTGCCGAACGCGACAATGTTGTGGAAATCCACCTCCTCTTGTTTTGCACCGTTTTTGTCTTTGTAGACGCGGTTCGTGGCAATGGCGAATTCCGCTACCTGGCTTCCGGAGGGGAGTGCCTTGAGCTCCGGGTCGCGGGTAAGATTGCCGTAGAGGATGACTTTGTTTACAAACATAACACAATGCGAATCTACGAATAGAAGATTCGAATTACACGAATAAAATTGTCGACGTCACGAACGTTGATGCAGTACTCTAATTGGTTTTAGGTACATATTGTGAAAATTGACTATTAATCCTAATCTGTAGCCACAGGCATCCAAATAACGATTCATCTGATAGTAGTCATCCTTAGTCACAAAAGGTTTCGCTTTTAGGTCAATAAGAATCTTACCATCTACAGTGAAATCTACTACATTTGTGTTGATTCTGTCTATTGCCGGTATGAGCAAAGGCTTCTCTCTTTCAAAATTCATTTTTTGCAATGTGAGTAATTTCTCCAATGCGTCACCGTATTGCTGTTCGCGACAGTGTTTGCCCAATTCACGGTGTACTTTGAATAGTAGCCCTGTGATTTTGTAAGAAAGTTGCCTATACACTATCTTTTCGTCTGATTCCTCCATTTTATTTGTGTCATTCGTTCTCCAGATTCGTGTCATTCGCATTGTGTACCGCCTCCAGTGGACCACCGTCCTTGAGTTGTTTCTTAATGGTCTTCAGGATTTCATCCGCCACCTTTTTGTTTTCCCGAAGGAACTGGCGAGTTGCGTCATACCCACGACCGAGCTTCACGCCGTCATATTCATAGGAGGTGCCGGACTTCTTGACGAGTCCCATCTTTTCACCGAGCGCGATAAGTTCGCCTTCGCGTGAAATGCCCTCGTTGTACATAAGGTCAAATTCGGTCTGCTTGAACGGAGCGGCTACTTTGTTTTTTACAACTTTCACGCGCACGCGCCCGCCCATCACCTCGTCACCTTTCTTGATTTGCGCGATACGGCGGATATCCAATCGAACGGAGGTATAGAACTTGAGCGCTTTGCCTCCGGGAGTGGTTTCGGGATTGCCAAACATTACCCCAATCTGCATACGGATTTGGTTGATGAAGATGACGATGGTTTTGGAGCGGGCGACGATAGCGGTGAGTTTGCGAAGCGCCTGACTCATCAGCCGTGCCTGTTTGCCGACGTGGGACTGCCCCATATCGCCTTCGATTTCGTCTTTAGGGGTGAGCGCAGCTACCGAGTCTATCACGATAACATCCAGCTTTCCGCTTCGCACAAGTGACTCCACGATTTCAAGCGCCTGTTCACCTGTGTCGGGTTGGGAGATGAGGAGTTCGTTAATTTTAACTCCCAGACGTTTTGCGTACTCGGGGTCCATCGCGTGCTCGGCATCAATGAACGCGCAAATTCCACTTTTCTTTTGTGCTTCGGCAATGACGTGGAGGGTGAGGGTGGTTTTGCCGGACGATTCGGGCCCAAAGATTTCAATGATGCGCCCGCGGGGAAGTCCTCCGACACCGAGCGCCGCATCGAGCCCGATAGAGCCAGTTGAGATGGCGTTTACATCTACGTGAGGCTTCTCCCCCAGCTTCATAATGGAGTCCTCGCCGAACTTGGTCTTGATGGCGTTCAGCGTATCTTCAATGTTCGCGCCGAGTGTTTTCGCTTCCTTTTCTTTTTTAGGTTTGCCGAAGGCCATAGGGGATGAATGATGAATAATGAAGTATGAATGATGAAGCTACGAATAATGAGGGTCTGTCATCCCCGCGCAGGCGGGGATCCAGTATCCAGTCTGCGTATTTTGAGTTTGTCGTAAATCCAGTCAATAAGAACAATCAAGAGCATAAATTCCAGTACGGTCAAGACGACGATAAAGAGTAATCTTAGCAAAATACCATCTAACGTACCCATAGGTAATAATAAGTCCGTCAAGAACGTGGCAGGAAACACTGGTAAGAACGCAGCTATCAGAAAGGGGTACGTAAGAAACCACATAGTACTAACCTCCCCTATAATCACGAGAATAATCAAAACAGCGACTAGAGCGGATGCTTTTTTTAAAACTTTTTTCCAATACGGCCACGATTTCCAGTTCATAGTAATTTATTTGGTAGCTAAGCCGACTTTTCGTTCCATGTGCGAAATACGCCGTTCGTGCTCTCGGAGTTCCCTCTGCATCGCGCCCGAGGCGAACATAAGCGGTTCCAATGTTTTATCAATCGCGTCTAGCCGTTCATTTGCTGTTCGAGCGTGACTGTCAAGGTTGAACAGTGTCCGTTCAGTGTTTTTCTTAAATTCCGTTATTTCGCTTTTGAATTCCGTAAATTCAGTTTTTGAGACTGTGTTGTCAAAACCGCGTTTGGTAGCGATAGCCAAATTGTCCACCGTAGTTATCAGCGTATCAATCTTCTTGTCCAGCGTTTGGAGCGTTGCTTGTTTAGGAGTCTTTTTCATGATGTTCAATTATATCACTTTTCGTCACGTTTTGATTTTGCCGTAGAGAAGTCCAAGTATCACTCCATACAGCAATCCGCTAAGTGGTCCTGTAAGGACAATAGCAAATACCTGCTCGCCTTCGCAGGCTCCTCTGCAAAAGAGAAGTCCAAGAGGATATGAAAGGAACTCGATGATCTTCAATGTTCCGTCCACTAGTGCAAAAGCTAGAGGTCCATTTCCGAATGGAATGGTCATCGGGACCCAAGTACCTATGATACCTACGAGTAGTCCCAATATTCCTCCCTTTACCCAAAGTGGCCAGTTTTTCCAGTTCATGAAAATAAATGTAAAGTTAAAAAATCAAAAGTCAAAATTGCGGAGCAGTTGTTGTACCATTTTCCATTTTGCTATTTTCATTTTTACTTTGTTCCGGCTTATACACCAGCTCCAACCGCTTCTCCACGCTATGCCCGAAGCGGTCCTTCCCCTCAAGAGTCATTATAGAATAGCCCTTGGGGAGGAGCAACGACTCGCGGAAACGGCCTTGTTCATTGGTAAATATCTGCCTGCCGTTGAGGGTAAGAAACGCCACGTTGCGCGCGTTTCCGAGGAGGGTAACGAGCGACGTGGTTGAAGTAGAGCCATTCAAGGGTTCTATCACCGTGAGAACGGGTCCCTGCAGGTATTCCCACGATTGGAAGTAGGCATAGATGCCAAGACCGAGCGCGACAAGCAGGGTAACCGAGATGCCGATGATGATTTTGGGAGTGCGTTCCATAACACAATGCGAATGACGCGAATCTACCGAACGAATGACGCGAATAAAATTAAGGGCGTCTCCATTTTATTTGTATATTCGAGTACGCTATTCGTATATTCGAATTGTGCTACTACAACTCTCCCGGTCCTGGGGCTCCCTCGTCTCCCTCGGGTGGTGGAGCGTCGTGTCCCGCCGCACCCCTTACCTCGCGAGGTTTGGACCCGTCGGACGGGCCAATCACATTTCGTTCCTCAAGAATATCCATAAGTCGTGCCGCGCGGGAGTAGCCAATGCGCAGTTTTCGTTGCAGATACGACGTGGATGCTTTACCCGCGGAAATCACCGCCTCGCGAGCCTCCTCATAGAGGTTGTCGTCTATCTCTTCATCGTCGCTACTTCCGATAGAACCTTCAAAGAGGGAACCGCCGTTTCCGTCACCTCCGCCGAGGTTGAGGTCGGAAGGGATATCGTCTTTGTATTGTTCGGACAGGTACTTGGTAACCTTCTTCAACTCGGTTTCAGAGATATAGGCTGATTGTAATCGCACCGGTTTTGACATTTCACCCGAAAGGAAAAGCA
The DNA here is from genome assembly GCA_030649775.1 of bacterium. Lineage (GTDB taxonomy): Bacteria > Patescibacteriota > Minisyncoccia > Phycocordibacterales > UBA10002 > UBA10002. The sequence goes on along the minus strand of JAUSFR010000079.1, from coordinate 14,961 downwards.
TATCTCCCGCTCCGAGAAGCTTTTCGGCTCCGCCGGTATCCAAAATGGTGCGTGAATCTATTTGCGACGACACCTGAAGCGCGATGCGTGCCGGAATGTTGGCCTTTATAAGTCCCGTGATGACATTGACGCTCGGTCGTTGGGTGGAAAGAATGAGGTGAATACCTACCGCTCGGCTCATTTGAGCGAGTCGCACGATGGCCGCCTCCAGTTCCCGAGGGTAGGTGGTCATAATGTCCGCAAGTCCATCAATGATGATGACAATATACGGCATTCGCTCGGGTATTTTTGCCGTATCGGTATCTTCCTCGGTGTCTTTTCTCGGAGACTTCTCCAGTTTTTTATACTCCGGCTCCACGATATTTTTGTGATACGACTGAATATCGCGTACCGATTCGGATTCAAGAATATCGTAACGACGGTCCATTTCTTTCGCTGCCCACTTCAGCGCGAGGATGGCCTTTTTGGCATCGGTAATCACGGGCGTGAGGAGGTGGGGGATTTTGTTGTACAGGGTAAGTTCAACACGCTTCGGGTCTATAAGAATGAGTTTCATGTCATCGGGAGAGTTTCTGAAGAGGAGGGAAGTGAGGATGGTATGGATGGTAACCGATTTTCCCGAACCGGTCGCGCCGGCAATAAGCGTGTGGGGCATTTTTGAAAGGTTCGCGAAATGAGCCTTGCCAGAAAGGTCTTTCCCGAGGGACATAAGCAGTGGTTTCTCCGATGTGGCGAATTCGGCGCTTCCGAGCATTGTGGCGAGGCCAACCGTCGCCTTTATCGTGTTCGGTATTTCAATGCCGACGAGCGACTTTCCGGGGATAGGAGCTTCAATGCGGATAGGATGGGCGGCAAGCGCGAGCTCAAGTTCGCGTTGGAGCGCGACAATTTTAGACAAACGAACGCTTTCGGCGGGCTTCAGCGCATAACGGGTTACCGAGGGTCCGATGGAAATCTCGTCCATCTCCACTTCAATACCGAAATTTTGAAGCGTGCGTTTGATGATATTGGCGTTTGCTTTGATGTCGCCGACACCTGGCTTACCCTTGTCTACTTCAAGAAGCGAAAGTGGTGGCGGGGTATACGCGCGCAGACTCCACCTCTCGGGAATTTTGAGCGCCATCGCGGGAAGTTCTTCCATCCCATTTTTTATTTTTGGCTTTTTTTCGCTCTTTTTCTCCGGTTCTTCGGATTCCGAAGAGTCATCTTCGTCATCCTGAAGTTCTTCGTCCCCCCCACGCGGTGTTTCCGCCTCAAGTTCGTCGGGGGTGGCGTCGCTCTTCTTCGCGCGGAGTCCGCGCCACAGCAGTCCCAGTGTTCCAACGGGAATTGACGCCTCAAACATAATAAGGAGCGCGATAACGAAACAGGCCGCGAGAATGACGAGTGAGATGTAAACGTCAAACATATTCACGAGCGGGAAGGCAAGAATGTTGCCGAGCCACCCGCCTTCGGTGTGGAAAATAATTTCAATAATACCGAGGCCGGAAAGAAACAGCACGAACGCCCCCACCGTTTTCTTGACGGGGAACAGTCCTTTGAGTGCGCGCAAGAATCCCGCCGACAGCATAAAAGCAAGGATAGGGAGTAGGTAAAAGCCAACCCCGACAAAATGAATGAGCCAATCGTAGATAACCTTTCCTCCATTTCCTGCCTTTCCGAACGCCGAAAAGATAAGGGTAAGTCCCACCGCGAAGAACAGTACTGCGAGTACTCCCTGAAGCGTTTCTTCACGAAGAAGGGGAAGACGCCCTTCTGTTTTGTTTCGTTTAGCCATGACGCAAGTGTTAGTTTAAAACCGAAAAAGCGGAACGGTAGATGGTAGAAGAAAAAAGCCAACTAGTATCGCAAGAACTGTGCCCCCATAGTCGTAAAAGCGGTAACACATATCAGTATAACATGTCGGGGAAGTCATTATTTGTGAAAAGAAATACCCGAAACTACGAGGAAGAGGACATTTCGCGAGGAAACATAAGTGGGTATTTGTACCCCCTCTTCAGAATCGGAAGAGCGAGTCACTTTTGGCGCTTGCACCCGCAAGCTCACCGTGTCGGAGTGAAGGAAGCACTTGCAAATTACTTCTCGGACATCATAATGGACATATAATTTCCCACGCTAGTAAGACGATTTGAATAATATAAAGGACATAAAGAATAGATAACGTAAAAGACAGCTCGTGGTTGTTTTTAAAGGACATATTCTGTCATACGCACGTCTGTAACAAACCCGAAAATGAACCCTCATCGCCACAGCCAGATAGAAAGAGCTTTACATATCCTTGATAAATCAGGCACGGTAGCTATTTTAAAAGATGACCAGTACCGACTTTTTATTTTTAAAAAGACAGAACGAATTGTTTCTGCCCTTTATGTGATAACAGGACTCTTTTCGGACAGTGAACCCCTCCGCTGGGCCATCAGAGAAAGTGGAGTACTCCTCATTGGACATGCATTGTCCTTTAAAGAACGAGCCACGGTACAGAGCATGGAGCTCATTTCCGATACCGGCGCGGAGCTCGCGCATCTCATATCTCTCATAGATATTGCCTACGTTTCCGACCTCCTTTCTCCTATGAATTTTTCAATTCTGAAAAAGGAACTTGAGGCGGTGTGGGTTGCTCTTGAGGGGAAATGGCACGGACATAACACCATTCTTTCCCAACCATCACTTGATGAACATTTTTTCGGTCTTTCCAAGGAACTTTTTCCCGAACGGGAAAGGGAGGTATCTTCGCTTGCGGTGTCCTCCGCGTACAAAGAGCGTCCGGCAACACTCCAATCGTTTTCCGACCTGGAACGACTGAAGCGCAATCAAAAGGACAATGCTAAAGGACATTTCTCCACTAAGTATAATGTCCTTAATGAAAAGTCCGATATATCATCCCGTGAAGGTCGTACCGGTGTGTCCAATAGGCAATCAGTGGAATCTGGTTCAAGTTATATAAAGGAAGAGCGGATGAAGCGAATTATCTCGGTACTTCGAGAACGAAATGTAGCTATGATAAAAGATTTCGGAGTGGTGATAGAAGGGTGCAGTGAGAAAACAATTCAGAGGTTACTCATTGAGATGGTTCGTAGTGGTGTCCTTAAGAGGGAGGGAGACCGACGGTGGAGCCGGTACTCGCTTACCGAAAAAAAGTGAGCTACCCCTCTCTTTTGAAATGTCTGCACAAATGTCCTATATGACACGCTTTAAGCTCGTACCACACCCTATCATTTCAGTGTCATATTATCGAGACGGCTTACTACTGTAGGACTTATGCATTTCGCACTTTTCTGTCATTCCCGCGGAGGCGGGAATCCAGTCTATAGCCCTTTTTTGAGGCTCTGGATTCCCCTTCCCCGCCTCCGCGAGGACAAGCTTCAGGGGAATGACATGATTGCGTAGGTCATAAGCTATAAATCCCTCCCCCTAATGGGTACTCCCTTTAGGAAAGGGAGAATTCAGAAGAAATGCGTAGGTCTTGGCCTAATTTAGGCACTTTTGGAGGGGTACTCTGTCGCATTCCGGAGGTGAAAAACAAGACCTAAAATAGGGGGTATTTTGACCAGAAACCCGCTCTGTCTATCGTTTGATTGACTTTGAAGGAGGGCTATGCGATACTCTACACCGCTGGATAAACCTGAAAAAACGGGGCAATGAAAGCTTTCTGCTTTTGTTTCCCGTCTTTGGAGTTATCCACAGAGTATCATTTTGCAGTGCTGTAGCTTGGCCGTATAATTGACCCTGAATACTGTTTCCATTTTTGGTAGGCACTCTGCCTATCCACAAGGAGGAGAGTGAGGGTTTTCCGAAGGTCCGAAAAGGAAGTACGTTGACAACCAAATACGCCAGTCACATTTTCAGTTAGTTACAACCTCTGTAAGGGAGATTTTGTTCCGAACTCTCATTTCGCTTTTGCGGAATAGGAGCCGACCGCACGACCGAACGACAAACATTATTCAACACTAGACCGCCTTCTTTTTGTCGAATAAGAAAAGTTGGTGGATTTAGTAAAAACCTCGGCACGTCATTTAGTAGTAATCTAAATGTGCGGTTGAGGAAAAGGCAGAACACGACACCACATTAGTTTTTGAGTCGAAAGCTAATGCCTTCATTCTTGATAGCGCGAGTAGCGGTAACACGCTGTTCCAAACTATTGAGGAGAGAAGATTTCATTGCGTGCGGTACGCCGCAACAATGATGTCCTTTATATTAATCATACATATGACAAGTAAATCCAAAACAAATAAAATCGTCACGGGTTTTCTCGGTCTCATGCTTTCACTCACGCTCGTAGCGGGAGTAGGAGCACAGACAGCGAACGCCGCATTGTCGACTTCACAGGTGGATGCGATTATCTCGCTCCTCACTTCGTTCGGAGCCGACACAAGCACGATAGGTAATGTACGCGCTTCCCTCACTGGAGGAACCGTCACCACGGTTACCACTTCGGGTACGACTTCGGGAGGAAGTGGCTACGCCTTTACCCGCAACCTTAAACAAGGTGATACGGGTGAGGATGTACGACAGCTTCAGATACTTCTAAACTGGGACTCAGCTACGCAGGTATCCATTTCTGGAGCAGGTTCTCCGGGAAATGAGACAACCACATTTGGTCCAGCGACCAGATCGGCAGTAGTCAGGTTCCAAAACAAGTACGCTTCTGAAGTCCTTACTCCGGTTGGTCTCACCTCCGGAACAGGATTCGTTGGTGCTTCAAGCCGTGCCAAATTAAACAGCATGGGTGGAGGCACAACGACGACCACGACCACTGGCACCACGACTACGACTACGACAGGAACAGGAACCGGGACCACGGTAGTGGTACCGAGCGGTTCAGGTCTTTCCGTAGCTCTTGCACCGGTACAACCGTCCGCGCAACTTGCTCCGCTCAATGCGGCACGCATTCCGTTTACCAGGGTGGTCTTCACCGCGGGTGCTTCTGACGTAACCGTCAACGGCCTCGTTGTAGAACGCGTTGGACAGTCAATTGACGCTATCTTTGACAGCGTCGTATTGCTTGATGAAAACGGAACACAGGTCGGACTTTCCAAAACACTCAACTCACAGCATCAGACCACCCTTACCCAGTCTTTCGTGGTAAAGGCGGGTACTTCTCGCACGATGACCATCGCGGGTAACCGATCAACCACGGCTGCATCAGCCCACGCTGGTATGGTTGCCGCTCTCTCGCTCGTTCAGGTGAACACGGGAGCGACGGTTTCGGGTTCATTCCCAATGACGGGAACCTCCCAGACCATCAACGAAGGTCTTACGATTGGTACCGTAACCGCAGCTCGAGGTTCACTTGACCCAGGCACTTCGGTTACCAAGGAAGTGGGCGTCACAGGATATACCTTCTCATCCATCCGCATTACCGCGGGTTCCGGAGAGAATATTCGCCTTCGTTCCGTTCGATTCAATCAAACCCAATCGGCCAGCGCGTCTGACCTTGCCAACATCAAAATATATGTTGACGGTACGGCTTACGAGCCGGTTGTAACCGATGGCGGACAGTACTATGTCGCCACGTTCGGTTCAGGACTCGTCATTGAAAAAGGTTTCTCAAAAGAAATCTCTATTAAAGGTGACGTTATTGGCGGTTCAGGACGCAAAGTTGACTTTGACATTGCGAAGCGAACCGACATAGACCTTACAGGAGAACTGTACGGCTATGGTATTATGCCTGCTCTTGATGGTTCTGCAGCCACTGCGGATGGTGCGGATGTCCACAATGCTGATGACTACTACTACGACGCTGCAGAAGTGGAAGTCAGCGTAGGTAGTATGAACGTTTCAACGTCCAATGCCGCTCCCGCACAGAACATAGCGGTTAATACGAGTAACCAACCCCTCGGTGCGTTCATTGTGGACGTCAAAGGAGAGGCTATTACGGTAGGAAAGATGGGTTGGAATGTAACCTTGGGAGTTACGGACACCGATGGCGACATCGATGACATCACGAATGTTACGATTGTTGATGCCAACGGTTCCGTAGTCGCGGGCCCTGTGGATGGTGATACGACAAATAGTACCAGCAATGCCGCGGGCGAATCTGACGGTTCATTCACTTTCACGGACACCATTACGTTCCCGGTTGGACAGAACACCTACTTCCTCAAGGGAAAGATTGGTACGCAGGTTGACAATAACAACACGATTTCCGCGTCAACTACTCCGTCCACTGACTGGACAACCGTGCGAGGACTCACGACGGGCAAGACAATCACCCCTGCCCCGACCTCTGCTCTCACTCTCTCTATTATGACCATCAAGTCCGGAGCGCTTACCGTAAGTGCGCTTACCCAGCCACCGGCACAGACCGTTATCGCCGGAGGCAAGGGAATTGAGTTCGCACGCTATGTCTTTGATGCTACGGCATCGGGTGAGGACATTCGTTTGACCACCGTCCCTCTCTACAACGACGCGACGACGGGTGTGGCTGCCGACCTTACGAACTGTCAACTTCGTGATGGCTCAAAGACCGGCACCTCGCTTACCACGGGTTCAAACACGAAAAATCCGTCATCTCTTGCTTCAACGACAACCTTCACCTTTGACGGTACAGGTCTCTTACTTACCAAGGGAACTTCCAAGACGTTGGTCTTGACCTGTGACCTAAAGAGTGGTACGAACGGCAATATCTATTGGTGGGGTATTGATGGGTCCGCGGATTGGACAGGTGCAACCGGACTTGCGAGCGCCCAGACCATTACCGAAACCATCAATGATGCAACCGGACAGAAAATGACAGCGTCTACTGGTGGTTCATACACCGTTACCGCTGACAGTTCTAGCGCGTACGATTACCGTGTGGTCAAAGCGGGGACACTGAATGTTCCTCTCGCAGCCTTCAAGTTTGAAGCCGACCTTACGGAGGAACTTATGCTCCAGAAAATCGCCCTTGAACTTGGCAACGTTGCCTCAAACTCACCGGCTGACCTTGAAAATAGAAAGGTTACTTTGTGGGTGGACGGAGTACAGGTTGGTTCGGCAGACATCGGTTCAGGTGGCGACTATGCGACTTCATCCACACTCACCAATGTCAAACTTGGAAAAGGTCCTTCAGGTGTAAAGACAGTGGTGGTCAAGGGTGACCTCCGCGCACATGATGCGAACACCAACACTGCAAGCACCCCAGGTGACGGTGGATACGGCGCGTTCCTCGCGATTACCTATGATGGAAACAACGTAGGTATCAATGGAAACTACGCGACCGGAGTTGATTCAGGCGCGAATGTGAGTGGATACACGACCGACGTTACGACAAATGGCGTACGTATCTTCAAGAACGTACCGACCGTTCGGGTAACGAACCTCGGTTCCAACTCACTCGTTACTGGCGACCCAGTCTACAAGTTCACGGTTACGAACCCCGATACCTCAAGCGACCTTATGCTCTATAAAGTAAGCTTCGGTGTCTCCACTTCAGGCCCGGCAGGATTCAGAGTGTTGAGCTTCGAGCTTCGTGGAGGAGGAGTACTTGTAAACGCAACCGCGGTTAACCTAACCGATGTGGAAACAGGAGGTAGCGACCTAGACGCGGTGGAAATTGTCTTTGATGCCAACGAGGCACGACGTGTGCCCGCGGGTGGTAGCAAAGAGTATGTTCTCTCTGCAACGGCTTCAGGTATGGCCGCAGGAACCAACTCACTGAACGTGAAGCTCTTGAACGATACGGCCTATCCGAAGCTTCCTGGTAGCAATACCTACTTGATGGCAAGCACCACAGGTATCGCTCCAGTAAACTCGGCCAACAACCCATTGTTCTCGTCCACAACCAACAACTTCATTTGGTCACCGTTTTCTACGACTAGCCCGACGACTGCGGCTACTGCCGAGACCAACTTGGATTGGACGAACAGCTATGGTATTCCGATATACGACAAGAGCGGTTCACTCATCAACCCAACTGGTTCTGTATCCACTCAAGCTTCAGAAAAGGCTATCTAGTTACTCGTTTGTCTAGCCGATTGCTTGTGACCTTCGGTTAGTACAGCAAAACCCCTCCCCGACATATGTCGGGGAGGGGTTTTTGCGTTGAACATTTCTGTACTCTGGAGGCAGTGAATTACGAAACTATGGCTTATGACACACTTTCTGTCATTCCAGCCTACCTGCGCAGGCAGGCGAAAGCTGGAATCCAGGTTTTCGGCTGTAGGAACTACGCAGTCTGGTTCTTATTCCTCCTTTGTAAAGGAGGTGCCGAGTCTGCGAGGAGGAGGATTTAAAAATCCCTTCTCCGACTCGGAAGTCGGAGTGCTCCCTTTAGAGCCTATCCACTATCTTCCCCCTGTCCTAAAAGCCTTATTTTTGGCTCCAAGGCTTCGGCTCGTCCTCAACATAATTCATTATGTTTCGTACTCCGCCTCGCCTTTCGCCTAAAAATAAGGCTTTTATGACTTGGGTACCGCGAGATAGTGGATAGGCTCTTAGGAAAGGGAGAATTCAGAAGAAGTGCGTAAGTCCTTTGGTTGTACTATTCTGGATTCCTGCCTCCCTAAACGGGTGAGCCCACCTAGCTTTAGCCGCAGGAATGACAGAGGGGGTACACCCCCACACCAACTTTGCCTCAAAGTGGGTGTGGGGGTATACTATGGCCGTTATGATCCCGTTAGAGATAGCGGACGCTCGCGGGAAAACATACCAACTAGGACTTACGCATTTCGCACTTTTCTGTCATTCCCGCGGAGGCGGGAATCCAGTATAGAGCCCTTTTTTGGGGCTCTGGATTCCCCTTTTCAGGGGAATGAAACCGATTGCGTAAGTCCTACCAACATACGATGACCTATCCTTTTTATCAGAAATAACCATATAGGAAGCGAACATAATGCGTTCACGTCCTATCTCTAACGGGATGACAACCAAACAAACAACCATATTTGTCGGAGTACTCCTTATCGGGGCCATTTCCGTCGCTGTCTATAAAGGTAAAGATGAGGGAACGGTTGGTACGTCGCCGACTGTAGGTGGTGTGACAACTTCAAGCGAAGGGGTGAAAGGCGGGGTTTCCGGAATACAGTACGGATATACCACCCAAAAGGCCACATCCACTACCGAAGCGAAAAAGACTGCAATACCCACACCATCAATAAGCTATGCGGTTGTGGCTCCCGCGAGTTTTTCGAATGCGGATGCGGAATTGGCCGTGAAAACCATACAGAGCGTCATAGCGCGACTTAAGGAAAATCCCGAAAATGCAGGCTTGTGGGCAGAACTCGGATTTCATCGAAAGGGAATAGAGGATTATGTCGGCGCAAAGGAGGCGCTTGAGTATTCCCTCGCGCTTAGCCCGTATAACGCAACGGTAGCCGATAATCTGGGGGTAGTATATGGCGATTACCTCAAAGACCCTCAAAAAGCCGAAAAGTACTACCTTATCGCGGTTGAACTTGAACCCAATGCCGTCTATCGGTATCTACGCCTCTTTGAATTTTATTCGTATATCACCAAGGATATGGCGAAAGCGAAAGCTATTCTAGAGAGAGGTTTGAAAGCCGTCCCGGGAGAAACCAGCTTGAAAACACTGTTGGAAAGTCTTTAGGAAAAAAGCCCCAGAAATGGGGCTTTTTGGTTTGAGCAGGACTTACGCATCTTTTTCGGGATTCTCCCTTTCCTAAAGGCCTGCCTGTGCGGGGCACGCAGACAGGGAGTACCCATTAGGGGGAGGAATTTTTTAAATCCTCCGCCTCGCAGACTCGGCACCTCCTTTACAAAGGAGGAATTGGGGAGTGTGATGGGTTACTCATACGACCCTGCTCGCCTACGGCGGTGTGGGTCTGCGACCACTGCTCTTCGGTTATGGTCATACGAGCACTGCTCTTCGGTTATCCACAGGTACACTGTACACCTGTAATGTCAAAAGGGTCTATAATAGTGGGACTGCTCTACTTTCGTGTACACACGAAATATAGTGTCTCCATTTTTAGAGCTTGTTTAGAATCTAATGCCTAGGTGAAATGTTCAAAATTCGTTGCGAAAATTGGGGATTTTGAGGAAGCATATCGAGATACGCTGACGAGAAAGACCCAATTTGCAGCAGAATTTTGAACATTTCGGCAGGCAAGCCTGTCTTTAAGCCTAATAATGCGGTTAGATTCTAAACAGGCTCTAAGGAGAAAAAAAGGTCTTTTATTTATTACAAAAATAATATAAGAATGTATGCAACAATTCTCTAGCACAGGGAAAAAAGGTATGGCGCGTTCACTCGCGCTTTCACTCGTATTTTCCACTCTTTTTATCGCGGTTTCGGTAGGTGCCGCAACGACGATTAGCACTAATATAAGTACGGGAGGCACCCTTTCTGTTACAGGAGCGAGCACATTAACAGGTTTGACCACAATGGTGTATGCCTCGTCAACAGGTCAGTCGCTTACCGGTAACCTTCAGGTAGCCGGCGGGTTGGCCGTCGGTTCGGCGATGACCAACGGTCTTGCGGGAACCATTTTGTTCTCGGCACAATCATCCGACCCAACCGGTGTTACGCAGGGAACCTTCTATTACAACTCCACCAACAAAACACTCAAAATGTATGATGGCACCGATTGGTTTACCGTCGGCACAACCACGAGCGGTATTAGTTTGAGCGGTAGTCGCCTTCAACTCGCCGACCTAACCCTTCAATTCCTCACTATCGGAACTACCACCCAACAGGGAGTGGGTAAGTCTATGGTAACCCTTGAGGCGACCTCAACCGCGTCTATCCCACTTTCACTCGTAGGACGAAGTGGACAAACGGGACATCTTTTTGATGTGCTGAAAGGTGGCGATATTGCGGGCGCCAAACTTCTCTTTATAGATTCCACAGGTGGACTCTTTGGCTCCAGTACGGCTGCGTTTGGTAGCACCCTCACCGTTGGTGGGACCCTCACGGCCACAACCAGCGCCCATTTAGCAACAACAGCGGGTAGTGTGGGCGTCGGAACCACAACTCCTGGTACTACCTTCTCGGTACAGGGCAATGGAATTGTGTCCGGTTCGCTCACCGCAGCCACTTTTGTCGCGAGCACCACAGGTATTTCTGTTCTTCCTTATGCTTCAACCACGGCGGTGACCATGACCGGAACCGCGAGTACCTCGCAACTTATTGTTGGTGGAGATGGTACCAACGGCTTGATTTCCGGAGCTATCTTTGGAACCTGTCATATCGTACAACGATATCTTACGGCAACTTCTACTGGAGGGTTCGCTTGCACCACTGCAACAGGAATCACTACCTCTTTCAAAGTCTTTGTATCTGCAACGAGTACTCTTGCGGGACATGCAACTTCTACTCTCCAGGGTGCTGGCTTTGTCATCGGGGCTGCTTCAAGTACTGCCTTGAATACAATTGGAGTGGAGTTATCCAACCTGACAGGCGCGGCTGCTTTCCCCGCAGGCACGCTCAACTTCTGGGCGGTTCGATAGAGCAGATTAAGTAATTACGAACATTACTCATTCATGCTCACGAACATTATGCATTCTAAAATTAGAGTTAAATTTCTTCCCTGCCTGTGCCGACACGGCAGACAGGTTGCAATGACGCTCGTCGTCTTGCTTGGTGTTTCGCCGGGCGTGAGCTATGCCGCGTTTAACGATGCTCATCTGGACACAAGCACAGTGATTACGGTTGGTGGAGTAGATCTTTTGGTGGCTGGAGATGGGGCCGACATTGCCTCTCTTGATGTTGAAAGTGCCACACTTACCTTGAATATGAGTGCAGGTTCCTATTTAAGAGTTACTTCTGCCGACCGGCGTGTTATCTCAATAAGTAGTCCTGGCGGTGTGCAGGTTTCGCACAGTTGTACCTCAAGTTTAAGTCAATATACGTATCAAACCACGAGTGGGTCAGCAAACCCCACCCTTACCGTAGAATCAAGCACCTGCAACACAAATAGCGGTGGTGGTGGAGGAGGTAGTAGCGGCGGAGGAGGGGGCGGAGGAGGTAGTAGCGGATATACCTACATCCCTCCTTCAGCAACTCCAGCTACAACTCCGACTCCGGCAGTACCTGCGACTCCCGCAGTGCCCGCCACAACGGCGGTAACGGCGACTCCTGCAGTAAAGGCCATTTCGGCAACCATCACGAGACTGCTTACGAAAGGGATGACCAATCCGGGAGTGAGAACCCTTCAACAAATCCTCAACAGCGACCCTGATACTCGTATTTCAGCGACAGGAGTGGGTTCCCCCGGTAACGAAACCGACTTCTTCGGTTCGGCGACTCTCAAAGCCATTCAGAAGTTCCAGGTGAAGTACGGCATCGCGAAACCAGGAGAAGATGGTTACGGCAACGTTGGACCGCTTACGCGAACCATTCTAAACTCCATCGCGGGTCAGGCAACTATGTCAATTGGCGCTCCCGCTACTCCGTCAGCTTCTCCCTCAAGTTCGGGAAGCAAGGCTTCGGTGTCGGGAAGTGTGACCCGAAAGCTTGCTAAGGGAACAACGAATTCGCAGGTAAGGACGCTCCAACAAATCTTAAACAGCGACCCTGATACGCGCATTTCGGAGGCAGGGGCGGGTTCACCCGGTAACGAAACCGACTTCTTTGGTGCGGCGACCCTCAAAGCCGTTCAGAAGTTCCAGGTGAAGTACGGCATCGCGAAGCCGGGAGAAGATGGTTACGGCAACGTTGGACCTCTTACACGAAGCGTTCTGAACTCACTCGTGAAATAATCATCTAAGCAAGTTGCTCCGAAAATTCAATACCGAAAACTCCCTCTCCACCATTGGTGGAGAGGGAGTTTTGCGTATGAGGGGTTTACCCCCACACCAACTTTGTAATCAAAGTTGGTGTGGGGGTATACTTACGGGATGTTTCCCGTAGTAGAATTTCAAGTTGCGGGACAGGTCTGTATATTTTGCCCGATGGTATCATTACTCGCATCAGATATTTAGTAATCGTATTTTAAGTAGTTTCCGCAGGAAACGACTTGAAATTTCACTACGGGATGTTTAAGCTACTTGATAAAGCCTTTTGGAAGTTTTTGTCGGGTTTTGTGCTTATTCTCGTCATCAGTTTTTCTCTGCTGACCATTTTCGGGGTCATGCGAGAGGCGCGGAAAAACCTCTCCGCGCTTTTTGAGGCTTTTCATACAGAACAGTAGCTACTGGCGAGTTTTGACAATTTCTCGGGCTGTGGTAGTCTATCCGCTACAAGGTCAAAGACAGTGGGTGTCCCCAGTTTCGGACTTAATTTCCTACCGAGACACCGATAGTATCACTATCGGAACTCTCTAGACCTTCGGTCGATTAATATAAGAAGGCACTAGGCTTTAGGCACTAGGCACTGAAATAGGCACTCACTAGGAGAAAAGGCGCTAGGCACTAGGAAAAGATTCCCTAGAGCCTAGTGCCTAAGTTCCTAAAGCCTAGATTAGAGCCTGTAGCCTTCTTCCCTAGAGCCTACATTTGTGGCAATTACCAAACAAAAGAAGACAGAAATCATCGCGACCCTCAAGGATATCTTTGCAAAGTCTCCGGCGGTTGCGTTCGTGCAGTTCAACAAACTCACCGTCGCAAACGCGCAGGCACTCCGCAGGAAACTCCGTGAGGCGGGAACTGGCTACTACGTCGCCAAGAAAACCCTCATTCGAAAATCTTTGGAGGGAGGGAAGGTGACCGGAGAGCTTCCGTCACTTGATGGGGAAGTCGCCGTAGCCTTCCTTGAGACAGGAGACGATGTGACCGCTCCAGCTCGCGAGATTTTTTCGTTTGAGAGGAAACTCGAGAAAGCGGTAAAACTTATCGGCGGTATCTTTGAGGGGAAGTTTATCGGACAGGAAAAGGTGCTCTCCCTTGCAACCATTCCGTCTCGCCAGACTTTGTACGCGCAGTTTGCGAACCTCGTGAACTCACCGATACAGCGATTGGTTATCGGATTAAGTGAAATAGCCAAAAAGAAGAATTAACAATAACTCAAGGCGCTAGGCTTTAGGCATTAGGCCCTAGGAGGAGAAGATTTCTTACCCTAGAGCCTAGAGCCTTCTTTCCTAGGGCCTACCAACATGGATGAAGTAAAAACAGATGCACCGGTAGAGATACCTGCAAAGTTCAAAGCAATCATTGACGCCGTTGAACAGATGTCGGTCATTGACCTCAATGAACTCGTGAAGACACTTGAAAAGAAATTTGGCGTCTCGGCTTCGGCGGTTGCTGTAGCGGGGCCGGCAGCGGGTGCAGTACCGGCCGGTGAAGAGAAGACTATCTTTAACGTAGAACTTACGGATGCGGGCGCGCAGAAGATTGCCGTTATTAAGGTAGTCAAGGAAGCTCTCGCGATGGGTCTCAAGGAAGCAAAGGACCTCGTAGACGCGGCTCCGAAGATGCTCAAGGAAGGACTCAAGAAGGACGATGCCGAGAAACTCAAGAAGGACATTGAGGCGGCCGGAGGGAAGGTGACTTTGAAATAAATTCCTATTTATTTCAAAGTCATCCCGCACTTGATGCGGGATCCAGAAAAGACTGGATTCCTGCCTCCGCAGGAATGACAGAATAAAAACAAAAAACCGTCCGCTGGAATTTCTCCCTGCGGGCGGTTTGCGTTGTGACGTCTGAATGGTGTTAGGGGAGCGCGCCTGTTTCAAGCTTTATGCCGATACATAAGGACAGCAGTCCTAGGTTAGCCAGTGCGACACCCTCCCAAAAGTATCTGAAGTTAAAATCAGGCGAAGATAACGCGAACGCTCCTCCTAAGATGAGAAGCATTGTGCCGATTGCGAAAGGAAGATTGGCCGATATATTGTCAGTGCGTGTATTCATACAAGTTTTGAACTAAACCATAAGTCAAAGTACTACAGATGCTCTACTTGTCAACCCCTCGCACAATTTTGGGGTGGTGCTAGAATGCACAGCACAGCTTAATTCTCCCTTTGGAAAAGGGAGCAGACGAGTCTTCGAGTCGAGGGATTTAAAATCCTCCGGCCTATCGGCCACCTCCTTTAGGAAAGGAGGAATAAGAATCGGATTTTTCTTATTAGTAGGTATTGGTAGATTGGT
>JAUSFR010000034.1 GCA_030649775.1 bacterium | reverse complement strand
GACTTCCTGTATAACGAACGGATGAACGACCAAAAGACTTGCTTCAAAAGCTTTTAGGATTTTAACGGCATCTTCGTGATGTTCATCTCCTTCAACATAAAAAGCGACGAACACACTGCTGTCAACGACGAATCTATCGGTTTCCATAAACTATCTCGTCAATACGACTAGACAGGCGCGTAGGTAACCTTCCTTTGTTTTTAACAATGTTTTTCTTTGCAAGTTCAAAAAACAGCGGCTTTTTCCCTTGTTTTACTCGCACAGCGGGAAAAGAAACGATAAATTGTTTAATCTTTTCAATCATGCGAGCATTGTACTATATTTTCTCCGATTTCCCTACTTCAGGAGTGTGTTGAGTTTTCGGAGCGTAGACGGTCCAAAGTAGCCAGTGCCTCGGGAGAGGTTGTTCGGAGTGAGGATTTCGGAGCGGTAGGCTTCTTGGAAACGGGTGACGGCTCTTGCGGTAGCGGGGCCGAAGTAGGTGGTTTCCAAGCCCTTCGAGCCTGCTCCTGTGGGTGCGACAGTAAAGCCGTTTGTATTGAGGAAGATTTGGAGGTTTTGGACATCAGCTCCACGGGAACCGAGTTTGAGCGGTTTGGTGAAGGATATTTTGCTATTTTGATTATTTGCTATTGCTATGGAAGGAGTGGTGCTTGCTCTCGCAGTGAGTTTGGCGTTGATAAGGGAGCGGGTGGCTGTGCCTGTGATACCTCTCTCGGAGGAGGAGATGCTTCCCGAGTTCCTCTGGAAGGTGATGAGAGCGGTTTGCGTAAGGGGGCCGAAGAAGCCAGTGCGAGCGGTGTCGGGGAGAAGACCTTCAGTAATGAGGAACTCCTGGAGTTTCTGCACTTCGGGAGTACGGTCGCCGAGTTTGAGGGTTTGGGTGAAGGCTTGCCCGCCTAACGTTCCGGCTTCAGAAAGTTGCGCGGGTGCGGGCGCGGAGGAAGGAGTGGTTGGTTTGGGAGAGGAAGAAGAAGGAAGGAGCATAAAGATAGCGTTCACCGAGGTGTTTCCCGTAAGAGCGCGGGTACAGGGAGCAGAGCCTGCGCATCCACCACTCACCCAGCCGGAGAAGGTGGAGCCTGTAGAGGGAGTAGCG
>JAUSFR010000062.1 GCA_030649775.1 bacterium | reverse complement strand
GAGCAACTGCAAAAAACTTACGACAATTTCTCTATCCGCACCCCGAGAAGTCTGATTTTTTTCTTGTTTGGATTTTCGCGCTTGTCCAGAAACGGGAAAAACATTTGTGTAACATTTCGTCGCAAAAGTTCCGCCCCATCTGTAAGAGTCAGACTCTTACAAGATATTGGTTCTTGGAGTGTCCGAGAGCGGGAAACGGTTTCAAAGTCCGAAAATCGTACCGTAAGTACAACAGTCCGAAACGCTTTGAAACCGTCTCGTGTGAGGTATGACACCAGATTTTTTGCTTGCCGTTCAAGATACGGAAAAAGTATTTTCATATTCAGCGAATCTTCGGGGAGGGTTTCCTGTTCCCCCATTGATTTTGCGGGTGGCGCCTCCACAACAACAGGCGAATCGTCCTCTCCCCAGAACTTCCTAAAGAGTTCCTTCCCCCATTTTCCAAACATTCCGCGCAGTTTCTCTTCCGAGAGCTTCCGCCCGTCGCGAGCGGTTCGTACACGCACGCGCGCCAGTTTCTCCTCTGCTTTTGGCCCAATGCCTGGGATTTTCCGAACCGACATCGGCTCCAAGAACTTCAAGACTTCCTTTTCCGTAATCACGGTAAGTCCATCGGGCTTTTTGAAATCCGAGGCGATCTTCGCAATAAGTTTATTTGGCCCGATGCCGATGGAGCATGAAAGCCTTTCTTTCTTCGCAATTTCCTTTTTAATCCGCACGGCTATTTCCTCCGCTTTTTTGAACGAACCTGCAAACGAAAGGTCAACATAGCATTCGTCAACCGACACCTGTTCCAGTGCCGGTGGGTCTGCGGTAAAGAGCGTCGTTTGGGTGCCCTTGAGGTGCCCCGCCACAATCGCCATCACCGCCTGTGACACCGCTTCATAGATGCGAAAGTGCGGGGTGATAAAGACAACCGGAGGCTTCCCCTCCTTTCGCGCTTGCTCCGAAAGTTCCCACGCCTTACTGATGGGCGTCGCGCTTCGCACCCCGTACGCACGGGCCGGATAATTTGCGGTAGAGACCACCCCGCGCCCCTTCCCGCCTTGTGGGTCGCTCCCCACGGCAATTGGCTGACCTTTTAGGTACGGCCTCTCCCGCTCCTCCACCGAAGCAAAAAACGCATCCATATCAAGATGTCCGATAATACGCATTTCTATAGTATCTCACGTTTGTGGTGCTAAAAAAGTTGCGTCCCCGAGAGAACGCAACTGCGAAAGCACCTTAAAAACGTTACTTCTTCTTTTTCCTCGGAATAAACCTTTGGGGAAGACGCATCATGGATGCTTTTGAGAAATGCCTTCTCGCTTCCCACTGCTTCTTCGCAACCTCGGGAGCAACCTCAATCGCTCCGAGAAGGAGCTTGCCGAAAAGCGAGTCCAGACCTTCAAACCCTTCGTCAAGTTCTCCCGGCCTCAAAATGGCCGAATTGAGACTCTTGATAACATCCTCGCCGAGGTCAAGGGAAATTTCCTTAAGCACCTCGGGGAGAAATAAGTGAGGGTCTCCGCCACCCGCTTCGTGAGCGCACCAACGTGCGATGTCGTTTAGGAGCTCCGCCACCTCACTGTCGTCACCGTACATAACGTCAACCAATTCGTTGTACGAATTCCAGAAAATCACCAACTTTTTTTTCCGCATATACACTCCTTTTTTGGGGAGGTTTTTTCCTCCATTTTGTTGTGAATTCTAACCTTATTCAGACTATCTCGTTACCGAATATCTCGCAAGGCACAGCGGGGAGCGATTCCTGCGGGTACACACGCGTAAAAACTACGTCCTACCTCTCCTCAAAACCCAAACACACCGAGTTGACGCAATATCGTTTGCCTGTGCCCGAGAGGCCACCTGCCTGCCGCGTCCCTGTCTGCGTATTTCGCACAGGCAGACGGCCAGCTTCAAACTCTCGCTTGATCCATTTACGACCAAACCCTGTCTTTAGGTCATGTTCTCTTTTTATAGCTTCCGTCCGAGTTTTATATTCTTCATAGTGGATTAAGCGAAGAGGTTTATGCTTTTTTGTGTGATCAGATGCAGTGCCATTATTGTGCTTAACCCACCTGCCTTGTAAATTGTCAGTTTGCCCAATATATATTAAATTGTCATCACACAAAATGGCATAAACAAAGAAGCTGTCTGGCCGTGGCGCAGGCAGGTCATCAAAAACATGCCCGAGGTGCGCGCCACAGTTCGTGCAGGTGATTTCGGTACGAGTCGAGCCTAGACGTGTGTCCTCTTTGAAGGTAACCGCTCCGGGAATTGCCTTATCAAAACTTGGCCAGCCCGTACCCGAATCAAACTTCGTGTCGGAGGGAGAAAGCGATTTCCCGCACACGACGCAGGTATACATTCCCTTCTCATGATGATTCACGAACTTCCCCGTGAACGGCGCCTCGGTTCCCTTTTCCTGCGTCACCCGATACTGCTCTGCCGTGAGCTTCTTTTTGAGGTCGTCGTTATGCATAGCTATGCCCGACTTGCGACATACAACTCCGCCTTCAGCAGTTCTTTCTTAGCGTTCTCGGCGATTTTCGCAAGCTCGTTAGCGTATAGGTACGAATCGCTCGAATCCTTTGCAAACTGTTTGAGTACAAATTCGATGAGGTTTGAATCGCGGATACCCTTTACGAGTGCCTGAAATGGCTTGAACACGGTCTCTGCCTTAAGAATAAGTTGCATGTCAGCCGGGTAGTTCGATACCCCTTCGAGCGACATCACAAAACTATTGAATTCTGCCAAACACGCCACCCCTCTTTTAAGAGCCAAATCGGTATCCCCGTCTGCAAAAGCCTTTTCGAATTCCCGAAAATCTGATAACGGCGTTTCGCAGAGCTTTTCCATATGGGGAAGCTTAAAGTCCAAAGCTCTTTTGGTGAGCGGCTCAACGGTCAAGAAGTCTTCTTCAAAAAATTCAGATGGCATAGTTTTTAATCCATTTATCCACTAATCGTCTAAGCTCTTCAAGATGCTTGGTCTCCCGAAACGTATGCGGAGCACCTTTGATGATATGCAATTCTTTGGGGCCGAGCAATGCGTCAAACAAAATACGCTGATGCGATGGCGGGGTTGATTCGTCTTTTTCTCCGACGATGAGCAGAATCGGCATTACAAGTTTCTTAACGTTCGGCAACAAATTATAATTCAATCGGTCTACCATATGCGACCACTTCAATTTTTTCATAAGGCCGGGAATTGATTTGCTGGGAGTGATTCGCAAGCCGGTTCTTTCCCATTCGGCCAGTTGCTCTTTTGTATAGACACTTCTGCTCAACTCTCCCGAGACCACGGTTCCGAGCGGAGCAAGTCCCGCAACTCTTTCCGGGTACTCCTCGGCGTAGAGTGCGGTGCATATTCCGCCAAGACTGTGTCCTACCAGGAAAAATGGCTCTTTGTACCACGGCTCTTTGCTCGCCCAAGAGATGACGTCCTCCAAATCTTCGTAGTAGTTGGTGGTTGTCGCATCCTCATAGTCCCCCCCGCTCTCACCAAAAGTATTCGTGGTATCAAACCGAACTACGATAAAACCGTTCTCCAGAAACACTTCTACCATCGCCTGTATGTGTGGTTGTTCCTTAAAACCGCCAAGTCCGTGCATCACAAAGGCAAGTGGTCCGATTTTCTCTTCCCCTTCTACCACTAGTGCTATCTTTTGGTTCTTTCGGTTTGTAATGAAGAGTTTCTGCATTAGAGAGAGTATACTCCCACACCAACTTCTCCACAAAATTGATGCGGGATATGAGGTTTGCGTTTCCGAATAAAAAACGCTAAAGTAATGGGCGAGAAAGGAGGGAAACCTCATGAAAGATTTCTTGCCGATTGCTATCGCTTCCGCCCTTGGTTCCTTGCTAAGTTGGTATCTCGTCTCAAAAACCTTAAGAAAACAATCCCCCGCTCACCCCCAGAGCGACCACCTGAACGGCATACGTCCCTACGTGGACAAACTTTGGCGAGGGCGTGCACGAGAGGCACGGCGATTCAAGGGACCAGGGAACGGACCAACCCGCACAGGTCGCTGACGGACACCACAGACGAGCCCGAGACACCTTGGGCTCCATCTTTTACTTTTTATCTATTTTTCTATTTTCTTGTTTTATTATTTTCATTCTTTAATTATTTACTTATTTTCATTATGCCCTACGACATAAAAGACAAAAAACTTGCGGAAAAAGGACGAAAGCGAATTGAATGGGCGAGCAAAGATATGCCCGTGCTCGCGTCGCTTTCAAAAGAGTACACAAAGACAAAGCCATTCAAGGGTATTCGTATTGGCGCCTGTCTTCACGTGACCACCGAAACGGCGAATCTCATGCTTGCGCTGAAGGCTGGTGGAGCGACTCTTCGCCTCTGCGCTTCAAATCCCCTCTCCACGCAAGACGACGTCGCGGCCGCGCTCGCGCTTGAATACGGTATCGAAACCTTCGCAATCAAAGGTGAAGACAACAAGACCTACTTCAAACACTTGAATGCCGTTCTGGATTTCAAACCGCACCTTACGATGGACGACGGAGCCGACCTCGTCTCCGAAATTCACAAGAACCATACCGACCTTATTAAGTCGATTGTGGGTGGAACCGAAGAAACCACGACCGGCGTCATTCGCCTGAAGGCGATGGCGAAGGACGGGGCGCTCCGCTTCCCCATTCTCGCGGTCAACGAAGCGCAAACCAAACACCTGTTTGACAACCGCTACGGCACCGGACAGTCAACGCTGGACGGCATCATTCGTGCGACCAACAAGCTGATTGCCGGTACGACTTTTGTGGTCGCAGGCTACGGCTGGTGCGGAAAAGGTCTTGCGAAGCGTGCCGAAGGACTTGGTGCTCGCGTTATCGTGACCGAAATCAACCCTATCCGCGCTCTTGAAGCGATGATGGACGGATTCCGCGTCATGCCGATGAAAGAGGCGGCGAAACGAGCCGATGTTATCTGCACCCTTACCGGCAACCGTGATGTGCTTGATACTCCCCACTTTGAAGCAATGAAGGACGGCTGTATCATTTCCAACTCGGGACACTTTGATGTGGAAATCAACCTCAAGTCCCTTCAGAAACTCGCGAAGCACACCGACTCCCCTCGCCCACTCGTAGACGAGTACACCTTTATGGAAGGCTCGCCCCGTGGAGGCAAAGCCTCTTTACGGGGTAAGAAAATTTATGTCCTCGGCGAAGGTCGCCTCGTGAACCTCGCGACGGCCGAAGGTCACCCTGCCTCCGTGATGGATATGAGCTTCGCCAATCAAGCTCTCGGCGCGCAGTTTATTCTTGATAACAAAGGAAAGCTTGAAAACAAAGTGTACGTTATTCCTGAAGTCGTAGACCGCCGTATTGCACAGAAGAAACTGGAGTCGCTTGACGTGAAGATTGATGTGCTTACTCCCGTGCAGGCGAAATACCTCGACTCGTGGGAAGAAGGAACGTCCTAAACGCAAAGCCGTTTAGGAATTTCTAATTCCAAATTCTTAATTTTTAAATAACACTTTACCGATAAAATTTGAGCATTAAAAATTAGAATTTATTTAAAAATTTGTGCTTAAAAATTCTACATTCGCGCGTACCCGCGCGCTGATTGTCGGGTCAGTTGCCTTTGACCTCATCTTCGGCATCCATGGGAAAATCCAGGATGAGATTTTGGTTGAGAAGGACGGAAAGCTGGGTCGGCAAAATTTGATGTTCACCGCCAAGTCGCGTGAGCATTTCTTCGGCGGTACGGGTGGGAATATCGCCTACGGGCTCGGACTCCTTAAGCAGAAACCGCTTTTGTTTTCGCTCGCGGGACAAGATTTTGACCTGCCCGCGCGTAACCGCACGCAGGCGGGGGGTAGCGGATTTCTTTCCCACCTCGAGAAAGCGGGCGTAGACTCGCGAGTGGTGGTGGACGAAAAAGGATGGACCGCCACGTTTTATGGAATGTCCGATGAACTTGGTCAGCAAATCGGCGTGTACCAGCCAAACGCCTACGAAAAAGTGCACACCGTTCCCCTCTCAAAAACCGTTTTGGCTACTGATTTCAAGAACATTGGGGTTGCAATTTTCTCTGCCGGGACCGGTATGAGCATCCTGCGTCATATGAAGGAAACACGCGAAAAATGCGGGAAAGACACCCTCATCATCTTTGACCCCGGACAGGTTATTTCCATTTTTTACGACAAAACGCTTCTCGAGCAAACGCTCGCGCTCGCCGACATCTTTATCGGCAATGAAGTGGAAATCAAGCAACTCCAGACCATTCTCGGGTACAGCATTGAGAAGGTTCTAGAAAAAGGTATGCGCGCGGTGATTGAAACGCTCGGTGAAAAAGGAAGCGTTATTTACGAAGACGGAAAAACCACTCGGGTAAATGCGGTTAAGGCGAAAAAAGTGGTGGAAGCGACGGGTGCGGGCGATGCCTACCGCGCGGGAATGATTGCACAGCTCCTCCAAGGGAAAAACCTCAAAGACGCCTGCACGTTTGGTGCCAAAATCGCCTCTCTTTCTGTCGGTTCTCGCGGTGGCCAAAATTACCGCATCTAGTACAAAAAAAGAGGAGGTCGGCCGTTCCGACGCTCCTTTCGTTTTTATGGTTATGCGTACCGATACGCGCGAGCGCTTAGGATGAGCATACGTTCCTCCCCCGATTTTCCGGGAAGCTCCACATGCGGTTCAAAGACCAGAAAAAGGGCTCCTATTCCTTCCGCTTGTTTGAGGAGTGCCGTCTTTGCCTCCGCTTCCGAGACCCGCAGGGTTGAGGCCCCGTTTTTATGGAATGAGGCTGTATACTCAAAGTGTCCTATGGCTTCTACGCGTTCACGAGTACGGTTGAGTTCTGCTTCAGTCACTTCGCGAACATTCATACTGTTGTCAGCATAGCACACCTCCCTACTTTATATACAAATACACCGCCTTCTCCTTTTTAGTCGGCTCCCAGTTCGGGAACGGGAACGAATACGAAACCACGCGCGCTCCGGGGCGAAGTTCTCTTTTTAGCTTCTCTTCAAGACGCGTCATAATGTAGGGAATGCCGTAGACCACGATGCCGTCAAACTGGGAAGTGTCCACATCCCAAAAATTGCTCATATGCACAAAGGCTTTTCCCTCCACCCCTTCCTTTTTAAAATTTTGCTTTGACTTCAAGACGAGGAGCGGATTGTGCTCGTAGCCGTGCGCCTCGGCGCCTGCTTTGGCGAGTGCGACGAGGAGTCGCCCATCACCGCTTCCGAGGTCCACCACTTTTTCTCCCCCCTTGAGGTCAAGCATTGCGATAATACGGGGAACATATTTCCTTCGAGTGGGTACATAAAATGGTCCGCGATAGAGCCAGACGAGCATAACAATACTTCCGATAAAAACTGTGGCGTAGAAGATGCTGGGCATGAGAGTAAAATTTCTAATTTCTCCGCCTGAGGCGGATCCGCCCTTCGGCGGATAATAAAGTTCTAAACAAGCTTTTCAAGAAATCCTACAATTGCTTTGTGGTCACTCACACCCTCCACAAGCCGGACCTCCGAAGCCCTGTAGCCACTGGTGCAGAACA
This sequence comes from bacterium, assembly GCA_030649775.1. Taxonomy (GTDB): domain Bacteria; phylum Patescibacteriota; class Minisyncoccia; order Phycocordibacterales; family UBA10002; genus UBA10002. The sequence goes on along the minus strand of JAUSFR010000062.1, from coordinate 1,895 downwards.
GTCCGTCCACAAGACGCCTCAAGCCTTTGGCACGGTGGAACTCGGGGTCAATACTACTGTCATACAGAAGCGGAATAGTATCCGTGTACCGCTTTGCCATGAGACCCCAAATCTCGCCCCCTCTCGGCGCGTTGAAATCTCCACAGAAGGCGACCTCGGGAAACTCCTCAAGAATGGTAAAGAGTGCCTGAATATCCTTATGTTGCTCCGGTGAGGCGCTCCCGTCGGGAGTCCACGTAAAGTGTGTCGTGCCGAGAGTAAAATGCGCGCCGTCCTTTTCCACCTCCCGCCAGAGGAGAAAACGATGATAGTCACGGCTATGCCTCGGCACTTCCCCTGGCTCCCCATGATAATATCGGACACCCTCCGAATGGACGGGAAGTTTGGTAAAGACCGCAATTCCCTGTGGCCCTTTTTTCGCGAGTTCCTCGTCATGTACCAGCACTCCTTCCACATACTTCAAATCAACAATAGACACCGACACAAAATCACCCCGCATACCGAGTGTGTTTTGAAACAACTCCATATCTTTCTCAAACACCTCCTGCAAACAGACAACGTCAGGTTGTTCCCGCTCCAAAAAAGGGAGCACCTGCGGAAGGTGCTTATCCATCTCAATATTGAGCGAAATAAGTTTGAGTTTAGTCATTACAGGCAAAAGTATACCAAAGAAGGCGTCGTTTGAGCACTGTCACGAGTTACCACATATCAGCGGTCGCTGATATGTGGTAATTTGGCGTGTTTGGGCGAAACATCTATATCTTGAATAGGCCGTTTTTATAAATTACCTTCGTGCTTCCATCCTTCATATGAGCCGTGACCGTGCGCGGTGTGGTGGAGATAATATCGGTATGCACCGACGAGTCGTTGTAGCCGAGGTCTTCCCAGTCCTTCGGGGAGAGCTCACCCGGGTCATCAACAAAGCAATCGTGATACGACTTTCCGAGCGCGAGATGCGTATTGCCATACGGCCCGCCTTGATTTTCATCATACAGCGTCTCCGCCATAAACTTCGTGATGCGACTGAACCTCCTGTCGGTGAGTGAATACTCCCCCATCTTGTCCGCGTTCTCGGTCGCAATCATCTGCAAGAGTACCTTTTCGTTTTTTCGTGCCGTCGCCTTCACCACCTTGCCGTTTTTAAACCACAACTGTACGCCTTCAATAAGCACGCCGTAGCGATACAAGGGTTGATTGAAACGTATCCACCCTTCCGTTCCCCGCCAATCGGGCGAGGTAAAGTGTTCAAAACTCGGGATATTGCGCCCGCTTCCGCACATCCACTGCCGTTTCTCACCGAGGTGCACCCACAAATCCGCGTCGGGACCCACGACGTGGAGTTTCTCCACCTTAAGCGCGTTTAGCTTCAAACGCAGTCGCTCCATCTCCTTAAAAATCTTGTTCCACTCCTTTATCGGGTCCTTCTTGTCCAAAAAACACGCCTTGATAATTTGCCCCCAATATTCTTTCTCGGAAAGTCCCGCCTCCTTCGCCATCGCGTCCGTGCCGTAGAGCGCGAGCGTCCACGTAAACTTGCCCTTGTTTTCTTTCTCGCGTCGCCAATCCATATACGGCTTCCACGCGAGACCCCGCTCCATTATTTTCTTCGGAGGAATACCCTCAAGTTCGTGCATATCCACCTCGCTCACGATAAAAATAGAGTGGTCAATCTCGTCCACGAGGCCCTTCGCGTAGTGTTTGGGGAAGAACCCGAGCTGATGCGGTTTCGCAAGTTCAAAAAACATTCGGTCAAACGGAAAGCGGTCGCCCGAGTCGGGACGATAGTCGGAAATGACGTGCGCTCCGGCTTTGAGTATCGCGCGCTTGAGCTCCATATAGAGTGGCTTCCCTGCCTCGTAGCAAACGAGGTGCACGACCTCTCCTTTCTTAATACC
>JAUSFR010000032.1 GCA_030649775.1 bacterium | reverse complement strand
AACTTCGGAATTCTCTTTTGGTTATTGTTTCTTGGAATTTGGTGATTGCTTGGAGCTTGTTTCTTGGTGTTTGGTGATTTCGTAGGAATTAGTATCTTTTAATTTACCAATAAATGAGCCTGTAATTGGTGTAGCTTATTTTTGAGTGACAGGTCTATGAGCTCGTCGTTTGCCTCTATCGTGATACCTCCGATAAGTGAGGAGTCTTCGCTTGTGTGGAGGGTAATGTCGGATGCATGGTAGCGGGTCCTGAGGGTCTTCTTAATCTCATCCAGTGTGTGTTTCGTAAGAGGATTTTTACTGATAACCTTCGCACTCACAATCCCTAGGTCTTTATCGCGAATTTTCTCCAGATGTTCCAGTATTTCGGGCGACTTCCCGAGCAGTCTATTTTTGGCGAGAAAGGTCACGGCATTTTCAAGGAGTCGCGTGAGCTCTGCCCCACTCTTATCTTTGGTGGATTCGTAGAGAGCCTTTGCGATGTCTTTGGTGGAAGTTTTAGCCATACCCGTATCACTCGCTAGTTAATCTTCCGAAGCTCTTGTGCCGATTTTGTGTCGGACGAGCTGTCGGCTTTGTCCTCGAGTACCTTACGTGTCGCGGCAACGATGAGCGCAACAACCTCTTTCTTGGCGTTTTCAACCATTTTCGCCTTCTCGGCCTCAAGGGTTTTCTTTCCACTCTCTATCATCGTCTTTACCTCGGCCTTTGCCGATTCAAGCATTTCGGCGCGCTTTGCTTCCGCCTCCTTCTTTCCGCTCTGAAAGATGTCATTTGCCTCCCCGCGAGCCTTAGCAAGAGCCGATTCGTACTCGGCCTTAGTCGCTTGAAGAAGCTCGGCGTTCGCCTTCGCGTCGGACACCCCTTTCCCGATTTTCTCGGAGCGCTCGGACATCAGCTTGTTTAGGGGCTTCAGGGCAAAGATATAGAGCACCGCAAGCACCACGGCAAAGTTCACCGCTTGAGCGACGATAATCTGCCAGTCTATGTGAAATGTGTTGATGATGGAGGACATGGATAGAGTAGATTCAAGAGTTAAGATTCAGGATTCAAGAAAGGAAAAAATACAAGCTGACAGTAGTAAAGATTTAAAATTTAAGAGTATCTTCTTAAATCTTAAATCTTCGAACTGCCAGTTTTACAAAGAAAACGCAATAACGAGGGCATAAATCGCGATAGCTTCCGCGAACGCAGACGCGATGAGCATCGGGACCAAGATTTTTCCCGCAGCTTCTGGGTTGCGACCGATGGCCTCCATAGCTTTTGCACCAATCATACCGATACCGATAGCGGGGCCGATGGCACCGACTCCGATTGCGATTGCCTTGGCGAGTGGAACGATTTCCATAGTTTTTTCTGTTAACTATTAACTACTAACTTAACTACTAACTTACAACTGACCTTTGACCTTTCCCTTCTGGCATCTTTACGGGTAAAAATACCAAAAGAAAACGTTCAAGCGTCTTACTCTAGGCGTGTGCCTCGCTTTGCGTGTGCTCACTGTGCTCGTCATGGTCGGTGGCAGCGATAGTGAAATACACAAGCACCAGGATAGAGAAAATAAGCGCTTGGATAAGCCCCACGAAGATTTCCAGGAACAAAAACGGGATAGGAAGCAGGAACGGGAGGATTTTACTCATCGCCATAAGAAGCACCTCTCCCGCAAAGACGTTCCCAAACAATCGAAACGAGAGGGACGCCACTTTGGCGAATTCACCAATAAGCTCCAAGAGACCTACAAAGAACGTGACCGGGGCGACCACAAGTACGGTGGGCTCTTTACGAACTTTTATAATGACGCTCCCGAGCGCCTTGAGATTAACATATTTGTTGAAAGTCTTCCAGATTCCGATAGAGAAAATACCGAAGAGGTTGGCGCTTATTACGGCCATAATAGCGAGGGCGATGGTCGTATTAATATCGGCCGTACCGCTTCGTAAAAAAGGAATGAAGGCCGAGCCGTGCTCACCTACTTCGATAATACCGAGTCCACCGATGGGAAGAAGCCCGAGCCAGTTGTTGACGAGAATAAAAAGGAACACGGAGAGCGCGAGCGGGAATACTTTCGTAGAAATCCTTCGGCTATTCGTCACTTGGTCACAGAGATTGAGCGCGCCTTCCATCAAGACTTCAAAAAAGTTTTGTATTCCACGAGGAACTTCACGAAGAGTGAGGCGAACGGCGACTGCGATAACCGCAATGATAAGAACGGCTGTGGTGCTCGTCAAAAGCGCGTTGGTAACGGGAAACGAACCTATATGCGAAATACTCTCGGCGTATAACGTGGCTTCATGCTTCACCTCGGTTGCCGAAGCTTCCGCCACACCTTCCGTGGCGACCGTTTGGCTCTCGCTATGATTTTGATTCAGTTGATTTTCCATCTTCGTTCTTGATATTCAAGATATACGTAAATGCCGTGCGGACAATACCGAATGATGATACCGCAAACCCTACAGCAGTGGCTCCGAGGAAAATCCAGGGTGCCGTGCCGAAATGCGTATCCAGTTTCTTGCCGACAATAAGCGCAAGCAGAAGCGGGACGACAATCCAGCCTAGAACCTCTCCAAACACGGTTAGTGCCGGTTTCCACCACGGTTCACGTTTGGTGATTTTCTCCATGAAAAGAAAAGGCTCTGCGCCGAACCAGTGCCGATACTTTAGCAAAAAGACGCTATATTCTCAACCCCCATTTTCCAGAGCGATTTTCAGCACAACGTCTGGTAGAAGTCCTTGGCCTTAAAAAAAGAACCACTCCTCGGTGACGGAGTGATTCTATTAGCTTGCGTTGAAACTCTGGAGAAGCTCGTGTTTCGTTTTCTCCGGGTCACTTGTGTAGATATAAACCGATTGAATCAGTCCGTCACCACGAACTTTTGCCAGAACTCCCCCCCAGATTTCCTGAAATTTAAGGGCTCGTCGTGACCCCCCGATGTTCTCAATATAGCTTAGGCTAACCTTTGAAACCTCCGGCCTATTGATAGCGAGGTTTACAACCTCACAGGTGGCTTCTGATGCGGTACCGTGCGAGCGGGTAACTTTTCCGGTCGTTCGTATGGTCGGCATAGCTCCTCTTGGTTGAAGTCGGAAGAACATTGGTCAGGAAACCGCGTTTCCATCACGACCAGAGTCTCTCGTACTATTTTTCACGCTTTTATTACGGTTGTCAATATCCCGACAGGAAAAATAGTCTCAACCTTGACACGTCTCAAAATAAGTATAGTTTGAGTTCTAAATTGTTCTCACCATCAACCAAAAAGGACGTATGATAATCACGAAGCCGAGGCTTATCACGCCAATGAGCGATTTTCTTGTAGGCGTGTCGCGAAGCAACTGTCGAAATTCCGACTTATGCGACCATCTTCGTCGCCTTTCCATAACACTCCCCGAGGTGACCGAGCCAAAATCCATTCGGTTCATCTGTCTTTCAGTTCCCGTCCAGCCAGGTAGTCTGGTGAAGCTTCTCGCGAAGGAGAAGACCGCTCCCTGCAGGAACGGTGCAAACTACTTTCTGGGGTATCTTAAGGAGGTCACCGAAGGAGACGTGCCACCCGAAATTCGGGATTGCCACCTTGTCGCCTATGACCCTGAAAGCCTTATTGTCTCCTCAAGCGGGCTACAGGCATTTCTCTGTTGTCGGCGCGACGGCAAAGGAACGAGAAATCTGGATATCGCCTTTGGCACGAATGGATGGAGCGACAAATGGGCGTTTCTTGTTGAAGATGCCGTCACCGTAAGTAAACCGGTAGAACCAGCGAATCATCTTAGCGCTACCGAGGACACGACCCGTATATATACGGAAGAGACGACGCTCATTCACACAGGGAATGTGGCCACGTAAGGCCACTTTCAACCGTACGCGGGAACTCAAACGAGTTCCCGCGCATTTTTTTGACCAAGAAGCTTTACGCCCGTGTAAACGGCGGGGGTGATGAGCACCGCAAAGGCGAGTTTGAGCAGAAGATACGGAATAATCATTTTCAGCACGAACAGCGCGTCAAACTTCGGTGTGATGAGATAGAAAGCGATGAACATAAAGACGGTGGTGTCCACAAGCTCGGAGGCAAAGGTGGAGACATTGGTACGAATCCACAGATACCTACCCTTAGTAAACGCTCTTACCTTTTCAAAAATAAAAATATCCTGTAACTGCGCAAGCGAAAAAGCTACGATACTCGCAACAATAATCCGAAGCGACGACCCGAAAACCGTTCGGTACGCATCATTACCTGCGAAACGTGCGTTCGGTTCAAGCGAAACGAAAAGCGTCGAATACGCTAAAAGAAGTATGAGGGTGAGCATACCGGCAAGAGTAAGTTGTCTCGTAAATCTTTTTCCGTACAGCTCGGTCGCAATATCGGTCATCGCAAAGCTCATCGGTACCATAAACACCGCGACCGACGCTCCAATCCCGAAAATCGTTATAATTTTCCCACCCAAGAGGTTCATCCCCACCAGCACCCCGATGAAGACACTTATGAGCGTCAGCACTTTGAAATCTGCTTGGGGAAGTGGCGTCGGTCCATCCTCATGTCTGTTTATATGCGTGGTTATATTTTTTTCCTGTTCCATAAGTTTTTAATTTAGCAAAATTACCACGGCCGTGGTAATTTTGCTAAATTGGTTTTTAGACCTATCTATTAGACCTATCTAGACGAATAATACCTAGCTGTGCAAATAATGAAGTAGTAGTGTTCCGCTTTTATTGAGCTTTTTGACCGACACAAGCGTCCAGTTTTCTGCAAAGCTTCCTTCGGCAAGAAACGGCTTACCCGACCCGAATACAATAGGCTCTACGGTAATATACATCTCGTCCACCAATTTGTGTTTGAGAAACCATTGGTAAATTGAGGTTCCACCGGCAATTACCACACGGTTCCATCTGCACTTTGCACAATGATTGAGTAGTTCCCGAGGTGTTCCGTGGAAGTAGAAAGTGTCCTGGATTCCAGCCTCCCCGCCTGCGCCGAGAGGGCTTCGGCGGGCAGGCGCTGGAATGACCGCTGGCTTTCGCTGGGAAAAGACAATGCGGTTACGCGGGGTAAGTGGGCGTGGAATAGCCTCAAAGGTTTTTCGGCCGAGTATCACCACGTCGGCTCGGTCAAGCTCTCCACGGAAAAACTTTTGGTCCTCTTTACTGGTCCACTCTGTCCCTTCCTTTTTGCCGTTGGTAATCTTTCCATCAAGACTAACCGCGACAACAAGAATGAAGGTCGGCTTTTTTATCCGCACCAGTCTGTGTTTTAGTCCGCGCTTATCTGCGTTTTTCAGCATAGAAGGGTTTGAGCATCGGATAATAGATATCCTTTTTCGGGTCTATGAGGAGCTCCTTTCGGGTATCACGCGTGGTAAACACAAGATTCGGGATTCCCCGAACGATAGCGATAGGAATTTGCTCGTTGGTCTCCCCCATCACCGTTACCGCGGAGGCAGTGATACCGTCTGCTACATTGGATTTTGAGAAGGTAAACTTCCGCCCAAAGATATCTTTTTCCCCGATGTGATTCGCAACGGGATGAAAACCATAAAAGCCAATCGAAATTCCCGTCACTCCCGCGCGAAGCGGTGTGCAGTAGCTGTCGGAAATGATGACGCCGAGGTTTTTTAGTCCCTTTTCCTTTCGCAAGAAGTCCCAAATCTTTTTGGCAGACCACATTGGGTTTCTCGGCCAAAGAATGGAGTAGCCATTTCCGTTGCTATCGTCAATTCCGGCCGAGGCGATAATCGTGTTCCCTTTTATGGAGAACATTGAGTCCTTAATCTGATTGAAGGAGCGAAAATCCGATTCTCGTTCAATTAATTTACGTTTTGCTTCAGTTGTGGTTGCCCGAACACATCTCCCCTCTCCGATGGCGACGATTTTGGACGTCACGACAAGCACATCTCCCTCGCGAAGACGCGCTCCAATTTTCTCCAATGTCGGAAAGATGTCGTCTTGAGGGGGAAGAAACGTGCGGGTCTTAATCGGGATGACAAGCATAGTTGGTAGTCCGCCAGCCGGCGGAGTAGTTAATAGTAAGTAGAAAAAGCGAGAATCTTTCTTGCTTAAATCTTAAATCATACATCTTAAATCTAGGCTTGCCCGGACCAGGTTTGAATTGTTTTTGAGAGAAGCACAAAAAGAAGCCTAGCACGTTTTAGATATAAAAAAAGCCGGCAACTCTGTAAGAGAGTTGCCAGCCTCTATCGCCGTAAGGCGAGTTACTTTTTTTCGGCGCCCATACCATCCTCAAACGACCCTGCCGCGAGGGGCCAGCAAAGCTCGTTTTGAATGTACGCGAGACCATTCGCAGATGTGTCGTCCAGGTCGCGAAACGCGCTTTCGGCCTCCCCGACCAAAGGTGCCATGTCGGTGTTCATCACACGGCAGTAGCGTTCAACGTAGCCGAAGTGAATCAGGGTTTCCACTTCCCGGACAAGGTTGTGCTCGCCACTCGGAAGGTCGGTGAACTGCATCGCGCGGTTTGGGAAGTCCGGCACCATTGACCGGAGCGGGAATCCAGGTTTTGTCCTGATATTCTTGATATGCGTCGCGTACGTACGGTCGCCGACCTTTACGATTCGGGTGAGGTTGTCCTCCCCTTCCCAACAGTGCGAGCCGTCGTTGTTAGAGACCACGCAGGGGTCGCCATCGCAGATTTTGACCAGTCGGTTGAAATCCTTGGCGCACATGGCGGCCGTTCCCGGGTGAATTTCATGGCCAAGAAAGATGCCGAGCGCGCAAGCGTGGGCGCGAATTCTCGCCGTCATTTTGACGAAACGTTCTTCTCCCTCCTTGAGCAGGTCATAATCCGTGCCGGACCAGAATCCCCACGGGTAGCCTGTTGCGAGTTCCCATCCAAAGGCGACACCCCAGAACATCGGGACGATTTTGACGCCGAGCTCGGCGCACAGGTCCAGAAGGCGCATAAGGTATTCCTCTACCCACTTAAAGATTTTATCGGGGGCCATCTTCGCCACATTGGCCGAAATAAATGGCCGGATGGTCGGGCTCTCCGTCCAAGCCGTAAGCAAAACCCAGAAGGGACAGTGAGCCGAAACGCCAACCAGGCGAACATTGGCATCCCAGAATTCGTGCGTGATTTCTTTAGCCGGACGAAAGATTTTGCGCCTCGTCTGCTCCGACTTCGGAAGCTCCAGCATGAAGTTTGATGGCTGACCTCCGATGACGGGAATGTTGTGCTTGTCTTTGACCTTGGAGAGGAACTGAAGGAAGCCGTGAAGTCCTTTGGGACCGTGTTGTGCTCCCTCAAGAGCGGGAAATGTCCGCACTTTTGGTTCGGGGGAAGTTTCTGTCGCACTCATATTTTTTCTTTGGGAATGTTCTGTCGCTAAACGCATCCGATCCGGAACATCCGGGGGCCATTTAGTATTGGAAGTGTTTTCCAATAGTCGGGAATAATACCTATTTTTTCGGGGTACGTCAATGCATCTCCGCACTCGGTGCGGGAGTAGAAACTCCGAAAACCGTAGAACTAAAATCGCTCGGTGTGTTCGTCCACAGGAGACTTAATGGAAACTTCCTGTTTTTCGCCCTGTATACGATGATGTTCCTCCATTATTTTTTCCTTCAAAGTATTTGGGTTCGCTACTCCCTTCATCCGAAATGAACCGTTACTCGCGGTACTTACTTCCACCGTTCCAAAACCAATCAGAGTGGAAAGAACTCCGGGCACTTTCACCGTAGCGTCCTGAATCATATCAAGTCTAAAAGTTGAGATTTTCCGGTTAAAAAGCCCTATTTGCTCAATCGCAATAATTCTAAAATTAGTGACGAACCACACATCCAGATAGTAGTCGGTCCAAAGGAGAGTAAAAATAATCCAAAGAATGATGAGCAGAAGCGACCACAGAAAGAGGACAATGAGAAAAAAGTTTCCTTGTAAATGTACGGTCTCGCTTATGACCTGTAGGAGTTCACGCGGAATAAGGTACGGGGCGAAAAGAAAGATTGAAGGAATAATCGCGAGCACGACAAGAACCACCGATTCACCGGCAAGGATAAACCAGTGTTTCCGTGCGGTGTAAAGAATCTGCTCGTTGTTCTCAAGCGGAGGCATAAATTAGAGCAAAAATATATTTAACGCATAAAGAGCCAGCGCACCTACACAGAGCATCGTTGATATGATTCCATACCACTGGCGCATTCGCGAAACCGCCCGCGCCTCCAGTCCGAATCGTTTCCAGTGATAGCGGAATATCGCGGTCATTGCGACAAGAATAACAAGCGTAATGCCAAGCAAAACGGTAAGCACAGTTTTTTCAATAACAATGGTGGGAAACGGCAACATAGTGTCCCAAATTATAGCACGCTCCACCCTAGGGTGGACCCAAGCGGACTCTCCACCTACCGTGGCGGGTACTTTTCGACCTCGTGGCACCACAGGAGTATTTCCATTTTTCTAAAAGGACTACCTTTAAGAAAAATTGGTCACTCAGTAACGAAAAGTCTTTCTCGTCCGCCTTAAGCAAAGCAGTTTGCTTACTTTGTGTCCACAATCTCGCGGACTCGTTTGGTGGACCCAAGCGGACTCGAACCGCTTACCTCCTCATTGCAAATGAGGCGCTCTACCAGATGAGCTATGGGCCCTTGCTGGAAGGCATTATAGGGCCAATTTGCTTGCTCGGCAAATCTATTTTATGATGTGGTGACCCTAATTAAAGGGGCCTGTGGTCTAGTGGTACGACGCGTCATTCGCATTGACGAAACGGGAGTCCGATTCTCCCCAGGTCCACAATATAGAGATTCCTTAATTTCGCTCCAATGCGAGCGATAGGACGTGCCCGAGAAAATCGCGCGTTGTGGCGCCGACGGCGCCGAGAGAATGCAGATAGGGAGAAACACCTTCGTGCAGGTCGGGAACCGAGTCGGCTTCCAAGAAAAAAATCCCTCGTTTTGGGTGCACAATAAACTCGGAGCGTGAATAGTGGCGGAGACCGAGCAATTTGTGAATCGTTGTCGCGAGCGCCTGAAGCTCCTCTTTTTCACGGTTACTAAAACCCCCGGGACAGCGATGTTCCCTGTCTTCCGCGTACCGTGTATCAAAGTCCAGGAAACGTCCGTCTTGCGGAAGTACCACCTCAACCGGTATCAGCGGGTAAAACTTCTGTCCGCGAAACCCTTCAATAATTCCCGTGCTCGCCTCTTTGCCCTCAATGTATTCCTCAATCAGGATAACGTCCGATAGCGAAAACGCCGTGGAGAGAGCCGAGAAAAGTTCTTCGGGAGTGGTGGCTACGGACACCCCGATGGATGAACCGCTTGACGCAGGCTTTACGATGGACGGGTGCGGAAACGTCCGGTACAGCTCTTCCGCGAGTGCGGGAAGCGAGGAGATTTCCTCGGAGCGAAGAATGCGATACTGCGGAGTTTTGATGCCTGCGTTCTCGGCGATTTTCTTCGCCAAAATTTTGCTGTATGAGAGAGCGGAAGCAAGTCTGCCCGAACCCGTGAACGGTATCGCGTGTGCTTCCAGAAGATGCTGGACGCCTCCATCCTCTCCATACTCGCCGTGAAGCGCGTTCCAGACGACATCTACTTTACCCAGTATTTTTTCGGAAGGTTCAACTTTTCCCTTCAAGTGCCACATTCCGTCACGGTCAATGAGTACATCCAACGCGTGATATTTTTCGGGAAGACGCGAAAGCACATTCGCTCCCGTCTTAAGTGAGACGTGATATTCACTGGAAGGTCCGCCACGCAGGACGGCCACGCGAGTCTTTGAGAACATAGACGAATTATACCCCCACACCAAACCCCGAGCAAAGGAGATTGCTGCGGGGGTAAAAAAAAGACCTTGCGCGCACCCGCACGCAAGGTCAATCTACTGGCGGATGTTGATCGGAGAAAAACTCATAATGCAATTGGGCTTTTCCCGTCCGCCAGTCCGACTACTCAACTTCAGTTGAGCGCCGTGTTTCCATTATCGCATATATTGTTATAGACGTCAAGCGTGGAGAAAATCCTTTCCACGCCTCTTACGATGCCTGCCAATCGCAAACCGATGGGCTTCCGCGTTCGCGAGGAGAATTGCCTGCTGGTACTTTTTGATAAGCTGGATAGAGCCAAGTAATTCCTGTGGGCGGTGTCGCGCGTCCTTTTTGACGGCAATTACGGGAATAAGAAGCCCCACATCCTCAAGCACCTCTTCTATCGCGTCTTTTTGAGGTTGCCCCCCGTCAACCACGATAAATGCCGGCTTCGCCCACTCGGAATGTGCGAGTCGCCTCGTAACCACTTCGCAGAGCCCCCCGACATCGTCTCCCGGTGTCGTTGTTTTGAGATTGAAAAGCCGATACTCATTTTTATTGGGAAGCCCTCCTTCAACTACCGTCATGACACCGACCGATGACTTCCCTCCCGTATGCGCAATGTCATAGCTTTCAATGCGTTCGGTGCTTGTATTTTTTTCACGCCTAAAGAGCGATACATCTTGAATGTGTGTGACGGCTTGTATGCGATTTTTTAGCACGTTCGCTTCTTCAAATGCCTCACGTTGTATCGCACTCCGCATTTCCTTTTTGAGTGTCGTAAGAAGCATGCGCTTTTTGCCTTCAAAAAACAGCTGAAGCTGTCGTATGGTCCGGCGGTACTCCTTTTCTGAAACAGTGCCATCACATACGCCAGGACAAAGCCCGATCTGCCGATTGAAGCATGGTCGCCTTTGATTCGGTTCGCAGGTATCTCGGTATGGGAAAATCTTCCGAATAATTTTGAGCGCACCCCTCAAATCTGAACCTGAAGTGAACGGACCATAAGTAATTTTTAATTTACAATTTTTAATTTTTAAGGTGAGAGAGTCTATTTCCCTATGACGGACCACAAGGACGCGGGGAAATGCCTCGTCCGTAATGACCACACAGTTGAAACTTTTGTCGTCTTTTTCGCGCGTGTTATAGGGAGGTTGAAACTTTTTGATAAGGTCGGCTTCAAGCAGAATCGCTTCAAGCACCGAGTCGGTTTTCTTGAAATCAATGCTTTTTGCCTCACCGACCATTTTCTCCACCCACGGCCCACGTGTCTCGTGGAGTCGTCCGTCAAAGTAACTGCGTACCCGTGAGCGAAGCGACGTTGCACGGCCGATATACAGGAGTTTTTTGTTCCTCCCGAGGAAAAAATAGACCCCTGGCGAGTCGGGTAGTTTCTTTTTTTGTAGTAGTTTAGGCATCGGGTTTGGATAGAGGTTTAGTATAGAACAAATCTTGACGAAATCAAGTTTATATGCTACCTTGCACAGCAGTAGTACAAATAAAAAAATGAAAACCGAAAAACCTTTCTTCACCGTTCTTGTCGTTGATGACGATATCCATGTCCGCAACATTTTGTGTCAGGTACTGAGAATGTTTGTCACCTCTGAACTTTTTAAGTTGCATGTACTTGAGGCGGATTCCGTGGATTCCGCCAAAAGGATTTTGGCGAAGTTCATCCCTGCGGTCGTCACTACCGATTTCAGAATGCCTGGCGGAACAGGCCTTGACCTCCTTGATTACCTGAAATCGGAACCCGCGCACAAAGATACACCGGTCATTCTCTTTAGCGCAACTCTGGAAGACATTCAGGGGGACCCGCGAGCGACGGGATTTTCTCAGGCAATTCAGAAACCCTGTAAGCCGAAGGAATTTGCCGAAACGGTGCGAGGTTATCTCATTAAGAGGTGACCATCGTCATGACTTCACGGGCGTTCTGACTTGTCAGAACGCTTTTTTTCTTTATCTTTTTCCTAACGCCTAGAGCCTAGAGCCTCAAAAACCTAGCGCCTTTTTCAAATACTCTCCAGTGTATGACCCCGAAGCAAAGAAATAAGAATTTCTTGCTACGGGGCAGGTTTTTTAAAGAATCTTCTTCAAGTATTCGCCCGTATATGACCTCTTGCTTTCTGCTACTTGTTCGGGCGTTCCTTTCGCGACTATTTCTCCCCCGCCACTCCCACCGTCGGGACCGAAGTCAACCACATAATCGGAGGATTTGATAACGTCCAGATTGTGCTCAATCAC
>JAUSFR010000060.1 GCA_030649775.1 bacterium | reverse complement strand
ACTCTCCCCAGTCCGTCGTAGGTAGATTGAAACACCCGTCCGTTCGGGTCGGTCTTTTGGGTCACCTGTCCCGATGCGTAGTCGTAGAGGAAGCTCGTGGATTGGTTCAGCGCGTTGGTGACGGTTACCGGATAGAGCTTGGTGGTGTCGTAGGTGTAGGCGGTGGTGTTGCCATTCGGGTCGGTTTCGGAAGTTACGAGACCATATGTGCCGTCGTAGGTTTTCTCCGTCGCCACGTAATCGGTTCCGTTTTTCCACACCTCGCGTTTGGTTTGGTTGCCTTTGGTGACGCTTCCGAGCGCTTGCGTATCGTAGTAGTATCGCTCGCCTTTCACTTTGTTCGCGCCGTGGTCGGTAACGGAAACTTCCGCTGGAAGTCCGACGAGATTGGCTCCGTCGGTTGCGTAGGTGTAGGCGGTGGTAAAGTCGTCTGTTCCCGTGTCGGCAAAAGTGCCGTCGTCGTTCCCGATGACTTCGCCGTACTCGGTCTTTCCCGTGAGGTTGCCATTCGTGCTGTCATAGGTGTAGCTCTCGGCTTTGTCCTTGTGGGTAGCGTCGCCGTCGTAAGTGGCGTCAACCGTTTGCGCGAGCTTCACGAACTTCGCCCCGCTCCCAAGGTCTGCTTCGTCCCATTTGTTTAGGGTTTTCGCGTAGACGTTTCCGGAGCTGTCGGTCACCGTCTTTCGGTAGGGCTGTCCGATTTTCCACTCATCGTCTTGATATTCGCCGTGTGAAGTATCGGAGGTATTGCCTTGGTGATAAAAAGTGGTGGTGATGGTGCCCGCAGGGTCGGTCTCGGTAACCTTGCCAAAGCCCGCGAATTTGCGGTCAGTAGTGGTGCTAAAGAAGTAGGAACCCTGTTCATAACGGTAGGTGGTGGTGCCGATGGTGCCGTTGCCGTCATCTTTTGAAATTTGGAAAGCGGTAGCGAACGAGTATGGTGATTTATTAGTCAGATTACTGGACTCGTCGGTATATTGCGTAACCGGTTTATAGGCAACATGGGTGCTCCCACCTTCAGGATGGGTTATCCTTGTGAGGAGGTCACTCGCAGGGGGATTATTAACGTAGACCTCTTGGGTAAACGTACCCGCACTTGAATAACTGTTGAAGAAGTCAGCCAGCCCGTCACCGTTGATGTCGGTTACGTAGTATGGAACCTTAATTCCATTGAGGATAAACGCGACAGGGACAGTCCATGATGAGTCCACTGTCCAGCCGTGTCCTGTATTGAGGTATACCGCACTGCTTAGGAGGTTTCCCGAGCTTGAGGAACTTTGGAAAATATCGGACAAACCGTCACCGTTAATGTCCGCGATTTGATACGGCACGGGAGCTCCATTGATAACAAACGCGAGGGGAATGTTCCATGTAGAATCCTGCGTCCAGCCGTGCCCGTTGTTCAGATACACTTCACTATGTATAGGACTCCCGTTTGCGACATCACTGTTGAAGATATCGGGCAAACCATCTCCGTTGATGTCATCAATCTGGTAGGGGTATGCCACTCCATTGATGGTGAAGGCCACTGGAACCGTCCACGTAGAATCCTGCGTCCATCCGTGCCCGTTGTTCAGATACACTTCACTATGTATTGGGTTTCCGTTTGCGACATCACTGTTGAAGATATCGGGCAAACCATCTCCATTGATATCAGCGATTTCGTAGGGGTACGCAACTCCGTTGATAATAAAAGCAATAGGAATTGTCCACGAGTAGTCCTGCGTCCATCCGTGTCCGTTGTTGAGATACACTTCCTCCGTGAAGGTACCTGAACTCGCGTAACTGTTGAAAATATCCGGCAGACCATCTCCATTAATATCGGCCACGCGATACGGGATTCTATAACCACTGACAATAAAGGCCACCGGAACCGTCCACGACGTGTCTTGCACCCAGCTGTGTCCCGTGTTGAGGTACACTACACTGCTTAGGGGGTTCCCCGAGCTTGAGGAGCTTTGAAAGATGTCGGGCAAACCGTCACCATTGACGTCCGCGATTTGGTACGGGTCGGGAGTTCCATTGATGGTAAAGGCAACGGGTATTGTCCACGAGTTGTCTATTGTCCAGCCGTATGGTTCGGTGTTTTGATAGGTAAATGTGGTAGCGGGGAGTGTGGTGGTAGTCCCGCCAATAGTTCCACTCTTAACGATGGAGTGCACAAGAGACTTTACTCCATTAACTCCCGCGGTATAGTCCAGTGCGTATTTTGTCGTGGTAGCTCCATTTACCTTGATGCCTATTTCGTTTATCCGGTAATTGGTGGCCACAGGAAAACCACTAAGCGTAGACGAGGCGTTATCAGCTCTTACCTCTCTTAGAAAATCAACTTTAAAGATGCCGATGCCTGTGCTGGTGTTGGAATAGGTTATAGAAGAAGGATAAATCTGCCCGCCGTCCTTGTAATAGGTGTAGGAGATGGTGTTACCATTCGTATCCTTCACCTCCTCAAGCATCCACTTGTATACGCGGGAGGAGTCAAGCGGGTCGTCCTGCCGAGCGGATGTAGTGTCTCCAAATCTGTAGGTCGTCCCTCGTTTGTCGGTAACGAGCCATTGATTGTTTGAAAAGGTGTATTTTGAAAAATTACCGCCCTCGGTTTTGGGTGTAAAAACTCCGTTCCCGTGTGACACCAGCTCTCCGTCGGTTGAGGAAAAGAAATAGTTGTCAGTGTACAGTCGGTTTGTTCCGGTTTTGTTGATGCGCTCAATCGTGGGTATTCCGTCAGACCAGCCATACCCGAATGGGCTGTTGGTGAAGCTACTGCGACTACTGTACGCAAGCTTTAGGTTTGGCGATGTGCCGTTCCTTCCCGCGGGAAGAGTAATGGGGTAGTCAAAGGTAAACGCTCCTGTGCTCAAATCGGTTTTCGGTTGCGCCACATTCTGACCTCCTGAAACCGAACTCGGCTCATCAGTTGTCCCACTGACCATCTCTGCAAACACAGCAGTGGCAAAAGCGAACATCATAAGCGCGCACAAAAAGGCGAGAAAAATTCTCCCTACTATGCTTCGCTCTAATCGTGCCGAGTTCATGGGTATATGCAGATAGTGACTACTGACACACCCCGATACAGATATCTCCATCCGAGACGAGAGAACCCGTGAGTTTGATATTCCCCGCGACATCAAGGGCTTCTGTCGGCGTGGTTGTTCCGATGCCGACCTTACCGTCATTCGTGATGTTTAAGGTGAAGCCCGTAGCATTATACCCGAGACCGAAATAGGCGCCGTAGTTTGCTATGTCAAACCTGTTGAGATAGGTACCGGTCCATATTGCAATACCGGGTTTCCCTCCGGGGGTGGAAAAAGCCATCTTCCCAAAGGTCGTGCCATTACCTTCAAAGTTCCAGAATTGCGAGCCGTTGGATGAGACACTGGTAATAGCTGTGCCTCCCAACTTGGTAAACGACAGTACCTCGACATTGTCGGAGCCGAGGCTTGAAGTCGTAATGCTCACATTTCCTAAATCATCCTGAACCAATTTGTTCGTTCCCGCCGAATTTCTCGTGATAAAAAGCGCGGGTATCTTTGTTATCGTGGCCGAGGCAGTGTCCGTAAACGCAGGACTGACGGTCAAATTGGTATTGCTCGCGATAGCAAGCACACTTCGTGTTTCCCCGTTTATGGTTATCCTGTCTCCGGGTACGAGCTCCGAGAGAAACAGCGTGCCAGTGCCGATAAGTGTCGCGCTTGCGGTCGGGTCGGCGGTTCCGGTGAGCGTTGAGGTCGGCCCGCCGGTAAATCTTCCCGAACCCGCGACGTCAAGCTTAAGATACGGCACCGTTGTGCCCAGTCCGATGTTACCCGTGTTGGCATTTAAAATACTGTTGCTCGCGCCTGAAGTCCAGAGCGTGTCGGCGAGGGCCGTGAGTGGCGAGAGGATAAAAAGCGCGATGGCGAGACCTTTGCCCATATCGTTGAGAGAGTGCTTCATAGAGAGAGGATAATGAATAATGAAAATAGGAAAATAATGAAAATAAGAGAATAGGAAAATAACAGAATAAGGGAATGGGTGAAAATAGGGTGAAAATGGCTGAAATTAAGGGGAAAAAGGCGGGAAACCGACGTAGCTCAAAGAACAAGAGGGGCTATGTTCCCCTACGATACACCGAAACGAAATCCACGCAAGTAACGCGCGGTTTTGCGCGCAAAAGAAAAACGCACCTTGATACTTCAAGGTGCGTGGTTTTGCCGTCTGCGACGGCTAGGTTTCGGATTTTCCAAGTAGATACGCGATGGCGTCATCTGCGGTGTAAGAATCGGTCGGGCTTTTCATAAGACGACGCAAAAAACTGACGTCATCACCGAGCGTGAAGAGTGGCCGTTCACCCGGATTGCCGAGTCCAACCGCGGACAGTAGTCCATTGCACAAACAACGAACACTCTCGGTATCCTCAATGTTCCCTCCCTTTCGCAGGTATTCGGGAGTGGGCTCACCGGGGCACCTAAAACCAATGTCCCCGTTTTCTTTTTGGTACGGAACCGCGAGAGCGCATAGGTCGCAAACCCTTTCGCGAGCTTCGTAGACCGCCCGGTCGGACTGTGTATCCGCAAGTTGCGCCACCTTAAACGGAAAACCTGCCGGTGACGCGCATGGCTCCGTACGGACCGCGAGCTTTCCGTGATAACCAAGAAACCGCATTTTCCAGCGATAGAAGTGGTCCCATCCGGAATCGTTGGAGAGTGCAAACAGCCCTCCAGCCTGAATACCGGTAGCCCCGAGCGTACGCGCCTCCGCGAGACCCTCAGGGGAAGCACGTCCTCCCGCAAGCCAAAACGGGATACCGAGGTTTTGGAGTTTTTTGAAGTCCGCTTCATCTCGCGCGCCATAGACGGGCTCGCCAGTCTCGCTAAGCGTGAGTTTCCCGCGCGGTGGCGCGTTATGACCTCCCGCAATGTGTTTTTCAATGACAAATCCTTGAATCGCACCGGAAGGCAAACGGCTCACCATAATAGAGGCGAGAACATCGGATGAAACTATCGGCAAGAATTCCGGGCGCTTCAAAACGGGAAGATTCCGCCCGAAAAATGTTTGAGGGTCAAAGCAAATGGTTTCGCTTCCCTCCTTACTTCCGAGAACCGCGACACGGTAGCTTGAAGCTTTGCCTTGCGCGAAAGCGTCAAGCACCGCGGGAATCTGCAGGGGGATGCCCGCTCCCATCGTTACCACGTCTACGCCCCCGAGCACTGCTCCGAAAATCTCGGGCATAAGCATACGTTGCATTTTTTCCAGTAAGTTCATACTGACGATTCCGCCATGGCCTTCCTTGGCGAGGAAGACGAAGGCGAACGTGGCGGCAACCGAAAGCTCAATGAGCTCCTGACTCGGGTGCAGACTAAATATCGGTACCGGTTTAAACTTCTGACCGGAGGGAATACCCCCGTCAACAAAATATTTTTGGAGAATGCGTTCGGCAACTCCCGAAAACGGAAATCGGGAAAGCGCGCGGCGAAAGTGTCCGCCGAGGTCTCCTCGTTGGAGAAGTCGGGACAGAATAGGCCCCGCGGCGACACCCGAGACGGTTCCCTGAACTTCCTCCTGACTAGCACACTTATTCGCGAGAAACGGCGAAGAGACATAGGGGCCCATTCCAGCCTGAATAATGGGTCGGTTCATTTGTAATCCTTTTGTTAAAGAACGTTTACGGTTTGACAGACAACTACTCCTTTTTCAATCATAGCAGAGTTTGTCATCAAATGCGTTTCCTCGCCAAATAGGCGGATGTAACCGAAAACCCCTCCTCGCAATGCGAGGAGGGGTTTTATCCCGTAGCTTTTTTGTAGCGGAAGATTAGAAGCCCAGACGGCGGGAACGCAATGCGCCAAAAACTGCGGCGGAAAGCTTATCGGCGTCATCCTTGCCGGTTACGCGGTCAAGCTCCTGCAGAGCCTCGTTGCGGACATGCTCCAACTCCTGCATAAGGTCAAACAGGTCCTCGGGGTCAAAGCCGGTTTGTTTTGAGAGCGCGGTGATTTCGCCAAGTTTAGTTTTTGCGTCTCCGAGGAGCGAGGTAAGTCCGGCAACATCCCTTCCAGCCTTCTTCTGACGCGCAACTTCCTTCTCAAACTTGGCAACCTCCTTTCCTGCCGTCTTGACCATCTTTGAAACCGAGCTAAGTTGCTTTAGAAGTCCGAGGCTCTGGCGTACTTCGCCAATTCCCTCAAAAATCTCCTCCATTCCATCTCGCAGGTCATCCGGCTCCGCGTCGTCCGAAAGCGCACCTGCCTTGATGCTCTCCCATGCGCTCCTTAGCGAACCGAGCTCTCCCTCAATTTTGGTCACGACATCGGGGAACTGCCCCCCAACCTTTGTCTTTTTTGCTTTGGTAAATTCCTTATCAATGCG
>JAUSFR010000050.1 GCA_030649775.1 bacterium | reverse complement strand
GCTCAAAGTACGAAACGCCAAAGATAAGCGGAATCTCGCATTTCTTGGAGCATATGTGCTTCAAAGGCACCGAGAAACGACCGAAAGCGGTGGATATTGTCCGTGAACTGGATGGGATTGGCGCGCAGTACAACGCCTTTACCTCGCAGGAGATGACCGGTTACTACGCGAAGTCCGACAAAAAGCATTTTGATAAGATTCTGGATGTTGTTTCCGATATCTATTTGCACTCCACACTTCCGAAAGCGGAAATGGAAAAAGAAAAAGGGGTTATTGTGGAAGAAATAAAAATGTACGAGGACCTTCCTCCGCGACATATCCACGAAGTGCTGATGCGGTCACTCTATGGAACACAGCCTGCGGGATGGGATATTGCCGGAACTCCCGAGACGGTGAAGGCGACCACGCGCGCGCTGATGCAGAGCTATCGCAGTAAGCACTATGTCTCCGGTGCAACCGCCGTGCTTGTTGCCGGTAATGTGGACCCGAAAGATGTGGAAGAAAAAGTGCGAAAAGCCTTCACCGAAATGCCGAGCGGAAAGAAGCACGGCAAGACTGACGTGAAAGAGAGTCAAAAGAAACCGGAGGTTGCCATAGAGTTTAAGAAAACCGACCAGGTGCATCTTGCCTTCGCTCTGCGCACCTTTGACCTGTATCACGAGGATAGCACCGCGATGCGCGTGCTTTCCGCCGTGCTCGGTGGGGGAATGAGTTCACGGCTCTTTCAGAAAATGCGTGACGACCTCGGTATTTGCTACTATGTGGGTGCCTCGCACGAGACCTTCACCGACCACGGCTTTCTAGAAATTACCGCAGGTGTTCCGGCCCTCCGCCTCGCTGAAGCGGTATCGGCCATTCTTGCCGAAGTAAGGAAAATAAAAAATGAAGTGGTGGATGCGAGCGACCTTGCTCGGGTAAAGGAGTATCTCATTGGTAATATGTATCTTGGACTTGAGTCTTCCGACTCGCTTGCCGATTTTTACGGGTATCAAGAAATTATGCGGAAACCCTTACTTCGCCCCGACGAAGTGGTGGCGAAGGTGCGCGCGGTTACCGCAAAGGACATCTCTCGCATCGCGGAGACCTATCTTATGGATGCGAACCTCAATCTCGCCCTCATCGGTCCAGTAAAGGACAAAGCAGAGCTGAAGAAACTCCTTCATCTCTAACAAACACCAATAACCAAGAAACAATTTCCAAACAATATTCAACCTCCCAAATCCAAACAGGTGCTGTTGGTTATTGTTTCTTGGTTATTGGTTATTTTTTGACCTGTGTTATGATGGGCAAAATGCAGAAGGATGCCCCACAAACCATATCCATAAGCACTGGGACTATCGTACGGACACTGCTCGTCGTCCTCTTTTTTGTCCTGTTGTTTTACGTTCGTGACATACTCCTCGTAGTGCTCACGTCGGTAGTGATTGCTTCATCGGTTGAACCGCTCACCTTGTGGCTGAAGAAGTTTCGGGTTCCACGCCTTTTGGCCGTCATTTCCACCTATATCGTACTCTCGGTCGTCTTTGTCGGCGTCTTCTATTTCTTCGTCCCCTCGCTTCTTTCCGATACGGCGAACTTCTTGCGGGCGGTCCCGACCTTTCTTGAGAGCATTCCGTCACCTATTTCGGTGGAACCCAAATCGGTCGCCCAAGGGGCGGAACTCGCGCAGACGCTTTCTCTTGGTATTGAGAGCGCGTCGGAGCCGTCTTCGCTTGGGGCGGTCTTCACCGACCTTAGTCAGATACTCGGAAGTTTTGCGAACGGTTTCTGGGACAACATCTCCGTGGTGTTCGGAGGTATCGTGAGCTTCATACTGATTGTCGTGCTCTCTTTTTATCTCGCGGTTCAGGAAGACGGGGTGGCGGCGTTCTTGCGCGTGGTGACACCCGAACAACACGAACCCTACGTCATCGGGCTCTGGAAGCGCGCCCAAAAGAAAATCGGTTACTGGATACAGGGGCAGATACTTCTTGCCCTGCTCGTCGGCGTTTTCGTGTATCTCGGCCTTATGATTGTCGGCATCAAAAACGCGCTCTTCCTCGCCGCGCTCGCCGCGATTTTTGAAATTATTCCGCTGTTTGGGCCTATCCTTTCGGCTATTCCCGGCATCGCGATAGCCTACGCGACAGGTAGTGTGTCATTTGCTCTTCTCGTCGCCGGTCTCTACCTCATTATCCAACAGTTTGAAAATCACCTGATTTACCCCCTGGTCGTCAAGAAAATCGTGGGCGTTCCTCCGATGATTGTTATTCTTGCCCTCATTGTTGGCGTAAAGCTCGGCGGGTTCCTGGGCATTATTCTCTCCGTTCCGCTCGCAGCCACGCTTATGGAATATCTGGAAGATGTGCAGAAGCGGAAGCAGTCTTCCGTGTAAGTTCGAAGCAAGAAGCTCGAAGTCCGAAGAACTTTTAAAAGCTTAACGCGCAAGACGTAACCTATTCTTCGAGCTTCTAGCTTAGAGCTTTAATCCATATGTCCAAGACTTTTTACATTACAACTCCCATTTTCTACCCCAACGCGAATCTCCATCTTGGGCACGCGTACAACACAACGCTCGTGGACATTATCGCGCGCTATCATCGCCTGAAAGGGGAGGAAGTCTATTTGTTGACCGGTGCGGATGAAAATACCGAAAAGGTGGTGCGTGCCGCTTCGCTCGCGGGAGTAGAAACAAAAGTGTATCTTGACGGCATTGTGGCAAACTTCAAAGAGCTCTTCAAGAAACTCAATATTTCCTACGACCAGTTTATTCGCACCTCGGATGAGAAGGTGCATTTTCCCGGAGCCGAGGAGATGTGGCGAAGGCTTGTGGAGGCGGGAGATATTGAAAAGCGTTCGTATGAAGGGCTCTACTGCGTGGGACACGAGGCATTCATCACCGAAAAAGACCTCGTGGAAGGAAAGTGTCCCGACCACGGTGAGACTCCACAGAAGCTTCGGGAAGAAAATTATTTCTTCAAGCTTTCAAACTATACCAAAGCTGTATCCGAGAAAATACAGAGTGGTGAGCTACAGATTATTCCCGAGACGCGGAAGAACGAAATTCTTGCACTCCTCGCACGTGGTCTTGAGGATGTGAGTTTCTCCCGTCCGTCGGATAAGGTGTCGGTGGGGGTCAAAGTTCCGGGCGACCCGTCGCAAACTATCTACGTGTGGTGCGATGCTCTCGTCAATTACTTAAGCGCGCTCGGATTTGGGCGAAAGGACGACGAGCTCTTCAAGAAGTTTTGGCCCGCGGACGTACACGTTATCGGCAAAGATATCTTGCGTTTCCACGCAGCCATTTGGCCTGCGATGCTCCTTTCGGCAAAGCTCCCACTCCCTAAACAGCTTTTTGTGCACGGCTTCATCACTTCGGGAGGGAAGAAGATGTCCAAAACACTGGGGAATGTCATAGACCCCAATGAACTCATTGCAGAGTATGGCGGGGAAGCGGTGCGCTTTTTCCTTGCGCGCCACATCTCGCCTTTTGAGGATGGCGACATTACGCTTGAATCTTTCAAGGAAGCCTACAACGCCGACCTCGCAAACGGTATCGGCAATCTCACAAGCCGTGTTATGAAGATGGCGATGGATAACTTGTCAGGACCCGTTTCGGTAGGGGAGAAAACAATTCCCGCTGACTTTCTCAAGGCTTTTGACGACTATGATGTGCAAGGAGCGACGGCGCTTGTTTCAAGGGCGATGTCTGCCCTTGACG
>JAUSFR010000013.1 GCA_030649775.1 bacterium | reverse complement strand
TACCTCAAACGAAATTGGCTTGTCCGCAATGACGGAAATAATCTCTTTGGCAAAGCCGACATAGTCACTCACCCCGCCCTTTCGCATAAGCGTCGGGTTTGTCGTAAAACCTTTGACGAGGGGGTTCTTCGCGAGCGCGAGCATTGCGCCCTTCTCGGCCCCGTCCGCGAAAATCCTTGTTTTGAAAGCTTTTATATTCTTCATATCGTTATATACAAGTATAAAGTTCCCATTCGTGTGCGCTATTCGTTAAGCGTATCTACTATAACTCGTTAGTGTGCCGTTTCATTACTGTTTCTTGCTTTGAGAAACGCTTCAACCTTCGGTATATCGCTGGGGACCGTTAGCGAACATCCTCCCTCGGTTACCACCGCGTACACTTTTTCTTTCTTCAAAAACTCGCCCATCATAGATGAAAGGTAATACTCGCCGTTCGCATTTTGCACCGGTTCGTATCCGAATACTTCCCCCGAAAGCACCATGAGACCAATCGCCGCGAGATTTGACGGAGGGTTTTCGGATTTCTCCACTATTTCCTCTATCGTCCCGTCATCTCTTAATTTCACCACGCCTGCCGATTTCGGCCGTGCGGTTTCTTTGCAGAGCCAGCTGTACTGGTGGGCAAGACATTTTTTCATATTCGCTGGACTCGAGATTTCATCGGCATAGAGTACCATCACCCGTTCGTTTTCTTGTACAAAGGGTTTCGCAGAAAGAAAAGTAAATGCGTTTCCTTTTTCGCTCCCCTCTGCGTACTGGACTTTCTTTCCATGAAAGACATCACCACAATAGTCTTTGATTTTTCCCTCCAAATACTTCACGACAATAATCGCCTCCGTAATTTCTTCGGGAAAGGCTTCAAAGATATGGTCAAGCACCGTCTTCCCTCCGACTATGAGGAGGGGTTTGGGAGTTTTTAGAGTGAGCGGTAACATCCGTTTCCCCTCACCCGCGGCAAGAATAATGGCTTTCATTTTAATATTCTAAGAGCCTGTTCATAATCTAATGCCTGAATGAAATGTTAAAAATTCGTTGCGAAAATTGCGGATTTTGAGGAAGCGTACCCAAGTACGCTGACGAAAAAGACGCGATTTGTAGCAGAATTTTGAACATTTCGGCAGGCAAGCTATGTCCTAGGTCTATAATGCGGTTAGATTATGAACAGGCTCTAAGACAAGAGGTTTGAAAGTTCGGAAAGAGAATGAGTACGCATATCGCTAGAAACGCTGGAATTATAGGGCGCGTCCACCAGAATACTTTTGCATCCGGCTTCTTTTGCAACGAGGACATCACTCTCCGTATCCCCCACCATAAACGACTTCGCAAGGTTTATATTCCATTTCTTTTCCGCCTCAAGAAGCATACCGGGTTTGGGCTTCATACATTCACAATTATCGTCCCGACGGTGAAAGCAAATAAAAATATCGTCAAACGGGATACTGCTTAACTGACTCTGTACCCACTCCCACTCTTTTTTTGAAATAACACCGTACGCGATGTCCGGTTGATTCGTCACCAGAATCGCGAGAAAGCCGAGTGCCTTAACTTTTTCCACAGCTTCTTTTGCTCCAGGCATAATTCCGGACAGTGTCTTGTACTCCACAATGCTGTGTGGCGCCCGAGGACGCCCATCCATCACGATGGGTTTAAAGATAACCCCATCGCGGTCAAAAAAGACCGCTCGTTTTTTTGCTTCTGTTTTCATTAACATTTAAAACTTACGGCGTGATGATGTGGGTACGCGCACCTTTGGTATCAATCTCAAAGTGCATCTCGCGCATCTTGAACCTCCCGAGCGCTTTTTGTACGGCGCGTTTCGCCTTCCGCGTGGGACAGTAAAACATAAAATAGCCACCGCCTCCCGCGCCCATAATTTTCCCACCGAGTGCTCCTGCGCGTATGGCCTCCGCGTATATCTCGTCAAAGCGGTCTGTGCTCATTTTGGAAGACATCTGCTTTTTGATATGCCAATGCTCATCCATGAGCTTGCCAAAGTGGTGGAGCTTTCCCGAACGAAACGCCTTGTAGACTTCCCTACCGATATCTTTGGTGCGGTGCTTCAGCTCCTGTACTTTGGTCGCGTCTTGTTCGGCAAGAAGTTGTTTACTCTCCCGCACGACACCGGTGTAATAGAAGATGCTGTTCGCGAAAAATTCCTCTACGGTACTCTTCGCGATGCGGGGCTTCTCTACCTTCACTTTTCCGTTTTTCTCAATCGTGAGTGCCACAAACCCTCCTTCGGCGCAGATGTACGGGTCCTGCACGCCATCGGGAAGTCCGAGCGCCTTGGTGAGCAGGAATGATTGCTCCGCCGCCTCGCGATTGGAGAGCTTTTTGTTCTGGTAGAGTGCGAGACCCTTCAGCACCGCGACCGCGCACGCACCCGATGAACCGAGCCCCGTGCCCGCCGGAGTGTCGGCTTTAAACGAAATGGCGACTTTGGTGGTAAGGCCTCGCATCAACAGCGCCTGCCTCGCGATGTCGTGCGTTACCTCCTTCGCGTGTGAGACCGATTCAAAATGTTTGTAGTGCACGTGCACGAGGTCGTCGGAGCGAGGCTCTTTCACAAACACATCCATATACAGATTGACGGCAACGCCAAAGACAAATCCACCGTGCTTTTCATAGTAGGAAGGCAGGTCGGTAGAACCGCCTCCGAGTGAAAGGCGAAACGGTGTCCGGCTGATGATGATGGGGGATGACATAGGGTGCAAAAAAGGCTTTATGGTGCGGTCTTAAAACCTTATTTTAAGGGGAAACGTTAGGCACGAGAACACCGAGCGCGCGCTCCGCCCGTTTGTCCCACGTGTAGCTTTTGGCCTTCTCTCGCGCGCTTTCGGAAAGACTATCCGCAAGCACCGAATTATTCAAGAGCTCCGCGAGAACCCGCGCCAAGTCCTTTGGGTCATTCGGCTTGAAAAATATGGCCTCCTTTTCCGTGAGCACTTCACGGAGTGACGGAATATCGGAGCTTACGATGGGACGTCCCGACGCCATATATTCAAACAGTTTAAGCGGTGACGTGTGTTTTTCCGACATTTCGTATCCGCTTTTGTTCGGAAGTACGAGGACGTCAGATGCCTTGAGAAAGAGAGGAATAGCACGTGGCGACTCATGGCCGAGAAGCACAATATTTTTCCCCGGATATTTTTCTTTCGCTTGTTTGAGTTCCCTTTCACTTCCCCCAACGAGCACAAACAGTACTTCTTCTTTTTGATAATTTTGTGCTACCTCAAGCAGCGTATCCACCCCCTTCCACGGATACCGGAAAAAACTTCCCGTGTAGAGCACTATCTTTTTATCAAGCGGGAGGAAGAGTTTCTTTCGCGCGTCTTCTTTTGATATGGAAATATCAAACGCATTGAAATCAACCGCGTCGGGAAGGACGGTGAGTTTCTGCTCGGAAATTCCCCATTCCATCAACTGTTCCTTCATAAGCGTAGTGAGTACAAAGATATGTCGGGCTCGTCGCCACAGTAACCTATGCACCGCACCTTCGTGCGCGGGAAGCGTGTGCAGTTCCAGAAAATTGTTACGGAAAAAGAAACCCGTAGCTTCTTCGCGTGTATAAACAAAACACTTTTTCCCGAAGAGATAGAGTCGCGCGAAAAGCAAAAAGAGCGTTTGCTCCACCCAAAAACCCACTCGTCCGAAAGAAACGATATCAAGTGTCGGAATTCGCGTAACGGTAAAGTTCCGCTCCACCCCGTAATAGTCAAACGGGTCTTCCGTGATGGGGTTTCTTCGCCTCGGCACGACGAGCTCCACCTCAATTCTGGAATCTTTTTCTTCGAACTTCGAACTTCGAACTTCGAACTTGCCAAACGCTTCACACATCTTCATAATTTGAAGTCCGTGCGCCTTTTCCGTAGGTAACCTGACGTTTGCGATGTAGATAATTTTTTGCTTCATTTTGTAGCGGTAAAAAAGTACCCGAGCGGAAATTGGTCGGGAAGATTTTTCCTGAATACACCCGCGCATCGGTCCAAAAGAAGCGCGAGGGGAACAACGAAAAGTTTCAGCACTCGCGGAATCATAAACTCAATCTGCGAGAATGAAGCGGAAAAAGGGCCGGTGCCGAGCGCCTGAATGTGTATATCTTTGAAACCCGCAGAAGTAAGTATCTCGCGCAAACTCTCATTCGTATATCGAAAATAATCGTGCGGGTCGGGATGATAGTTGATAAGAAACGGCACGACACCGATAAGACGCGCTCCGGGACGCAAAACGCGATTGGTCTCCGAAAGAAGATGCCCGTAGTGGTAAATGTGCTCCAGTACGTTGAGCAGGAGCGCGGTATCGGTACTCCCATTTGCGCTTGGAAGCGCGTCCGTTTCAAAGTTAACCTGCGCCTTCCCTGCGAGCAGAGCGTCAACCGAGGTAACGTTCGCCCCGCTTTCCATTTTGAAAAACCGAAGATAGCTTGGAGTCCCCGCGCCTCCGCCGATATCAAGCACCTGTCCTTTAAGCTCACATCGCTCGCACGCCTCATTCATCAGAATGCGATACAGGTCTTTCCCTTTCAGTATTTCCTTTATAAACGTGAACGTAGTCATAGCTCGGGACTCTTTATTTTATAAATGTATCGTACCACAACTGCCACATCACTACCGACCAAATGAGAGTGAGGTTGTACTTTTTGCTTTGGAGGTGGTCCTGCCACATTTGTTGTACTGCCTCCACATTGAAGAACTCGGAGTTGAGATGCGCCGGTGAAAGAATCTCCATAACCTCCTCTCGTAGGTCGGTACGGAGCCATTTCGCCATTGGGGTAAAAAATCCCCGCTTCTGCTGGTGCCGAATATGCTCGGGAAGATACGGAAGCACCGCTTCTTTCCAGATTTGTTTTCCCTGAAATGAGTTTTGTGAAAGTCCGCCACCTTTGAGCTTCCAGTTTGTGGGAATACGATACGCGAGCTCCAGCAAACGATAGTCCAAAATCGGGACGCGCTGTTCCAGTCCGAACGCCATAGAC
Source organism: bacterium (assembly GCA_030649775.1). GTDB lineage: Bacteria > Patescibacteriota > Minisyncoccia > Phycocordibacterales > UBA10002 > UBA10002. The sequence goes on along the minus strand of JAUSFR010000013.1, from coordinate 30,186 downwards.
ATTTTGTCGCTCCGCAGGAGTGAATCGTCGGTGAGCCAGCTTTGGCGGTCGGTGTTCATAAATTGTTTTTCAAAATCACCCGAAAGGCTAGTGTTCTTAAAGTAGCGTTCAAAATGCGAACGCGTAACGCCTCCCTTTGCCACTTGCGGATTAAGAATGGAAGCCACATCACCTTCTTTCTGCGACAAGAAAGACAGGAAGAGCGAGGTCCCGCCAGCGATGAGCATTTTTTCCGAGGCCTCTTTTTTCCCCATTCCCGCCAAGGAAAGAGAAAGCGCTTTTCGCACACTCAAAGGTAATCTTGAAACGGCGCGAAGCGTGCGGGAGAGCGCGTACCTTTGGTATCCGCCAAAGAGTTCGTCCGCCCCGTCGCCACCAAGCACCACCGCCACCTCTTTTTTGGCAAGTCGTGAGAGGAGATAGATAGCCCCCGCGGTGGGATTTGCGTTCGGCTCGTCAAGATGCCAGGCGATGTTTTTGAGCTCCGCGCCGATATCTTTACCCGAAATCATCAGTTCGTGATGGTCGGTGCCGTACGCTTTCGCGGTTTCGCGAGCGAGCAGAAAATCGGCGTTGAACTTTTCCTGCTGGACATCAACCGCGAAACCGACGGAATACGTTTTTACTTTTCCGGAGCTCACTTCCTTGGTCGCGCCAAGCACCGCGGTTGAATCAATACCTCCACTAAGAAAGATACCGACCGGCCTGTCGGAAATGAGCTGTCGCTTTACCGAGTCTTTGAAAAGTTTCCGTATGTCCGCGACGGTCTCTTCTCGTGACGAGAGATTTGAAACGTCCGCTATTTCCCAATATTTTTTGAGCGAAAACTCATTTCCCTTTAGTACGGCATAGTGCGCGGGTGGAAGTTTCTTGATGCCTCGGAACATTGTGTACGGCTCCGGCACATACCCCACGCGCATATACAAGTTGAAGGCTTCCCTATCCACCTCACGCGGTACCGAGTGTTCCAGAATAGCCTTTATCTCCGAAGAAAAAATGAACCGTTTTGTATCCCAAAAATAGTAGAGAGGCTTCACCCCGTTTTGGTCACGCGCGAGAAATAATTCCTGTTCACGTTCATCCCACAGCGCGAAAGCGAAAATGCCGTTGAATTTTTTCACGCACTCTTTTCCGTATTCAAGATACGCGTTAAGGATGACTTCGGTATCGCTGTCCGACTTGAACGTGTATTTTCCCTGAAGCTCTGCACGAAGCTCTTGGTAATTGTAAATCTCCCCGTTAAATACAATAGTAAGTCTCTTGGAACTGTCGGTCATCGGCTGGGCACCCCTTTCCGAAAGGTCAATAATGGAAAGTCGATTGTGGCCCAAGGTTACCCCCTTTCCATGCCAAACACCCGTGCCGTCGGGTCCACGGTGTTTTGTCGTCCCATTCATGTTAAGAATGAGCTCGGGAGCCCCAATGGTAAAGCCATTTATTGAACACATACGAAGAAGAAATTATCCAAAACACAAATCACAAAAACCAAACAAAAATGCAAACTATCCAAAGGCACAAACAGTGAAAACAGTTACGCATCCATGCTTGAGCCTTTAGATACCGATTTATTGCTTCTCGCACTACTACAACCCTCCTATCAGCCGAAAGGTTTTCACCATGACTACCTCGTCTTGCAAGGAGTGCACCGAGCGTTTAGAATTGCGCCATGAGTACGAGGCTTATTATAACAGGTAGTTTGGGGTACATCGGGTCAGAGCTTCAGAAGGATGCGAAGGCACAAAACCTCTCCGTGCTTCCGATAGATAAGGACTACCGGTCCGGCGAGGAAGGTCTCTCCCTCAATCTGGCTGACCACGAAAAAACCGGGAAGGCCGTAAGCGATTTTAAGCCGAATGTGTTTGTACACGCGGGAACGCACTCCGCGCTTGCCTACAAAGACGATTTCGTAAGTTCGTTCACCGAAGATTTTCAGGCGCTTCTTAACATCGTAAAAGCGCTCGCTTCATATCCTTCGTGTCGGCTTATTTATTTTAGCTCTTCCTATGTGTACAGCGGGCTTCCCAAAGACGAAAAGATGTTCGAGGACCGCCCGCTCCTGCCGAGCCATAATTTCGGAGTCGCAAAATCTTTTTTTGAGCAGTTCATTTTAAGAAACCACAAAAACAGCGTTATTTTCAGGCTCTCCTCCGTCTTCGGCGAGGGAGAGGCGAAGCACCCGAACACCATCCTTAATTTCGCAAAGGAGTGCGAAGAAAAGGGAGAACTGACCCTCTGGGGAACAGGAGCGCGGAAGATTCAGTATGTGTATCTGCCCGATGTGGTGCGGTGCGTGCGGGAGGGTTTTACCCTCCCACCGGGAATCTATAATCTGGGAGGAGACGAGTACTCTTCGGTCAAAGACGCCGCGCAGATGATAGCCGATTTCTATAAAGCTTCCGTTGTCTTTAAAACGGACAAACCCGAGGGCGAGACATTGCCATTTCTCGGCAATGCTAAACTAAAGAAGGCTTCAGCAAAAAATGTGTTTACCCCATTTTCTATGGCGGTAACGGAATACCTGAACACCCTTCGCCCAAAAGCATAAAACCAACCAGTATGAAGAATCCAAAGGAGAAAAAAAGTGAAGCTATTATCGCCTACGAATCCTACACCGCTCGGGTCGGCAAGGAAACGATACCCTGCTACACACCGTCCATCGGCAAAGAAGAGCTGGCGCTTGTCACCGACGTCATAGAACGGAATTGGCTTTCGGAAAACAAATACACGCGCGAGTTTGAAAGCAAGCTCGCTGAAATCTGCGAGAGAAAATACGCGGTCTGTTTCGGAAACGCGACCGCCGCTCTTATCTCGGGGATGAAAGGTCTTGGGCTAAAGACAGGAGACGAAATTATCGTGCCGAGTCTTTCACATTCGGCCGACCCGAACTCCATTTCCGCCACAGGCGCGACCCCCGTATTCGCGGATGTTGACGAAGAAACCTTGTGCCTCTCGGTAAAAACCATTGAGGTGGTTCGGACAGCGCGGACAAAAGCGATTCTGTACGTGTGCGCGTACGGCAACACGGGAGCGCTTGACACCATCACGCGCTACGCAAAGAAGCATAAGCTGTTTTTGATAAACGACTCCGCTCCCGCGCTGTTCGGCACCTACAAAGGAAAACCCATTCCCTCGTACGGCGATTTCTCCGTGCTTTCTTTTTTCGCGGACAAAACCATCACCACGGGAGAAGGGGGTATGCTCCTCTCCGATAACACAAAACTCGTGAGCGAAGCGAACATATACAAGCATGACGGAAGACGGGAGCGAGGTGTGGATACAATAGAGCGGAGAGGCTATAATTTTAGAATTACGGAGCTTCAGAGCGCGGTAGGAGTCGCCCAACTCAAGAAAGCGGACTATTTTGTAAAGCGAAAAAAAGAAATTCTCGGTATATATCGGAAAAAGCTATCGGGGGTTTCGGGCGTGCGGGTATTTGCCTTCAACTCGCTCGCGGATGCCGTTCCGCACCGAGCCATCCTGTTTGTTCCCAACGCGAAAAAGCTTATCCGACATCTTGAGACCTGCGGTATCGGAGCACGAACCCTCTTTATGCCGATGCACTCCCAGCCCGCGTACGGGGAGAAGGGGCACTTCCCCATCACCGAGAAGCTATTCAAAACGGGAGTGTGCCTTCCTTCGGCGCCAAACCTGAAACAAGAAGAAATTGAGTATGTGTGTAGCGAGATTACAAACTATTATCAAACACGATGAGAGTACCCGCGACAAAACCGTATTTCTCCAAAGAGGACATCCGCGTTATCACCAAAGAATTCAAGAAAATTCTTGAGGGAAAGTCTTTTCTTTCAAGCTACATTCACACCGAAGAGTTTGAGAAAAAGTTCGCGAAGTTCTCGGGCACTCGTTTTGCCGTCGGATGCAACAGCGGAACGTCCGCGCTGGAACTTATCTGCCGAAGCATCGGGGTCGCGGGCAAAGAGGTTATCCTGCCCTCAAATACGTTTATCGCGACCGCAAACGCGATTCTAAACGCCGGAGGCATTCCCGTGTTCGCCGATTGTACCGACAACCTCTGTATGGACGCGAGCGACGTGAAAAAGAAAATAACGGAGAAAACCGTGGCGGTGATTCACGTACATATCGGAGGTCTCATTTCCAAGGATATTCTCTCACTTCAAAAAATCTGTAAAGAAAGAAAACTTCATCTGGTGGAAGACTCGGCTCAAGCGCATGGCTCGTCTTTAAACGGCACCAAGGCCGGAGCCTTCGGTGTCGCGTCGGGTTTCAGTTTCTTTTCCACAAAGGTGATGACCACGGGAGAAGGCGGAATGGTAACGACAAGCGACCAGTCGTTCGTGGAAAAAATGAAATCAATGCGGGAGTTCGGTAAGGTAAAAACCGGCATCTACATCAATTACCACACCTCCATCGGATACAACTGGAGGATGCCCGAAATCTCCGCCATTTTGGGAATTCGGCAACTCGCGTCCCTGCCGAAGTTCATCAAACGGAGAAACGAAATAGCCAAGATATATGACGCACTGCTCGCGGAAAGTCCCGACATCAGAATCGTACGTCCCGAAGCGGGCTCCATAAACAATTACTATAAATATATAGTGGTCCTGCCGAACCACGACCGCTCCTTGGTGCACAAAGCGCTTCAGGAAAAAGGTATTCAGCCAAGCGGATATGTGTACGAGCTTCCCCTGCACAAGCAACCGGTCTTCCCTTTTGCAAACAAACTGTCGCTCCCCAAAACCGAATTTCTCTGTGCGCACCATATGTGCCTCCCCATCTTTTACGGTATGACGGACGCGCAGGCTCGCTATGTCGCAAAGACGTTAACAGAAGCACTAACGCAGAACAAAGTACAGGTAACGGGAAAAGCACAAAGCACAATACCCAAAAACCCACACAAAACACAATGATGCAAAACACAAACAGGACAGATGGTTTGAACAGTTTGGGACGGTTTGGGGCTTTGTTTGAATTTTTGGGTTCTTGTGCTTTGGAAATTGTTTAGTTTTTTGGTAAGTTTCTTTTTTATGGTAAAACACATTAAAAAAGTATTGGTGACCGGCGGAGCCGGATTTATCGGGAGCCATCTTGTGGACAGGCTGATGGCCGAAGGGAATGATGTCGTTGTGTACGACAATCTTTCGCTTGGGAAAAAGGAATTCATTGCCCCACACTTCGGAAACCCAAAATTTGCGTTTGTGGAAGCCGACCTTTTGGAAGTCGGGAAACTCACGAAGGCGATGAAGGGCAGGGACGTTGTCTTTCACCTTGCCGCCAACTCCAATATTATCAAGAGCTCTAAAAATCCCGATATTGACTTGGAGCAAGGAACGGCAGCGACTTACAACGTGCTTCAGGCTATGCGCGAGACCGGTGTGGGGAAACTCGTGTTCACTTCAAGTAACGTCGTCTACGGCGAGGCGACCGTCTCCCCCACCGCCGAAAATTATGGACCGCTTCTCCCCATTTCTTTTTATGGAGCGAGTAAACTCGCCTGCGAGGCCGTCATCTCCGCGTACGTTCACAATTTCGGCATACAGGCGTGGATGTATCGCTTCGGTAATATCGTGGGAAAGCGACCCACACACGGCGTTGTCTTGGATTTCTACGAAAAATTGAAGAAAGACCCGTCCGTACTTCCCGTGCTCGGAGACGGAAAACAATCCAAGCCGTACATTGAGGTGCACGATTGCGTAGATGGAATGCTGTTCGGGCTCGTGCATGCGCATGAGCCTCTCAATTTGTTTAACTTGGGCACGACGGGCGGGGTGTTTGTGCGCGACATCGCGGATATCGTCATCGCGGAAATGGGACTCAAAAATGTGGAAGTACGGTTTGCCGGCGGAGTGCGCGGGTGGCCGGGAGACGTGCACACGGTACGCCTTGATGTATCCAAACTCAAATCCTTGGGTTGGAAACCGAAGTACCCCACCTCTCTTGAAGCCTTCAGTGCGGGTGCGAAGGATATACTAGCGGATTTAAAAATGAAGCATTCGTAAGTGTAGGGTGCGACACCACGGGGCGCTTCACCCTGTGTTGTCGCCCCGAATCCTGTGCGGGAGCGCAAGGTATCCCCGTTATTCGTAGGTATTCGTATCATTAGTATTATTCGTAGATTGGTATGTTTATCTTATGAACACGGCGGTTATCATCGCGGGAGGAAAAGGAACACGAATGGGCGAGCGCGGTAGGCGCGTACCCAAAGCCCTCCTCCCCATTGCCGGCAAACCCCTGCTCGAATACCAATTAAACCTCCTCAAGTCGCACGGGTTTAAGAACGTTTTTATACTAACGAACCACCTCGGAGAACACATAGAGAAATTCTGCGGGAACGGGTCTCGTTTTGGCCTCTCCATCCGTTGTCTTTCGGAGGATTTACCGCTCGGTACCGCGGGAGCCGTAAAGTCGGCGGAAAAGCATTTGACCACGGACTTCTTGGTGCTCTATGGAGATGAGCTTATGCAGGTGGACCTCAAGCGTCTGCTCGCTTTTCACGCGCGTCAAAAAGTGAAACACAAGACGCTTGTTGGTACTCTCGCGGTACATCCAAACGACCACCCGATGGACAGCAACCTCGTGGAAATGAGCTCCGACAATCTTATCTTGTCATTCTTGACCAAGCCTCATTCTCCCGAACTCTGGTTTCGCAATTTGGTGAGCACTCCACTCTACGTGCTCACCCCAAAGATTTTTGAGTATATACCGGAAGGCACGCACGCGGACTTTGGACGTGATGTGTTTCCAAACACCCTACGCACACAGAAAAACTCCTTTGTCGCCTACTTCACTCCCGAATACATAAAAGATATCGGTACCCCAGAGAGGCTTCGCGAGGTTAACCGTGATGTCCGTAGCGGTAGATTTGGCAAAATGAGCCTTCAACACAAACGACCGGCAATCTTTTTGGACCGTGACGGGGTCATCAATAAGGAAGTGGGAAACCTGCACCACCCACAAGACTTTGAACTCTTGCCTGATGTCGCGAAAGCTATACAAAGCATCAACGCGAGTGATTACTTCGCGGTGGTGATTTCCAACCAGCCGGTGGTGGCCAAGGGCTTGTGTTCATTTGACGACGTGCTCCACATCCATAAAAAAATGGAAACGCTTCTCGGCCGTGAGGGGGCAAAACTGGACGGCATTTATTTTTGCCCGCACCATCCGGACAAGGGGTTCAAAGGAGAAAACAAAAAATATAAAATCGCGTGCGATTGTCGAAAGCCAAAAACGGGGATGCTAGAGCGGGCGGTAAAGGAACTCAATATAGATGTGAAGAAAAGCTACTTTGTGGGAGACAGTCTTCGTGATGCCGAAACGGCCGGAAACGCCCGAGTTCCGTTTGTGGGAGTGAAAACGGGTTACGGATGTAAAGACATTGATGTCGCAAGCACCAAAAACCGTATTCCTATCACGCTGAAAAAAGATTTGCTACGAGCAGTCAATTTCATTCTAAGAAAATAGCCAATCTTCGCGTGGAAAGATTGGCTAGAAGTTTTGCGTGGTGAAGCCTAAAGCTTCCCTGTGCGAAGGTACTGAAGCATCGCTTCAGGCGAACATGGGTGAGCGTACGGACCGAGCCCTCTTGTGGCGAGAACCTCGGTGCATCCCCACTGGTTCAAAATGGGGGTATAGGACAGCCAGAAGTGACCACCTGACTCCAGAGCGGAACTTATGATGAAGTCGGGGTTGTTGAAGCGTTCTTGGAACAGCCGTACCACTTGCCCCAGCCTGTCCGCTATCTCGTCTTCCTTTCCCTCCCATTTCTGATGATGGACGCGACTGACGATAACGGTTTCGCCCGCACGGACACCATCAAGCAGAGCGACGAACGATTCACTTTTAAAAAGAATGGAGCTTTCTTTTTGTCGCCATTCGCACCACTCGCACTCACTGTGTGTTGGCCAGTCGCTCCCTATGATGTGCCAATGCGGGTGCGACATGTTTTGTCCCGCATGCTGACCATGGTGGAAGCCGAATTGCGCGCTCTCTACGCCCCTGACTGGAAACACCCGTTCTCGCAGAATGCGGAAAATGATTTTCAGCACCTCCGCAAGTTCGGTTACGCTACTCGGCCACAGGTGCTCATCTTTCGGAACCAGCAGTTCGTGGTAGAGGAACGGGGTGAAGATGTTTTTGAGCGAAACCAACTTGTAGTTTTCCTTACTCGGATACCACTCAATGACTTCGCCCTGTGCCTCCAGCTTGTCCAGTTTGCCACTGCGCTCCGGTGGGCAAAAAGGACAAACGGTTCCCCCCGCCGGCTGTAGCGCCTGCCACGGCCTCGTTATCATCCGTTTGGTGACCGGCTGACGTGTTCCGCCCGCAGTAACCTTCTGACCGGTGAGGGTCAGACTGATATTGTGCATAGTTCTCCTTCGTTTTGTGGTTTTTGACTGCCTCTCTCTCAAAAGGACATTTCGGGTGATTATACTGATTTAATGTGATTTGTCAATTCCCGCCACGAGGTGCTAGATTACTAGGTACACACGAGTTTTTACGACTATGATTATTTCCAAAACACCCCTGCGAATGAGTTTTGTCGGTGGCGGAAGCGATTTGCCGTCTTTTTATGAGCGGTCCGAAGGCGCGGTCATCACGAGCACGATTGATAAATATATTTACGTGACCGTCAACAAGAAATTTGATGGCGACATTCGGTTAAGCTACTCCAAAACAGAAAATGTGAGAAGGCCCGAGCGTATCAAGCACCCGATTGTCCGCGAAGTGCTCCGAAAACTAAATATCCCGGGCGGAGTGGAAATCACCTCCATTGCCGATATCCCCTCAAAGGGCACCGGCCTTGGCTCCTCAAGCGCCTTTACGGTGGGACTCTTAAACGCCCTCCAGGCGTACAATCGGCAGTTTAGCTCGCCGAGGTCACTCGCGAAGCAAGCCTGCGAAATTGAGATGGATATACTGAAAGAGCCTATCGGGCGACAGGACCAGCACAGCGTAGCGTACGGCGGGTTTAACAAGATGTTGTTCCACGAAGACCATCGCGTGAGCGTCCATCCGGTGGTGTGCCTTCCCAATACCAAACGCGACCTTGAGAAGAACATTTTGCTCCTCTATACGGGAATTAGCCGAAAGGCGTCGGGTGTGCTCTCGGAGCAAAGTGCGAATTTAGACAAAAACAAAAAGCTCTTCACGCTGATGAAAAAAATGGTCGCGCTCGCTCACGACTTTCATACCGAACTCCAAAAAAATGCGCTTGGCGGTATCGGAGACATTTTGCATACCGGTTGGATGTACAAGAAAGAGATGGCGACGGGTATCACCTCCCCCGACATAGACAGGTGGTATACCGTAGGCCGACAAAATGGCGCACTCGGCGGTAAGGTGCTCGGCGCGGGAGGCGGAGGTTTTTTAATGTTCTACGCTCCTCTCGAAAGACACGAGGCCATTGTAAAGGCGCTTCCAAAACTTCGACCTGTACCGGTCTGCTTTGAGCCGGAAGGTAGTAAAATAATCTTCATTCACGAATGAGCGCATTCAATCCACAACACTACTTGAGCCGACTACGAAAGACGCTGGACACGATTGACGCGCAAAAGATTGCGCGCTTGGAGCAAAAACTTGGAAAGGCGCTCAAAGGGGGTACACGCGTTTTCTTTGCCGGAAACGGCGGGAGTGCGGCCACCGCTTCGCATATCGCGTGTGATTTGGGCAAAACCATTCTTGTAGGGAAAGCCAAAAAAGGAATACGAGCCGTATGCTTAAGCGACAATGTACCACTCCTCACGGCATGGGGGAACGACGCGGGGTACGACTATGTATTCTCCGAGGGACTCAAGAACTTTGCACAAAAGGGTGATATATTTATCCCGATTTCCGCGAGCGGAAATTCGCCAAACATCTTGGAAGCTATACGGGTTGCCCAATCGATGGGGGTGGACACATTCGGAATGTTCGGGTTTGAGGGAGGAAAAGCAAAGAAACTCGTGGATGACTGCCTCGTCGTCGAAAGTAACGACTACGGAGTGGTGGAAGATATCCATATGATGGTGTTCCATCTTATCACCGACCATTTTAAAAAGACGTCTTGATTACTCTATGGCTATCGTGCGAAAGAAAATAGGGATTTTGGGCGGAGGTATTGCGGGACTTAGTCTCGCGGATTTTTTGCATGAACCCGATATCGCCATTCTGGAAAAGGAAAAGAAAGTCGGAGGACTCTGCCGTTCCTACAGCGCGGGCGGGGTAACCTACGATATCGGCCCGCATATTATGTTCTCCAAAAACCAAAAAGTGCTGGACTACATGACCACCATCACCCCGACCAATCGGATGAAGCGCTCAAACCTCATCTTTCTTAACGGAAAATACATCACGTATCCGTTTGAGAACTTTTTGGGTCAACTGAAGGATAAAGAGGCAATTGCCTACTGTCTAAGTTCCTTTTTGCACAATCCGTATAAAGACATGCCCGCGGAAAATATGCTCGCCTTTTTTCTGAAAACATTCGGTGAAGGTATCACGCGCACCTATCTCCAGCCCTACAACGAAAAAATCTGGAAATTTGACCCCTCGATGCTGGACACCCAGATGGTCGGCCGTATCCCGAGACCGCCCGATGAAGACATTATCAATTCCGCCAAAGGCAAATATTCCGAGGGGTATCTCCACCAGCTCTTTTTCCACTACCCCAAAAAGGGCGGATATCAATCTATGATTGACGCGGTAAAGAAAAAGATAGAGAAAAAAGGAGTGGAGATTTACGCGGAGAGTGGAGCTTCAGCCGTGGTAAAAAAAGGTGGTCAGTGGAGCGTCAAAACGCCCACCGGGGAGTTTTTGTTTGACCGTATCATAAGCTGTATGCCCATCCACGAACTGATGCGGATACTCCCCTCCGTGCCGGAAGACATCATGAGTGCCGTAAACCGCTTACTCTACAATTCTATTTATATTGTCATCGTAAACGTCAAAAAAGAAAACGTGGGAAAGCATTTTGCCTTTAACGTGCCCCAAAAAGATGTTATCTTTCACCGGATGAGCAAGCTCGATTTTATGGGTAGACATTACCACAAACCCGGGTCGTCCACTTTTATGCTTGAGGTAACCTTTAGGGAGCACGACCGCTACGACACAATGACCCCGAAACAGATTATAGAACGGTGTGTGTCCGATATGGCGCGGGTTGGCTTTATTGATTCCAAGAAAGAGGTCAATTTTACCGACATCAGAAAAGAAAAATACGCGTACGTCATGTATACCCTCAATCACCGCAAGGACACCGATTCGGTCCTGTCATATTTACGCAGTAACGGAATTGAATCGTGCGGACGTTTTGCCGAGTTTGAGTATATGAACTCCGACAAAGTTATTGAACATGCTATGGCGCTTGCCGAAAAATTAAATCGGTTATGACCCCAAACCCGCTACAACCCATCTCGCTCGTACTTGTCGTCCACCAAGAGGCGGGAAGCATCAAAGAGGTTATCAAGGAATTCTACGAGAAGGTCATCTCAAAAATCCCCGGGTCCGAGTGTATCGTCTGTGAAGACGGCAGTACCGACGGCACCAAGGACATCCTGCACGCTATCAAGGATACCTACCACCTCACGCTTGATATGCGTGAGGGCAAGCGTGGCTACACAAACGCCATGCGTGACGGTCTTCGGGCGGCAAAAAATCAGGTTATCTTTTTTAGCGACAGCGACGGACAGCACGACCCCGACGACTTCTGGAAGATGTATGAAAAGCTTCAGGATGCCGATATGGTGGTGGGGTGGAAAAAAGAGCGCAAGGACGCGCTGTATCGCTTGGTGCTGACCTACGTCTTTAACACGTTTATCGCGTGGTACTTTGGGGTACGTCTTCACGACAGCAACTGTGGCTTCAGACTGATGAAACGAAAGCTCGTTACCTTCCTACTCACCGAGGAGTGGCGCTTGCAGTACTGCAACAACGCAGAACTTTCGGTAAAGGCGGTATATGGCGGGTTTAAGGTAATCGAAGTGCCGGTGAGTCACTTCCCTCGGAGGTTTGGTATCTCACGGGGACTCCCCGTTAAAAAATTGCCGAAGATTATCGTACACATTCTCAAGAACTTTTGGCTCATCAAAAAAACGTTGCCGAAGAAAATCCCGAACTAGCGCGTGTCTTTGAAGAACATATATCCAAACTGCGGGGGCTCCTCACGGTAGCCTTGTTCCAGAAACGCCGACAGCCAGGGAGGAACCTCCTCCTCCAGAGGGACAACAATAATCTTCGGTCGTTTCTCTGTAAGTTTGCGTTGGAGCTCTTGAAGCGCACCCTCCATCCCGAGCTGTTGCGTCTCAAAGTATCGGCTAGGACTGTTACGAAGGGCATAGTAATAGATGGGGCCGGTATGGAGGCCGTAGACATAGATGGTGTCGCCCTGCTGTGTCATACGCTCTACCAGTAGTCCCGTGTCCCGAAAATCGTGTCTCACGCTCCCTTTGAGAAACGCTCGTGCCGTTCCGTAATAGGTATTTTGAAAGCATACAAAGAACACAATAAGAGCCACCACCACGAAAGCGCCGTGCAATCCTTCCCTCTCCTCTTTTTTCACAGAATCCACTTTGGAGGTAAGCGCGGGGACGCTTGCTTCCGAAGAAGCGCGCCTCAAGAAAAAGTCCACAACAACACCAAAGGCAATGGACCACGAGAGTACGAGGAGCTTCAGATGATGCGGAAAATACGTTCCCTCAAGGTTATATGAGAGAAAATCCGAAATGACCCAAACGAGAAGCGGGGTCGCAAAGAGTAGTCCCGACTGCTTTATCTTTTTGAAGAAGACACACAAGAGTAACACCGAACTCGCGAGAAAAAACATTTCGGGAACAAAAAAGTGGGTAAGAAATCCCGAAACCCTATGAAGAAGCCCACCCGTGATAACCCCAACATTACCCTTGAGGAAAAACAGCCACGCGCCATTGAGGTAACCCATGAACTGTCCGCCACGGAGCGCGTACGGAAGTAGAGAAAGTACGGTAGCGACACCCGCCCCAAGCAAGAAGACGCCCGCGCCAGTAAGGGAGCGCTTCTGGTCATAACCCACAAAAAATGCCAGGAAGACGAGGAGCGGAAAGACGCTCACTATCGCACTTTGTCTAAACGCGACAGCGAAACCGAGAAAAAGTCCGGAAAGTAAGACGGCGAGCGTGTATTTTTTCCAGGTTCTTCCGACAACCAAAAAATAAAAAGAGACAATGACAAACAAATTCATAAATGTCTCGGTTTGCGCGTATGACCCGTCCACGGCAGGAAGAGGCATCAAAAGCAGAAAGGCTGTCATCGAAAAAAGAGCGGTTCGCTTGTTGACGGCGTGCTTGAGAGCACGGTATATGAAGAGCGCCGTAAGCACGGTGGCGATGAGCGCGAGCAAACGGGGAAACCAGACATTCGCCCCAAAAAGCGTGTATGACAAAGCGTTCAGATAAAAAATGCCCGGAGTTTTGTTGTCCGCAATACCTGAATACGGAAGGAGTTCCCCGTTCGCGAAGGCCCGTCCGATATATCCCCATCCGCCTTCATCGTTCCCGATGGGTACATTCAAAAACGAGGTTACTCCGAGAAGGACAACCCCAAGCAGGATGATGCAGAGTGGGTTTTGCAACAAACGCAGAGTGTTTTGTTTGTTGAAATAGGGAAACATAGCGGAACCGCGCGACTACCGGCTATTTCGTCTTTGCCGAAGCTTTAGAAACCGATTTGACCGCGCCGGGGCTATAGGTATCTTTGAACCACGCAATCATACGCCGAAGACCGGTCTCAAGGTCAACTTCGGGTTCATAACGAAGTTCTTTTCTCGCCTTGGTGATATCGGGGCATCTTCGGTTTGGCTCGTCGGATGGGTATTCGGCAGGATACGGAATCTTGGCGATTTTAAGTTTCCGGTCAAGCACGTCCGCTATCGTATTCGCGAGGTTTACGAGACTTGTTTCGCCTTCGTGGCTTCCAATGTTGTAGACCTCACCGCCTGTTTTTCCAACAAGCGTCTTGAAAAATCCCACAAGCGCATCCGTGATGTAGCAGTAGCTCCTCGTCTGAAGACCGCTTCCGTGAATCGGGAGAGGCCTGCCCGCGAAGGCGCACGAGAGAAATTGCGGGATAACCCGCCTATCTTCCTGCTTCATACCAGGACCATACACATTGAAGGGCCGTACGATGACGACAGGCACTTTGTAGAGAGAGTGGTACACCATACAGAGTGTTTCGCCCAAACGTTTGCTTTCGTCGTAACACGCGCGTGGGCCGATGGAGGAGACGTTGCCCTTGTAGGTTTCGGGTGTGGGCACGGATTCGGGCGCGGGGTCTCCGTATATTTCACTGGAGCTAAAGAACAAAAACTTCTTTGATTTTTTTTCGCGAGCGAGTTTTAAGAGATTTTCCGTACCAATGGTCGCGGTGTGAATGGTTTCGAGCGGATACTTGATGTAGTACACCGGTGAGGCGATACCGGCCATATGGATAATGTAGTCCACTGGCCCTTCTACCTGTAATGGGGCGCAGATGTCACCCTTAAGAAACGTAAAGTTCTCGTCCGTAATATCGCCCAAAGGATTTTTGCGCGTGCCCGTCACGTAGTTATCAAGCGTTATCACCTTGCAGGGCTTCGTGAATACCGTTTTGTTGAGGCGCGCGAGTACGGCCAGAAAATGGCTTCCCAAAAAACCCGACCCGCCGGAAATGAGGAGGGTCTTTCCTTCAAGGACGCCGATTTCCTTTCGGAGCGTCGCGACAATTGTTTCAACATCTTCGGTGACAATGGTGGACATAGAGGTAAATAATCAATAACCAAGAAACAATAACCAAATCTACTTTACTTTCTTATACGCGGTAGTGCGTGCTTATTTTATAATACGAGGGGTTGGAACCGGAATGATAAACTTCCCTCCCCGCCGTCTAAACTCTTCGTTCTTCGCCATAATGGATGGGGCAAAATTCCACGCGATAATGAGGAGGTAATCCGGAGGGTGCGTGATAAGTTTGTCGCGAGACACGACGGGTATTCGTTTCCCCGGCGTATACCGCCCTTGCTTGTGGGGACTGTCATCAACGATATAGCTTAGAAGGTCACTGCCGATAGAGAAGAAGTTGAGCAGTGTGTTCCCTTTTGCCGGAGCACCATACCCCGCAATCGTCTTCCCTTCCTGCTTTAAACCCGAAAGAAGTGAGATAAGTTTCGCACGGTTTTCCTGAATGCGAAGCCCATAGGTAGCGTAGGTGCTCTCTACGCCAAGCTCCATTTTCTTCTCCGCCTGCATAAACGATTTCACGGCGGGTGAGCTACGGCGTGAGGAATCCTTCCTCGTCGCGAAAACGCGGAGTGACCCTCCGTGCGTTTCCACCCGCTCTACGTGAGTAAGGCGCATCCCCGCCCGTTCAAAGAATGCGTTAAGTGCCGTCACGCTGAAATACGACAGGTGCTCGTGGTACACCGTGTCAAAAAGATTCTGCTCCAGAAAATCAACGAGGTACGGCACTTCAATGATGAATACACCATCCACTTTGAGAAGCAGTTTGACTCCTTTGGCTACCTCGTGGATATCGTCTATGTGGGCGAAGACATTGGTAGCGGTGATGAGGTCGGCCTTCCCGTATTCTTTTACTATCTTTTTCGCGAGTGCGGAGCTAAAGAATGCGCTTACCGTTTCTACTCCGGCCTTCTTGGCGACAGCGCCAATGGCTTTGTCCGGTTCAATCCCCAAAACCCGCACGCCTTTTCGCACGAACGGCAAAAGCAATATCCCGTCATTTGAACCGATGTCAATCGCGAGTGAATGTTTCCCGAGAGAAAAGCGGTCGCACATCGTCTCCGCAAATCGGTTGAAGTGCTCCACGAATACCGGAGACGTGGACGAAACATACACATAGTCCTTGAAGAGCACCTCGGGGGCGACGACATCCATAAGTTGCAGGAGCCCGCAATTTTTGCAGAGATAGACGTCAAGCGGAAAATAGGATTCGGCGTCACGCAGTTCGCCCTCGGTAAGGAACGCGTTCGCGAGCGGAGTCGGGCCGAAGGAAAGAACCTTCCCCACCTCCTTACCGCGACAAATCCGACACGCCTTTTTTTGTGTTAAAAGTTTTGACATAGAGAATTAGTGGACACCTTCATCTTTGAACAAACGCGTTTTGAAGCCGAGTTTTGCAAAGAGGTAAAGCCCGAGCACACCAAACGTATGCGTAGCGTACACGAATGAGCGCGTGAGACTGATGGAAGTGTGCTCTCCCGAATAGTCGCACCGCACCGGAATTTCCATTACTTTCATTTTAAAAAACGCGGCCTTGGCGATAATCTGAAAACTGAACAAATGGTCGTCACTCGTATCTTGAAGTCCGACGCGTTCAATGAGACGCCTGCTGTACACGCGAAATCCCTGATGAAACTCCGTGAGCGGGAGACGGAGCACCGCGCGGTCAATGAGGCTCATGCCGAGATTCGCAAGATACCGCGGAAGTGGCATCTTGTCCCGAAGTGGCCCGAGGATACTCGTGAAGCGCGAACCGAGCAGAAAATCGGGTTGCTCGTTTTTTATTTTCTCTATGGCCGTGGGGATATTTTCGGGGTCATACTGTCCGTCCCCATGAATTTCAATCATATAGTCCGCGCCGAGTTCAATCGCTTTTTTGATGGCATACTTAATGTTCCCGCCATATCCTGAATGCGGATGCGTAAAGACTTTAGCACCCAAGGTTTTCGCGACTGCGAGTGTGTCGTCGGTTGACCCGTCGTCAACGATGATGATATCATCAAAATATTGTTTGGGGACTTGCTCAAAGGCGCGCAAAAGAAGATGGGCACAGTTATACGCCGGAATCATTCCTATGATGTTCGGCTTCTCGCTTAGGAGTGACATGGGGGTGATTATAAATGGTCTCGGAGTTAAAGTAAAACAACTATGTTTCGAACGCTGTGGCTGATTTTTTTCCTCGCTCTTTTCACGCGAACGCTCTTTTTCTTCGTCGCGCTCACGGAGTCCGGCTCGTTTACGACGGCCTTTCCCGCGTTTGACGGATACTACCAGCTCACGGAAAATCTGCTTCACGGTAACGGGTTTTCGCGCGACCTTGCTCCCCCGTTTGTCCCTGATTCCATACGGACCATCCTCTACCCGCTCCTTATGGCGGGACTGGTCTATGTGTTCAAAAGTTACGGTGCGGTGCTTATAGCGCAGATTATTCTCGGTAGCCTTATTCCGCTTTTGGGTTACAAAATCGCGCGCGAACTTATCCCGCAAAGATGGGTCGCGCTTGCCGTCGCGGTTGTTCTTGCGATTGAACCGTTTTCCGTGGAGCTCACGACGACGATACGCAACGAAACGCTCTTTACGGTTTTGTTTCTCGGAAGCATGGCATTCTTTTTGGACTACTGGAAAAATAAACGTGCTTCCGTCCTTGCCGGCTCGTCGCTCCTTCTCGCGCTCGCGACCCTCGCACGACCCACGACACAGTACCTTCCGCTCCTGATTATTGTAACCATCTGCTATCTCCTCTGGAGGGAGCGTGCGCGAGCACTGCGCCACAGCGCTCTCTTCCTCGTTATCTTTTTTGCCGTCCTCTCACCGTGGATGCTCCGCAATTTCATCCTGTTCCACAACCCCGCGCTCTCGGCGCAGTACGCGAGCGTTCCGTTTGGATACCTCCTTCCCTCGGCTATCGCGTTTGAAAAGCACCAAGGTTTTGAGGAAGCGAAACGGGAGTTCTACGCAGGAGAAGGACAGCTCGCGAACTTTGAAGATATTAACCTTACGAACGCCCCCTACTATAAACAGCGCGCGGTAGAACTTTTGAAGCTCCACCCCGTAGGGGCTCTGAAATCATCGGGGGTCACTCTACTCACTTTTTTCACGCACGACGGATACCTTGATATTCTCTACCGAGTGGGAGCCGAGCCAACACTCCGACTTGAACGCCCTGCGTTCTCTCTGTTTTTCTCGTCTCCACTAGAAACACTCGCCCGCCTACGTCCGCTTCTCTTGAGTCCCCTGCTTTTTGTTATCCTCGGTAGACTCCTCTGGATTGGTATCGCCCTGTGCTTCATCATAGGTACTCTGCGCTATCTCAAGGCACCACAAGAGCGAGCGAAGGGAATTTTTGTACTGCTTATCATCGCCTACTTCGTCCTCACCACGGTCGCGGTCGGCCTTTCGGTGAACGCGCGGTTCCGGTTTCCCGTAAATGCATTCATTCTTGTCTTCGCCGTGTATGGAATACACGGCCTCACGGAAAAATATGGCACTCGGCGAAACGCTAATTTTTCCACCGCGTCAAAAGAAAGCGAGCTTGCGCCGGTAACAAATGTGGAGGAAATCCCGCAACCTTAAACGGGTGTTCGCTTTTTTCTTATTCACCTATTTTCTCGTATAGATGGAGAAGCCTTCGGTGAATGCGCTGTCGCGCGTATACCGCGCGTTCAGAATCTCTTTTTCTTCCGCGGAAAAACCCGTCTCTCCCGACTCGGTCACAAGCGTGCTCGGCAATTTATCTCCGGACAAATACAGAATACGTGGGCCGAAGTTCCACAGTCCATAGGTGGAAAGAGATTGATATTTTTGGAATGAGGGAATGAAGCTTGCGATTTGGGGTACATTAACGACTCCGATAGTGCCCGTCGGATAGTTCGTATACAGATAGAGAATTGTTTTTTGCGTTTTTTCGGAAGCGTAGAGGTCGGAGAACGCGAATAGGTGTACGGTCTGCATCAGCACCAAAATGGCCACAGTCATTCCCGTGAAAACGGGAATCCAGTTCTTTCTTTTTACATCCCCTGCTGGGTCCCCGCTTTCGCCTGCCTGCGCAGGCAGGCGGGGAAGACCGAAAAGATTCGCGGCAAACCGCGCGAGTGCCGGAAGCGCAAGAAGAAACAACAGGAATATCAAAAACTCGGTGGCGATGAGATACCGCAGGTACCCGAAGCTCTTCAAATATTGGACAAGTGAAAGAGGAATATACACCAGCGAAAGAATAAGGATATTTTTATGCTCTCGTAGTAATCCTCGCTCTATACACAGTGCAATGATGACACCGAAAAGCAGTACCCACATATAGAGGAGGGTTGTGGAGGTAAGGAGTGTAGGCAGATTGGTGTGGATATTGGTAAGCGCGCTCACTCCCGCCTCTGCGTACGGATTTTTGAAATGATTGAGGATATTTTGGGCAAGCCCTCCCCGCGACACTTCACTCGCGTAAATCGCGAACCAAGGCACAAGTGCAAGCACCGCGCCAAAGCCCACGGCAATGAGATTCACTAGTTTCCTTTTCCAGAGGTCACTTTGAAGCAGTACGACCAGCGCGAAGGCGGGAATGAGAAAAAGATAGACGGAAGGTTTGGACACAACCGCGAGGCCGAGGAGAAATCCCGCCCAGAGCCACTTTTTCCGTTCAAAGAGATAATAGGCGCACAGAAAAAAGAGAAACCCGGGTATCTCCCCCATCACGCTCCGCCCGTTGCCGTAGAACGGCGCGAACGTGGCGAGGAGGAGCGTACCACCATACGAGGCAAACGGACCCCACAGTTCTCGCGCGATAAAAAAGAAGACGATGATAAGCGCACTCATCCAGATGAGCATATAGGCACGCGCTTCGGTAAGGCCGAATCCAAAGAGTTTAAAAAATCCGGCGAGAGGCACGGTCACCGGAAACCCAGTGGAACCCACGGTTGCACCCTGCTCCGAAAACGTATTGGGTGCGACAACGAGGTCAAGCTTTCCGAAGTCGCTGAAATTACGCGCGAGCTCCACGTTAATCGCCTCGTCATACCAGTAGGCGGGTTTGGTCGTGAGCGTGGAAAGCGAATAGATATTCACGAATAAAAGCACGGCAAACAAAAACCAGAAAGAGGAGTGCGTGCGTATGATTTTTGTGAGATTTGCTGACATAATGCAATTACCTATTTTAAACTTTACAAAACACAGTACACAAAGACCAAACAAACTACACAAATCTCAAAAACACAAACCGTGCTCGTTTGATTTTTTGAAACATTGTGCTTTGTTTGGTTTTTTGGACATTGTGCTTTGGTTCTTTCTGAAAGTAGCTATAGTACCTGGCCTCGGAAATTGCTTCAGCGCAGGCGGGGAAATTAGAAATTAATCTTCTCATCCACGATATAATGCGGTCGTTTTTTTACCTCGTCAAAAATCGCACCAATGTATTCACCGAGCACGCCGAGAAACACGAGTTGTAACCCTCCGAAGACGGAGAGGAGCACGATAACGGTCGCCCATCCTTCAGGGAGGCTCTTACTCATAAACGACTGCACGGTGACAAAGAGTGCATACAGGAAACCTAACGTAGCGACCACAAGCCCCACGACAATCGCCACCCGAAGAGGTTTTCGGCTGAAGGACACCACACCAGCGAGTCCGAACGTAATAAGGTGTGAGAGCGAATATTTGCTCTTCCCCGCCTTTCGGGGGTTTGCGACAAAGTGGACGCCCACCTGATTAAAGCCCAGCCAGGGAATAATACCCCTCAAAAATAAGTTGCGCTCGCGAATCTCCTGTTGAAGTACCTTCGCGACCTTGCGGGAGATAAGTCTGAAATCGGCGGCATTACCACTAATGCGCACATCCGATATGCGGTTCAAAAACCAGTAGAAAATATCCGAACTCCACTTGCGGTAAAAACTCTGGTCGGCGGTTTTTTCGCGAATGGTGTAAACCACATCACTCCCTTTCTCAAACTCGGCGAGGAGCTTCGGAATAACGCTCGGCGGATGCTGTAAATCGGAGTCCATCATAATGAGAACATCACTCTCCGCATGGTCAATACCCGCGAGAAGTTGCATCTGATGTCCGAACCGTGACGAGAGCCAGAGTACCCGAAGACTCTTGTCTTTTGAGGCGAGCTCTTTTAAAATCGGAAGCGTGCGGTCGCTCCCCCGTCCAACCACAAAAAGCATACTCGCACTGTAGCCCGAAAGCTTGCCGAGTTCCACTTTGAGCTCGCGGTAAAAATCCGCGATGACCTCCTCCTCGTTATAGACCGGAGCGATGATGGTGAGTGTTCGCATACCAATTACCTGATTTACAATTTTTTTAGGCTCGTGATATCCGCAAAAAGCTTGGGGACGACCATTTTGCCGGGTACCGCGTGCTTCCCTTCTTTCACGATATCCATCGTAAGACCCTCCACTTTGAGCATCTCCGAAAGGACGTCCCGTAGTGAGGAAGCCTTACCGCTCCCCACGTTATAGACCTCCCCCGTTTTCCCTGCCTCTTGAACCCTCCGATAGTACTTGATTGCCTCGTCAATATCAATATAGTCGCGCTCTACCGACAAATCGCCCGTAACGATGCTTTGTATCTCTCCGTTTTTGTATCTCCGTATCTCCTCCTCCATCTTTCCGACAAAGAGAAGCGAGGAGATACCCTTTCCTTTGAGATTGAAGGGCCGAACTTCCACGATATCCATATTGTAGAGCCGACTATAGGTACCCGCGAGAGTATGCTGATACACCTTCACGAGGCCATAGACGGACACAGGGCGAAGGGGGTGTATCTCCCTCACGGGAAGAGTGGGGTCATCGGGAAACCCGTACTCCGCGGAACTTCCCACAAGAAGCACACGGCTGTTTGTGCCTGCCTCGCGCACCGCGTCAAGCAAATGTTTGGTGGAGAGCACATTTGACGCGTAATCTCTTTCATACTCGTTCGTATAGCTCCCGATAAGGTGGTAAATCTGGTCCGGCTGACTTTCCGTGATAAGACCTTTGACCGAAGATGGATTTAAGAAGTCGCATTCAGAAAAGTTTAAGAGGTTGGCCTCTGGCGAAAGACCCGAAAGCGTAAGCACGAGTGTTTGGTCACGGGAAAGAAGCGAGGCAAGGTGTCTCCCTGTAAAACCCATTGCTCCCGTGATGAGCACTTTTTTCTTTGGTGAAGCATTACTCATGATGTGTCGCGCCGTAGAGCACGTTCCTATACGGCGAATGCACCTTATCAAACACGATAGCGAAGTAACGGTCCAGTTTGAGATAACCCTGAAAAATCCTTCGCGCCGACCGCTCCATTTCCATAAAGGCCGTATCGGTAAGCATAGTATACCGCTTTGACGCAACCTCTCCGAGGGTACGTAGCCCCGTCCACGGCACGCGTAGCATACCGCTATCGTAGGGAACGAGCTCTTCAAGCGGGAGGACACAATTGGTATCAAGGAAGAGTGGGATACGCCCCGCAGACAGAGCCTCATAGAAACGTTGCGAGGCATTGGCGTCCCCGCGAACCACAAGCGCGAGATGCGAGGCACGCAGGTTCTCCGTGTACTCGGCGCGTATCCTCTCGGGAGTTCCCTCCACACTGTCGCGGTGGAGCGAGTAGGCATGACGTTCCACAAACGCGGGTTTAATGCCCGCCGTTTGCCGTAACACGGAAAGGCTCTGCTTTCTCCAGTAGATTCCCTTGCGGTGCACCGCTCGCAAACGGTCGCCCTGAAGAAACAGTGTGACGGCGGTCATGTACCATTTAACTTCCGCTTTGATCGACTGAGGGAAGCGCCCGTACCCCGAAAGTCCGCAAAAACCGATGACCGGCTCCGGCGACTTCGTGGAAAACGGAAGCGAACCAAAGTCCTGCACAAAATACGGCATCACGAACTCGTTCTCTTTTTTGTGGTGCCGGTAGGCGGAAACGCGAAAGAGTACGGCATGCTTGGGAAGAGTGGGAACGCGGTCCACATAGTCGGTATAGTCAAAAAGCAACACTTTTTTCCCTGCCTCTTTCGCGGAAGCATACACACGCGCAAGATATGAACCAAATCCGTCTACGACGTCAAAATACTCAAACGGAACGGCAAAAAAGTCGGCCTCCTCCTTTCGGTCAACCAGATTGAAAAACGGCTCCGAGTACTGTGCCATAATGTCACGCAGAAACAGCCTGCTCTCCTTTATCGGAAACCGATAGTTTGGCCAGAAAACGAGTGAGGGAGTAAGTTCGGGAAGTCCTTGTTGTTCTATATAGACGTTGGTCATAGTGACGGTACTTTACCCGTAGAAAGAAATAATACGCTGAATAAGTTTCGTTAAGCTATGGTTCGTGTGAACAAATTCTCGCGCTTTTTCGGAAGAGACGATTTCTCCCCGCAAAAAAGCACCGGCGATTTTTTGAGCGAGGTCTATCGGGTCGCCTTCCGCGAACTTCGTTATTCCGGGAAGACCAGCACCGAACGCCTCGCTCGAGGTGAACACAGGGAGACCCGCGGAAAGTGTCTCCAGCACCGCCTTATCCAGACTACCCGTACGGCTTGCGTGTACAAAAATGTTATGTGCATGAGAAGTAAAAACATCTCCATACGGGAGACTGCCAAAACGTACCTTGGGAGATAGACCGGCAAGCGTGCTCTGATACGCTCGGTCGACATCGGTAATGGGTTCTCCGATGACGGACAGCTCCGCTTCGGGGAACTTCTTCAGTAGCTCCACAAACCCCAGAATAATGGTCGTGAGGTCCTTTACCGGCGCAATCCGCCCCACGGTGACGAGCCGTGGTTTGTCCCTCGGTATCGTCTCGGGCGTGAACAAGTCCGTATCAATGCCGTGTCCAACAACCTCAATCTTGTCGCCCCCCAGACGACAGCTTTCTTTGGAGGCGGTAAAAATCTTGCTCACGAAAAAGGACGCAAACCGGAGACGCACGGACACCTCCTTGTGCACGTACCACAAAAGGCTTTTCTTTCCGTAGAGCGCGGGCAGAAGATGCGCGCCAAGCACATACTCGGGACACATATGAAAGAATACCCCGTCTACCGTAGGGAGTATGCGGAAGAGCAATCTTTGATACCGAAAGAAACGCGCGAGGCGCGAAGCACCATGCTCTTTTCCGAGCGAGAGCACCTCAACGCGGGGAAATGAGTCATGCACTCCGACTTCATTCGCGATAACCACAATCTCCGCGTGCTCGGAGAATTTTCTCATCCACCCGATAAAGAAACCGAGGTTGCGGTCGGTCGCGTCCACTTTTTGCGTGACAATCAAAAGCTTCATAGGTTGTTTTCGGCGGATGGGGAGTGGCCACCTCCCCCTTTAAAGATGACATAACGAGAAATAAAAAAACTCTCAAACGCAAGAAGTCCTGAAGCAAGAAATTGCGCCGCCATATACCATATCCCGATAATGTCCACAAAGAGATACATAAGCGCGGTATTGATGACGAGATTTATGAGCGCCACCAGAAAATATATCGTGGCCTGCACGTGCACTCTGTCCGTGGTGCTGTCCTGAAAGGTCCAGAACTTTTGGAGCGTAAAGCTTATAAAGAACGTAATGAGAAAGGCGAAAATGGCGGAAGTGAGATAGTGAATCAGGAAAAAATCGGTGAACACATACAGAAGTCCGAGGTCCACGGCTGCTGCGATACCACCCGACACAAGGTAGCGAAGCAGTCGTTGGTATCGGCGCATATGCGGAGCGCACCACGGAAAGAACCGCTGTGCGATACCCATGCATACCTCCTCACCTTTGCGGAATAAATGAATCATCGTAGCTACTTCTTGACTTCCTGTCCGTACACTTCGCTAAGCAAATCTATATCTTTTCCGCTGTTCCTTAGAAGCTCATTGTTTTTATCCTGAAGCGCGTGGAGCACCTTCTTGCTGGCAGGGTCGCTCAAAAGGCTTTCGTAAAAAGACGCGAATGCGGCAAAATCCTTGATGAAGCAGTGTCCGCCCGCCCCTCTCCCCGATTTCTCGGAGTGTCCGCTCTTATGCACGGGGTCCATATGTGAATCTCCGATGCGCGGGTCGGCGACAAGCGCGTCTTTGATTGCCTCGAAGTTGCACCCGAGCTTTTCCGCAAGGTCGTAGAGCATATTGATGTAGACCACCTTAACATAGAAGAAATTATTGCCCCCGTACTTCACCATCTCCGCTTCTCGCGAACTCATCACTCGAGAAAACGGAGCGCTCGGTAACACCTCAAGTACTCGCTTTGCCGCCTCGCGCGTCTTTTGATTGTCCGCGGGAATGCCGATAATGTTGCGACTCGGATGCGCCGCGTCGTGCGCGGCGCTTCGCTCCCGCAAAAATTCCGGCGAATGAAACACGAACATATCGCGGTGCTTCTCCTGAAGCTTCTCCGTTGTCCCGGGAAGGAGCGTTGATTTAACCACCGCCGTTTTCCCCTTCCCCACAAGCGAAAGCACGCTTTGTACGATGCCAAAGTTAAAACCTTTTGGTGTCGTCGGTGTCGGCACGGCAATGAAGACGATATCACACTCTTTTATTTTTTCTTTGTTCTGTCGGTACGGCTCCTCCATCGCGTACCGCACGACCTCAAATCCGCGGTGCTCAAAATCATCGGCATAGTTCTTGCCGATAAATCCCTGTCCAATGAACCCAATAAGAGGTTTTCTCTTCTCCCCTCCTGCCTGAGGAGGGGTGCCGAGTCCGCGAGTCGGGGTGGTGGGAGTGGTGGCGGAGGATTTTATTTTTTGGGAAATTTTTGTCATGTGGGTATGTGGGACCATTCTACCTTAAACTACTCCACCGCGTCATTTGTTGTCCTGCCCCCACCCTCTCTCACCTAGCAATAGTGGACACGTGTGTACTATTGCTTAAATGACACTTACAGAAAATAGATACGATCGTATCTATTTTCTGTCTATGAGTACCTGCCACTCGGTAACTTGTTTCTCTATCTGATCCTCCTTACTGGGGAGCTTACAGAAAGCCCTATAAGCACCCTCGCCGAGCTTCGCGCGAAGCTCCGGTTTATCCAGTAAATCCTGCATAGCGCGAACAAGCTCCTGTTCATCACCAACGGGAATGATAAGTCCACTCTCCTCGTTTTTTATGACCTCCAGAGCAAGTCCCACGTTGGTCATGATAATCGGCAATTTGTACGCCGAGGCCTCAAGCACCACCCTCCCCCACCCTTCATAATCGGAGGTGAGCAAAAATGCGTCCGCCTCTTCATAATATTTTCCCACCTCTTTCTGCTCCCCTTCAAAAACTATCTTATCTTCGAACTTAGAGCTTCGAGCTTCGGACTTTAGTCTTTCCATTTCCTCTCCATCTCCCACAATCCGTAACTTTATATGCGGTATCTTTTTGGCAAGCTTTGCAAACGCCCGAATTTGCAATCCGATATTCTTCACCGGTACCAATCGTCCGACGGTCAAAAAAGTAAATGGATACGGAACGGTCTTTCGCTTTCCAAGTTTTTCAGGAATATCCACCTGCGTATACACCGGCAAGAGATAGATTCTTGAATCTTGAATCTTGAATCTTGAATCAAGAAGTTTTCCTAACCGTCGACTAACTACACGAATTCTTGTTGCGCGATTTAGTACGAATCCGGCAATTCGCTCTCGCAGAGAAGAAAACTTCTCTAATCCATGCACTTGCACCTCAACCGGCACGGAAAATTTTTTCCCAAGTTGTACGGCAAGGAAGCCGACAAAATAGGCATCCTGTACCGTAATGAGGTCATACTTTCTCTGCGACAGCATTCGCATTCCCCTACTCCAGAGTTTGAAAAATTGGAGAAGTTTATTTCCCTCAACCGCATACACGGTAAGGTGTTCCGAAGGCTTTTGTACCTCACCCTTCCCTGCTGGTACAAGTACGGTCATCTCCCCGACTTTCTCCGAGAGCGCCAAAAGCCGTGTCTGCACGGCAGAGCCAGCCTCTAAAGCACTTCTATCCAAACTTAGATTAAGTACGCGCATATATATTCATGATTTCGTTACTAATTTGCTCGTAGCTGTGAGTAAAGCTATATGCCTGGATTTTTGCGTACTGTGCCTCGTAATTACGGGCGTCCGACAGCCACTCAATTTTCTCCGCGATGTCACTTACATCTTCGGGATTGACCCAGACGCCAATATCTTTCAGCTTGTCATAGAGGCCCGTCTCGCGGGTGAGAATGAACGGCTTGCCGAGGGCAATAGCGTCAAGAATGGTGTTGGGGGAAATATCGCCAAGCGAAGCAAGAATGACCGCATAACTTTCCTCAATATCCATCAAAAACTTCCCGTGACTTCCTGTCTGGAGCACTAGCGAAACCGGCAGTCCCTTTTTCTGCACCTTTGCAAACGCTTCCTGCACACGCGCGAGATTCTTCCATCGGAGTTCTCTCGTTCCCCCCACAAACACCTTGGACATACCAACATTCTTAAGTTTGTCAGTATGTTCTAGATGTGGTGTTTGCTGACCATATTGGTTCTCCACAATAAAGCACTTCTTGAGATTCAGGCCGTAGGGCTTTTCAAAAATGTCCCGTTGCCACGCGGTGCTAAAAATAGTGGCGGCCACGTGCCGAAACAGAAACCGAAGAAGCGAGAAAATAATTTTCTCTTTCCGATTGAACCGTTTGACGTGCGTAACATAAAAATCTTTGAGCAATACCAAGTCTCCTGTCCGCTCCACATACTGCTCCCACAGGAAGTCGCCTCCGGTTCGGATGATAAGTTTCTTTCTGAACAGTTTGCAGGCAAGAAGCGCGGGAAACGCCGCACTGAAGGTGTCGGGAGAAAACACAAAGTCAGTGCCGGGGAGCGAGCAGAGTACTCGCAAAAAGTAGTAGAGGTGACGAATACCCGTCGGGAGTTTCCAGTTCAAAACTCCTGTCCGACAAACGGCGGAAAACGCGAGCACCTTTACCTGGTGCCCCTCTTTTTTCCATGCCTCCTCTACCCCACGGGCGTATTGCGCCGGGCCTCCAATATCGGGAGGGTAGATGCCTGTCGCTATAAGGATTTTCATACGGTAATCATACAACAAAAAATAAGGGCTATCCGTTAGGACAGCCCTTTTGCACACATACGACCCTATACACTCACCAGTGTACCGACATCTTCCCCCTTCATAAAAGAAAGCGGGTTGTGCAGGCCGATAATGCCGGCATGCATCCCTTTTCGGGCGCATATCGCGGCTTGATTGATTTTTGACTGCATTCCCCCACTCCCATTTTTTGATGGACCCGATGTCTGCCCAGGCAAGCGAAATCCCTTCTTTGCGTCAATTCGTGAGATACGCTTAGCTTCTTTGTTTTTGTCGGGATTGTCGGTATAGACGGCGCCCTTCTCTGTCACGAAAAGAACGTGATGTGCCTGCACAAGACAGGCGATGATGCGCGCGAGGCGGTCATTGTCGCCGAGTCCTTTTTTCATCTTCTCAATTTCCACACCGGACACAATGTCATTTTCATTCACCAGAGGCACGGCATACGGGTCAAAGGCGAGCAGACGCAGACGAGAACGAATGCTTTCTTTTTCACCTTTGAAACGCAGGTTCCCGTAGGTGAAGTAGCACTGCGCCGGAACGAGACGGTCAAGCATCAGTGCTTTCCCCCAGTGTTCAAGAAGCGACGAAGCGCCGATACTTGCAAGAATGCACTTGTGGTAATCTTCCGGGTTTCCTCCAAGAAAGGCGAGACAGTCGCTCCCCGAGGTCACGCCCCCCGAAGAAACAAGAATGACACCGTAGCCCATTTTCTTAAGCTCGGCAATTTGCCGTGCAATGATGCTGAATGCAAGGATGTTTTTAAGAACATCGGTGCCGACTTTGATAACAATAATTTGCTCTGTAGTCATAGGTAGCTAGTTGTAAAAGAGCCGAAGAAAGAACAATTTCTACAAGACACTCGTCCTGAAGTCGGGTTACCACACTCTTTCGTGATACGCCGACATCAAAACAACAGGCATCTCTTTCATTTTTTATTTGTTGCGCAAAATAAAACCGCCCCCATAATCGGGGCGGTTTTCTAAGTATAAAGTACGAAGAAAGGACCAACCCGATTAGAGGGCGGTTTGCGGCGGGACAACGTTTACGGTCTGAAACTTCTGCATACGTCTATGCTATACCACTAGTCTACTTTGTCAACAAACACCGACTTCATCTTCTCCGCGATTCCCTCCCATCCATATTTCTCCTGAACCATTGCAAGCGCATTTGTCGCAATACGGGTGCGTAGGTCACTATCCGACAAAAGCGTTTGTACCTTTTCGGCAATGCTTTTGGGATTGTTCACTTCGCAAAAGAGTCCTGTTCCCCCGTCGCTTAAAAAGTCGGGAATACCGCCCACCGGAGTAGCGACTACCGGCACTCCCGCAGCCATCGCTTCAAGAAATGAAATCCCCAAGCCCTCGGAGAGTGACGGTCGGCAGAATATGTCGGCACTCTGAAGATAGTCGGGAAGCTGTTCGTTCGGAACGTGTCCAAGAAACCGAATACGACCTTCTAGCTGATAGCTTTTAGCTTTTAGCTTATAGTCCCGGTCCAGATGTCCCGTGCCACAAATGAGCAGTTTTACATACTCCGGTAGATACTGCATTGCCTCAATTAAATCCCCTACCCCATTCTTCTCCACCAATCTCGATGTGGTAATAACAACCTTGTCCTCGGGTTTTATCCCGAGCCTTTGCCTTACTTCGGTATTTTGTGATTTTGAATTTGTTTGGGATTTGGAATTTGGAATTTGGAATTTCCCAACGGTAACTCCGTTGGGTATCACTTCCACTTCCGCCGAACTGTTTCTGCGCGCGCGGTCGGCCAAGTAGTTACTGATAGCGGTAATCACATTTGCCTGCTTGAAGACCGCGACGTGCCACGAACGGATGAAAAGCTCATACAAAAATTCATTGCCCAGCACATACCGTTTGAGGTGCGCTTCTTCATCTCCTTCTTGGAGCGTAAGTACGAGTTTCTTGCCCTGGTGTAATTCCTTAAACCACGTAGCCGAAAGGCTCGCTTGACTCGCCATCATAGACCAGAGCACATCAAAGTGTGCAGTGCTTTCAAGCTGTTTTGCTTTGCGGAGCCCGAGCCACGGCAAGAACCATTTATCAAACCGAGTTCCAAACCCGACGCGGTAGACCTCCACATTCCCTATCCGTTCACGAGCGGGTACGCCACGCGAAAAGCGCGCGGTGATGAGCGTAAAAGAAATATCAGGCAAACGGTCGGTAATTTCTTTAATCGCAAGTTCCGCGCCTCCCACGAACGGAAGATAGGCAGTGCTAAAAATCAAAATCTTCATAGTACAGATACCAATAATACTAATTCATTCCAATCTACGAATACCTACTAATTTACCTACGCTGTATCTTATTCGCAGGTATGAGCAGGTTGGTATACATTCGCAGATTGGTTTTATTCAATTATATCAAACTTCTCCGCTTCAATTCGTAATTCATCCGCCTTGCTCATCTCCCCTTTTGGACGAAGCATAGCAACATACCCAACGAGGGACAATATGATAAGCAGAGTGGTACCCAAGAACCAGAAAGCGCCACTTCTCTT
>JAUSFR010000081.1 GCA_030649775.1 bacterium | reverse complement strand
TTCCCCCGGTCTCGGAGAGCGGGAAATCGGAATGATAACGAGATTGGTCTCGCCTGCTTGTAGTTGCAAGCCAGCGGAGAGTATCGCGAGAAGGCGGTATTTTTTCATATCTGAATAGGAGCCACCTAGCATTCCGAACGTGAGAAAAATTATTTCTACCACTGCGAATTCAGAAGTCTAGGTTTACACTATCCTCAAGACTACTCTTTGCAAGAAAAGAATCAAGTGGTATAAAAAAGCGTTTAGCCCGCCCGGATGAACATCCGTTCGGACGGGCGTGTAGCGGTTAGTGCTTAGTAGAAGAACACTTTAAGAAGACTCGTAACATTGCATATGTTGGTGGAGTTAGCTATTATGTTGAGACAACTGAATAGCGATATCAAGAGACGGCGAGAGCACTGGCTCCGCGACCCGTCAGCAACCACCCCTTTGGGACGGTGCTCCATCCAGCCCGCAAGGGAAGATACTACACAAAAATCTTTCCTTGAGGGAAAGGTTTTTTAATTTCCCCACAACTAAGGAGCAAAGCGACTAAGTTCTGGAGGACCCCGTGTACTAGGCGACCGTACCATGGAACACCCAACGAGCATTTGTGTCGCCACAAAAGTCTATTTTATTAACCGCATCTAAACCGAGTAGTACACAGGGTGGTGATTTTGTAACATCTCACCTCGCGGGCTCGGTTCGATTAACAAAATCAACCATGCATATTCACGACCGAAGAACCTATACCGTAGAAAGTGTAACCAATGGTCACCCCGACAAAGTCTGTGACCAAATCTCGGACGCCATTTTGGACGAATGCCTCCGTCAGGACCCGATGAGTCGGGTCGCGGTGGAAACCTTCGGCAGTCACGGACATCTCGTGCTTGGCGGAGAGGTGACGACCAAGGCGAAGGTGGACTACAAGAAAATTGCCGCAAGCGTGTACCGAAGTATCGGTTACACCAAACCTTTGGATATCCAAGTCTTTATTGTCCAGCAGTCGCCTGATATCGCGCAGGGTGTGAATACGGGAGGGGCGGGCGACCAGGGAATTATGTACGGCTTCGCTACCACGGAAACTCCCGAATTTTTGCCTATGGGTGTCGTGCTCGTGCACAAGATGGCAAAGCGACTTCAGGAGGCTCGAGAGAAAAAAGAGATCAAATGGCTGAAACCTGACGGCAAAACGCAAATTACCATTTTGGACGGCAAGATTGCGACCGCGCTGGTCTCTACCCAGCACGACAAGAGTGCCTTGCATGACGAAGTGACGGAGACCGTGACGAAGAAAATTATCGCTCCGCTCATTGGCTCGCTTAAGGATATTGAAGTGCTCGTCAATCCGACAGGCAGTTTCGTTCAAGGAGGATTTGAAGCAGACGCGGGACTTACCGGACGCAAGATTATGGTGGACACCTACGGAGGACTCATCTGTCACGGTGGAGGCGCGTTTTCCGGAAAGGACCTCACCAAGGTAGACCGCTCCGCTGCCTATATGTGCCGATATGTCGCGAAGAACTTAGTCGCGAACGGCTATGCCAAAGATTGTCTCGTCTCCGTTGCCTACGCCATCGGACACATTGACCCACTTATGGTGCACGCGATTGACGAGAAGGGAAAGAGCCTTGCGTCACTCGTCAAAAAGCATTTTGATTTTCGTCCGCTTGCGATTATTGACCGACTTGACCTGCGAAAGCCGTGGTATCAGGAGACCGCCGCCTACGGTCACTTCGGCAAGAAGGGACTTCCGTGGGAGAAAGTTATCAAGATGTAGAGAATACGAACAGTGAGATTAGGCGCTAGGCAAGAAGGCTTTAGGCACTAGGAAAGAAGAGGGAATAGGAACAAATAAAAAGCGAAAAGAAAAAGGGCGCCGTGAGTTTTCACGGCGCCTTTGCGTTTGGTGGGAAACTCCACCTTCAGTTGAGAGGTGCTCGGAGTAGCTTCGCGCTGTCCGAGTGTGTCCGCTTCGCCACTTCAAGGAGCAGTCGCCAATCATAGGAGAGGTAGAGGCGGGAAAAGATATTCTCAAGGACAGGTGCGAAAAATGCTTCTTCACCGCACACCTGTTCGTGAGTGTCGCCGTCAAAAAAACCGTAGAAAATAGAGCGTTCCTCAATCGTAAACGTGATACATACCCCGTCGTCTTGCATCTCGGCAAGTCTCGTAGAGAGCGCTCTGGTATTTCGGTCTGCGCGGGGCATCAGAAGAATGATTTCATAGGTGGCACCAATGCCTTCCATGAAGCGCAAAAGAGTATCTGCTCGACTGAACACCTTGAGACGGCGACAGAGCCCCTGGAGTTGCATTTCTACCGCGTATGTTTCGTTCCATGAGGTGTAAATGAGCACACTAGGCAATGAATCATCGGAAGTTTCTGAATTCTTCATAAGTAGTCTCCTCTTTCCATAGCTTACGTCTAGCTTTTTGATAGTCAAGCTATTCCTCATAGGCCAGCCGTTGCAATAGAGAGGCACCAGTAGTAGCGTATAGGTATGACTTCCGAAAAAACGTCTGGGAAGAAAGTCGCCATTTTTGATATAGACGGGACGATTTTCCGCTCAAGCCTCCTTATCCAAATCGTGGATAGGCTTATTGATGAGGGCATTTTCAGCAAGCAGAAGGCACAGGAGTTCGCGCGTCAGAAACAGGCGTGGCTTGACCGCAAGGGAAGCTACGAGGAGTACATTATGGCGGTCGTCAAGGTGTTCGTGCAAAATATTAAGGGCGTGGAGTACGCCGACTTTAGCCGTATCGGCGAGGAAGTGGTTGCGGACCAAAAAGACCGCGTGTACCGCTTTACCCGCGACCTTATCAAGGACCTCAAAAAGAAAGATTATTTTTTGCTTGCGGTCTCGCACTCGCCAAAAAGTGTGCTGGACCACTTCTGTAAACGACTTGGTTTTAATAAAGTGTACGGACTGATTTACGAAACCGGTCCCACGGAACGGTTTACCGGAAAAATTACGGAGGAGACATTTATGCTCAATAAAGCCGCGGTTGTGCAACACGCCGTGGCGAAAGAGGGGCTTACTCTTACGGGTTCTATCGGAGTGGGAGACACCGAGAGCGATATTGCATTTCTGGAACTCGTGAGTGAGCCGATTTGCTTCAACCCGAACGCGAAACTGTTCGCGCACGCGAAGCGAAGCGGATGGCGAGTGGTGGTGGAAAGGAAGGATGTGATTTATGAGATAGACACAAGACAGTAGACAAGTAGACAGTAGAAAAATAGACATTAGAAATTAGATATTAGTAGTTAGACAGCGGAAAAGATGGTATAGTGCGCCTATGCTTAGCCATTACATTTTACAACAAATGAGAAAGGCGCGATTTAAGCGGCTTTCCGACGGTACCTATTTTGGCGACATTTTAGGCATTCGGGGTGTCTGGGCAAACGCACGGACACTTTCAGGTTGCAAAAAAGAGCTCCAGGAGGTTTTGGAAGACTGGATGGTACTTTCGCTCAAAATGGATAAAAAGATTCCGGGGTTTTCGGTATCAATAGACCAGCGACATACACTCAAAAATGCTTAACAGTATTACGCTGAAAGAGCTCGTACGAAGACTTCGTCTACTTGGTTTTGTGGGTCCCTATTCCGGCGGGCGACACTTGTTTATGGTTCGCGGGACATTCAAACTTCGCATTCCTAATCCCCATAAAGGAGAAATCTCAAGAGGACTGTTGGCGGAAATTCTTCGACAGGGAGGTATTTCCCGGGACAAGTGGAACTCAATTTAATTTTTTACTTTAAACTTTAAACTTACAACTTTTAACTACGCGCATGGAGCCGGTTTTTGAAAAAGTGAAAGAAGAAGGGAAGGCGCTCCGGAGGGAAGTGCGGGAGCGGACACTTGGCTTCATTACGGGAGGCCTCGGTCTCGTGGCGGGACTTGCGTGGAACGACGCTATAAAAGCGCTGATTGAATATATTTTTCCGCTCGGGAAAGACAGCATTCCCGCCAAGTTTGTCTATGCCGTGCTCATCAGCATCATCGTGGTCGCGCTCTCGGTGTATCTTGTCCGTCTGCTCAAAACAGAGGACGACAAAAACATAAAAGTATAAAAAACAACGTGTGTCACTCACGTTGTCTACTTTGCCTGATGTGTGAAGGGCTAGGAAGCCCTGTTCATTGCCTGCACCAGCCTTCTCCAGTTTTTCTTGACCTCCCACTCAATGTTTCCCTTGGCGATATCCTCCGAAACCGCGGGGTCATCTTGGGTGTATTCGGGGAAGGGGTTACGGATGGCGCACACGATTGGTAGTACGTGGTTCGCGTACAGTCCGGTTTTCGGCGTGTAGGACTTGTCCGCGAAAGGTGAACGATTAAGTCCTGCGCCGAGGTACACAACTGTTGCTCCCGTCTTCGCGATTTCCTCCAGGGTTTTGTCGGTGTTTTGGAGGTTGTTGATGACATCCTCCATGACGAGGAGTGATTCTCCTTGTTCAAAGGAAAACTGTGATAGGTCCCACACATACTCTTGTTTTTTTCCAGATTCAGTAGGTATAGGTACCTTGTCGGCATACACGAAACGTCTTTTGGCAACCCGCGCAAATGCTTGCCCCAGCGTCCTTCCACCGTGCGGAATACCGCAGACGGTATCAAACGTGAGCTCTCTTGTTGGGGAGAGGAGTTTAGACAGAAGTTGTTCCGCGAAGGACTCAACGACTAAAGGATATTCTTCAATTCTCCGGAAATTGAAGTACACATCACCCACGAGGTTTTTGCCATCTGGACCTTTGCCCGCGTAGGGGACGAGAGGGCCGAGTCGTTTGCCGTCAGCGTCTTTCGGACAGAGGTAGAGGGCGTTGCATGCTTTTGCGAGTTCCTCCAAGGAATCTCCGCCCGAAGGGGTGATAATGGTCATACCTTGATTCCTTTCAGGATTTCGGTTATACCATTGTGCAGTTTTTCCGTTTCGCGACGGGCCGCTTCGGCAAAGTCTTCTTCACTTGAGGCGAAGATGATACCGCTTGAGGAATTGATAATCATTCCCCGTCCCGCGCTGTCCTTTCCGGCATTCACTGTTTTTTCCAAATCACCGCCTTGCTTTCCGATGCCGGGAATAAGGAGAGGGAAGTCGTCTCCGACAATACTCCGACCAATAGCAAGTTCAGCAGGAGCGGTGGCTCCAAACACGAGAGCGCAGTTGCCCGCCGTATTCCACTTTTTTGCCACGCTGTGAGCAACGACCTGGTACAGGGGTATCTTGCCAAACTCGCTTTCGGTGATGAGGTTTTGAAATTCCGCCGCGCCTTTGTTTGAGGTGCGACAGAGAACGATGACCCCTTTTTCTTTTTGACCAAGAAAGGGGAGCAGGGCTTCACTTCCGAAGTAGGGGTTAACGGTTACCGCGTCGGCGTCAATCATTACAAAGGCCTCTATGACGTAGCCAAGGTTGGTATTTCCAATATCGGCGCGTTTGGCGTCAAGGATAATTGGCACACTTGGTGCAACCTCTTTGATAATCCCCACGGTAGTGACAAGGTCACGAATGCCCTCGGTCCCACGGCTCGCGAAAAACGCAATGTTGGGCTTGTAGGCGCCGGCGATGTCGCGGGTGGCCTCAATGATTTCACGATTGAAGGTAATCACGGGGTTTTGGCTGTGATGGGTGACGAAGCTGGGGATTTTTGCAAGTTCGCTGTCCAGTCCGACGCAGACGAACTTACCCTCTTCCCATTTGGCTCGGAGCATTTCCATGAAGTTTCGCATAGTTTTTTGGTGTATTCAGTTGTTCTAGGTGCAAAAAAGCGCCTTATTTCAAAGCGCAGTTACCCATTCGGGTTTCCGAGGAGAATACTATACTTTTCTTCGGGGGAAGCAAGCTATTTCTCCCCAAGCAGACTTGAGTGAAGACGCTCCGGCTGATGGGCTGTAATGACGACGACCTCGATGGGGAGGTTTTCTTTTTGGATGAACTCGCGTAGTTTCTCCGCGAAGTGTGTCTGGTCGTAGCCGACCGCGATACTATCGGGCTTCCATATTTTAATGGCGTTCCAGTTTCCAATCGCTTTGTCTCCCGCGACGGCGAGGTCCGTAAGTCCACTTGCCTCAAGCGTCTGCAGACGTGCTTCAAGATGCTGTTTGGGGGCGTGACCTTTGAGCGCCAGCACCACCTCGTCGGTTGCGACCGAAACAATCAATTTATTTCCCAGCCCCCGGGCTTCTTTTAGGAAAAAGCGATGACCGTCGTGCAGGCCGTCAAAGGCCCCAAATGCGAGCACAGTCTTTTTTGTAGGGCTCATAGAAGGGTATTGTACCAAAGAAAAAGCCGGTGCGTGCAAATAACGACCGGTCTTCAGGGCCCAACATGAAAAGGCTGAAAACCTTTGCGCTATGCACAGCACCGGACAAAACACACCGACGAACAGACGGATAACTTTCACTTAGCACGACAGTGGGGGAGTCGTCCAATCTGAACGTCGGCGAAAACGAAAAAACGAACCGTAACTGGTTTTGACTCAAGTAAGGTTGGGGGTGAGGAACCCCGCGAGAAGTTTGGCTCCAGCTACGGCTCGTAAATCCCAAAGAGCAATACGGTAAGCCTACATCAGTTCCCCTTCGTGTCAATGACACACGAGTATTAGTGGCGCGTAAGCGCGCTGTAGGCTCTCGTGTAGTCGTGATTGGTACCGCAACAACCTCCGATAATCGTCGCTCCTTCCGCAACCCATTCCTTACACGAATGAAGGTAGTCCTGCACTTTGTCCGCTTCGTCAAACTTCCAGCCGTCTTCATTGTCCGCTCCGCCCGCGCCGTTGCCATACACGCCAAAAGGAAGAGCTGTCGCCTTTTTGATTTTTTGAATTGCCTTTTCCGCGACGGCGGGAGGAACACAGTTGACAAGTATCGCGAGCGGACGCAGAGGCGTAAGTGCTCGCACTGCCTCGTCCCATGTGTCGCCATTTAAAATATCACCCGCTTCGTTCGCGGTAAAACTTACCATAAACGGTTTTTTTGTTTTTGAGACCGCTTCCGAAGCGATAACCGCTTCCTGTATGGTGTTGAAAGTTTCCAGTAGGAAAAAATCAATCGGGGTACTCGCAAGAAGTGTTGCCTGTTCGGTATGTTCCGCGCGCAGTTCCGGTTCACTTGGCATAAGGTCGGGGCGATAACAATCCTCAAGTGTGGTCATACATCCGGCAATATAGATGGGACGGTCCGCTTGTGCCTCCTTTCGCGCCTCTACCGCAATCTCTACCGCAAGGCGATTGATGCGTTCGGTTTCGTGCGCCACGCCGGCTTTTGTGAGCGTTCTTCGCTGTGTGCGAAAGGTATTGGTGGTAATGATGTCAGCTCCGGCAGTGATGTAGTCTAGGTAAATCTGTTTGAGCAGTTCCGGTTTGTCAAAAAGCACCTGTGCCGACCACAAGGGAAGTTTGGTGGGGAAGCCACGGCGCAAAATTTCGGTGCCGGTTGCTCCCGCGAGATGGTACAAAGTGTCTTTGCGTAGTTCCATAGGGTAGGTGTTAAGTGTACTAGATTTTGGGTAAAAAATAAGTGGCCAGTCCCCGAAAGGAACCGGCCACTCTGATGCTTTCTACGAGAGCGTTCCCACTATGACGTAGATGTTGTGGTAGATGGACTCTCCGCGTAAGCGCCGTGCCTCGGCTTCTCGAGCGTCAATAAGTTCTTGACAGTCAAATCCGTTGAAGAATTCAAAGTCGTCGTGGCCATTCTTTTCGAGCTCAGCTAGAGAGGCAAGTGATGTTCCCTGATGTTGTGCAATAGAGGCCGAGTGCACAACATGAGGTTCGTAGCCCGCTTTTCTAAAGAGTGAGAGGAGACGCTTACGGCCCGGTCTGCCCGCAAGGTTCAGTACAACGCTTCCCTTTGGGTTGAGGACTTCTCGTGCCCTGGTGAGAAGTGTTTCAACTAAGCCGAGTCCAAGAGCATGCAAATGTGCCTCTGGATAACGCTCAGGGTCGTAATAGTGCGCAATCCGGTCACCAACCGAAAGGTCTATATGGGCAGGGACCTGTGGCAGACATCCGTAGACAACATCGACCTTGGGCACTTCCACGCCACTTTCTTGTAGTGGAGTGAAGATGTCCCATACTCCAAAAAGCGGATGAAGTTTTTTGCAGAGCTGGCGGTTATTCCTTGTGAACCGTCGTATGTTCTCTAGGGCAAGCGGGACACATCGCTCGTCAAAGTCCGAAAAATACCACTCCACATTTTTTGCTGTGGAAAGCATTACCAGATTGATTCCCGTCCCCACTCCAATTTCCCAGACTCGTTTCCCTCTCCAGCCTGTTGAGAGCTCGGCAAGTCCTACTAAGAATTCATTAGTCCAGTCGTCAGGTTTGAATGCCCATGAAGGAACTTTGATGGTGCTTCGAAAAAAGCGATAAGGGTCCTTAGGTGGCGACATTGTACCTCCTTGTAGCAACTCTGTGAGCAGAAAATGGCCTTTTGACACTGGGATCCCTTCTGGATTTTCTTTGGTTCGCCTATATAAGTGAGGCATTCCTGGTGGCATAATTCGCCTTTCTTTTGAATGTGCATATCTCGGATACCGTGTCCGAGGGTAGGGTATAAGCCATAGAGCTTTTATCTCCGGCCACAATGGTAGAGATTTCCATTTCGTCTACCGAACGAAAAAACTGGCTCAAAAGCCAGTTTTTGTTTTGAAGTCTTGGAGGAGGGTTCAACGCAAAAATCAGCCTTTGAGCAAGGTCATCATCATAGCCATCATCATTCCTTTTTGGGCGGTGTACGTCATGTATTTGTTTAGGATAGCAATACCCAACATATTGTCAAGACCTCTCAGTACCACATATCAGCGGTCGCTGATAAGTGGTAATCTTGGACGCGGGGCATTCGTGGAAGAATGGGACGAGGCTCAACCTCGCCCGACAGATAAGGGCCTTATGAGTTACGCATTAGTGTACAAGAAGACACTTCTATGGCAGAGTGACATACGATACAGGTTCATTAAACAATTCACCAAGGACACTATTATGGTTACTTCGGTTATTTCCAATGATGACTTTGCCCGACAGTTGGCCAAGGCAACCGTAGGCACGCGCATCACGCTCTGCATGCACGACGAGGCCACACTTGATGCTATAGACGCATGGTACGGTCATCCAAAGGGGATAGTACTCCGACGAGGAAGGTTTGTCCTTCTTAATGACGAGGAATGGGGACCTGATATGAGGAATGTTCCGCTCACCGAGGCATCGGAAAGTCGGGTATTTGCCTGTCCGTCTGGCGTGGTTATTCTGCAGTCCGACGGAAGACTTCTTCTTGACGGGGTCAAACCTATTTCCGAAATGGAAGCACACAAGCGATTTGAGGTTTCATCAGCGGTGACGAGAAAGGAAGGGAGGATATTTCTCGCGGGCGATGAGAAAGACGGCATAGAAATAACGGAAGGGGAGTGGGATGGATGGGACCTACATCCTTACGGCGTGATGTTTCGTCGTGGTGGTGAGGTGACATTGGTTGTTACCGAGCCTCCTCAAAAGTAATTGGGGTGGAGCGACTAATCACGCAAATGCGGTCAGCAAGCTGACCGCGTTTTTTTGTATCAGGGTTTGCCTTGCCACAAAAAAATCGCCCCGACGTTCGTCGGGGCGGTTTTTCTTTCCTAGAGCCTAGTGCCTAAAGCCTAGTGCCTAGACCTATTTTTTCTCTCCTGCGAATGAGAGCGCCATTTTCTGTTCCTTGGGGTCAAAGAGGGTAATCTTGAACGCGTAGGTCTTGCCGAGCTCAAGGTTGCGACGGAGTTTGTCCTCACTGCCGAACTCCGAGACGTGCACCAGTCCCGCGACGCCTTCTTCAATGGAGGCAAGCGCGCCGTGCTTGTTGAACTTAATCACGACACCTTTCACCATATCGTCTTTTTTGTATTTGGTTCCCGCGTCAACCCACGGATTGGGTTTAAGCGCTTTGAGTGACAAAGAGATTTTGCCTTCTTTGATTTCAATGATTTTCACCTTTACTTTGTCGCCGACTTTGTAGAGTTTGCGTGGGTCTTCAACGAGCGCCCAGTCAATCTCGGAAATATGCACCAAGCCCTCCAGACCTTCCTCAATTTTCACAAACGCGCCGAAATCCACAAGTCCCGTGACTTCACCCGGGAGTTCGTCACCCACGTTGTACTTACCGATAATCTTCTCGCGCTCTTTCTCGGTCGTGCTCTTCTCGGAGAAAATAAGTTTACCTTCCTTCGGAATAGCGGAAATAATGGTGACTTGAAGTTTTTCACCCACAAGCTTTTTCAGCTCGTCAAAGATTTTGTCCTTGTCGCCATCCGGTACGCGCGGGTAGTGGTCGGCCTTGAGCTGTGAGGCGGGGAGGAAACCTGCGATAGATTGCCATTCAAGAATAAGACCACCTTTGTTTGCTTCCTTAACGGCAAGCTCAAAGACCTTCTTCTCGCGAATAGCCGACTCGGCCTCGCTCCAAATAAGCGCTTGGCGAGCCTCTTTGAGGGAGAGCTCAATGTAGCCATCGGGATTTTCAAAATCAACAATCTTCGCGGCAATCGTGTCGCCAGGGGTAATCTTCTTAATGACATCGCGCGCGTTGATGTACTCGCGACCGTAGATAATACCCGTTCCAAACGGCGGGAGGTCTATGTAGACCTTTCCGTGTGAAGAGGCGATAACGGTACCCTCAATAAGGTCCCCAACTGACGGGGGGTTCTTCACGCCACTCATAAGCTTGCTCATGAGCTTCTCGTTCTGCTTGGCTGCCTCGGCAGCCGCTTCTGCTTCCTCTTCCGTCATGATGACGGCATCGGACACTTTTGTATCGTCCATACTCGTACTAAATACGTCGGGAAATGCGGGGCCCTGTGGTGTGTTCCGAAGGGGGAGCCGAGGGTTATTTCCTGACCTGTTGTTAATAACCGTCCTTAGAGCCTGTTCATAATCTAACCGCAGTATAAAGCCTAAAACATAGCTTGCCTGCCGAAATGTTCAAAATTCTGCTGCAAATCGCGTCTTTTTCGTCAGCGTATCTCGATATGCTTCCTCAAAATCCACGATTTTCACCACACGGGTACTTCTGTTTTTGTAAACAAA
>JAUSFR010000067.1 GCA_030649775.1 bacterium | reverse complement strand
CGAACAAATGAGGAAAATACTCATTTGTTCAAAAAAGTCGGTTCGAACTTTCAAATTAAGGATCGAACCGTACTTTTTGAGCCACGCGGAGCGTGGCGAATCCTTGTAGAATCAGGATTTTGTGGGGGGAATGCAGAACAGACGGCGCTTCGCGCCGACCATATTTTTGACGGAAATTTGAATTCCGAATTTTGGCGGAGGCGGGAGGATTTGAACCTCCGATACCCTTTCGGGTATGCCGGTTTTCGAAACCGGTGATTTCAACCACTCACCCACGCCTCCAAGCGTGCGCCTCAAAATATAGCACTTTTTGCGATTTTTACCAGAAATGGTATAGTCTTCTGACCTGTTTCTTCTTTCTCTTCATTAGAAATTAGAAATTAGGATTTAGAAATTCTAGCTTCTTAGCTAGTTTTCGGCCCTATCGTCTAACGGTTAGGACACGGCCTTTTCAAGGCTGGAATCAGAGTTCGATTCTCTGTAGGGTCATCGGTACAAAAAAGAGTCACTGAAACGGCTCTTTTTGTTTGAAATCCACACTATTCAAAGATTTTTAAATTCTGTCTTGCTATACTATCCCTATGACGCTTCCCGACATAGAGAAAGTAGATTGGAGACTCATTCACTTTTGCCGAATGATTTCGGTGCCGGTCGCGCGGTTCGGCCTGTTTGTCGTCTTTTTCTGGTTCGGGTTTCTGAAGGTCGTGAACCTCTCTCCCGCAAGCGACCTTGTGCAGGACCTCTTTGAGAAGACCGTACCGTTTATGACCTTTGAGACGTTCCTCGTGCTGTTTGGCCTTTTTGAGTGTCTTATCGGTATTCTCTTCCTTATCCGTGGGGCGGAGCGCATAGTCATTCCGCTTCTCTTCGTGCATATGGTGACGACGTTTATGCCGCTCTTTATGCTTACCGAGGAAACATGGAGTGGATTTATGGTACCCACCTTGGAAGGGCAGTACATCATCAAAAATTTGCTCATCATTGCGGCCGCCGTCGGTGTCGCGGCAAACCTCCACCCGATACAACTGCGTCGCACATGACTCCTGTTGCCTTAGCTCGCAAAGTGCTATATCTTAAGGGGGTATTTTGGGCGGTTAGCTCAATTGGTAGAGCACGGGATTGACGTTCTCGGGGTTAGAGGTTCAAGTCCTCTACCGCCCACAACAGACTACTTCTCTTGAGATTTCTGGAACAACTTGGCGAGTTTGTAGACGTTTTCGTACGCGGTGAGGGCGAGGGCTTCTTCGGCCGTCACGAAACGGATGGCGATACACTCGTCCGAGGGGGTGAAAGCAAGACTGGCAAGCTTTGCCTCATACAGAATGTTTGCGAGCCAAAAATCTTTGTCCAGTCGTTTATTGAAGGTGAGGAAAAAAGAGGGATTTTCGGCAATCCAGGTGGTCTCAAGTCCCATTTCTTCTCTGATTTCACGTCGCAGGCAGTCT
This sequence comes from bacterium, assembly GCA_030649775.1. Taxonomy (GTDB): domain Bacteria; phylum Patescibacteriota; class Minisyncoccia; order Phycocordibacterales; family UBA10002; genus UBA10002. Next base: position 17,367 of record JAUSFR010000067.1, on the reverse strand, counting down.
TGCGGAAGCTCCAGATGTTCTTTTCCTCCCCCCGGGAGTTCAAAGTGCCCGTCATCTTCCTGTGTCACCAGAAATTTGGTACGGGTTTCGTCAAGGATAAGCCCCTTCACGCTGACGCGATAGAAGTGCTCGGGGATTTCGGGCTTCATTTTGCGTGGAGATACATATAAATATCTTCAAGTGCTTTCACGGCATCGCCGGCGGCGATGTTGTTTTGGTGGTATAAGCCGTCCGTACAATCCCCTGCAGCCCAGATGCCGGGAAGGGAGGTCGCTTGGGTCTTGGGGTCAACGATAACCTGTTTGTACGGAGTAAGTGCCACTAAATCGCCGAGGAAGCCCGTCGCAGGAGATGAGCCGATTTCAACGAAGATACCTTGCACCGGAAGCTCCTTCGGCCCTCCCGATTCTTTATTTTGATAGACGAGCCCCGTGACGAATTTGTCACCTTTAATTTCCAGAATATCGGTGGAAAGCATTGATTTCATTTTTGGGTTCGCAAGGACTTTTTTCACGGTAACGGGGTCGGCGCGGAACTCATCGTTCTTGTGGATGAGCGTCACGCTTTTTGCGTAGGCGAGAAGCTGGGCTGCCGTTTCAAAACCCGCGTTGCCACCACCAATGACGGCCACATCCATATCGGCAAAGAGCGGACCATCACAGCTCGCGCAGTAGGTGATACCTTTGTGCTCAAGTCGGTCCGCCCCCGGTACCGTAAGGCGCCTTCGCGCGCTTCCGGCGGTGACGAGTACGGTCTTCGCGGTATAACTATGTGAATCCGTTTCTATTACAAAGCTACCCACTTCTTCTTTATTGGTTATTGGTGATTGGTTATTGGTGATTTTTTTGACTGTTTCTCCTGCCTTGATGTCTACCATGTCACCCGCATAGGCGCGTAGGTGCGCCTCTAGGCTCTTCGCAAGGTCATTTCCTGAAATCTTGATGGTGCCTATCCAATTTTCAATGCCTTCCGAAACGGTGCTCTGTCCACCAAAATCACGCGCGATAAAGACCGTCTTCAAGCGTTTGCGTGAAGCGTAGACTCCTGCGGCGACGCCGGCGGGACCACCGCCAATAATGGCTAAGTCGTAGTGAATAGATACAGGATTCATGATTCAAGATACAGGATTAAGAAAAGATTTTGATTTTTTGAGCAGTCCTTGCAGTAATCGGTGTGCGCGTGCAAGTTGCCCTTCTATCTTAGCAAACTCCGCAAGAGAAATATACGTTAAATCTCGAGCGATAAACAGTTGATTCTTCAGCTCTGTCAGAGAGCCGTGTGCTATGTAGAAAAACTGGACCTTCTCCTTATAGCTTTGTCTGCCAAATCCCTCGGCAATATTTGATGTGATGGAAACGGACGCACGTCGCATTTGGTTGGTCAACCCAAATAGCTCATCTTTAGGGAATATCTTTGTTGCAGAATAAACAAGAAGCACTAACGTGTGTGCCTCTTGCCATGCTAGGAGATCGGTAAACTCTCTTATTTTGGATTCTTGAATCATGAATCCTGTTTCTTGAATCTATTTTTTTGCTCTTCGCAAAAAAGCGGGAACGGCACCCCAGTCATCGTCGGTGTCTTCCAACACTTTCTTTTCTTCCACAACCGGAGGGGCAACTTTGGGAGACTCCTTTACCGAGCTCGGCATAATAGTGTTGAAGATTTTACCTTTGTCCTCCGAAACCTTTTCCTGCGTGAAGAGTGGTTTGCTCTTCGCCCCGTCGGGGAAGCCTGAAGCGATGACGGTAATCTTGACCTCGCCTTTTTTCAGTTTCTCGTCTTTGATAGTTCCGAAGATGACCTTGGCGTTCGGGTCAATGGATTCGGTGATGACTTTGGCGGCATCTTGGATTTCAAACATAGTGAGGTCATCGCCCCCCGCGATGGAGAAGAGGACACCCTTCGCGCCATTGATGGAGAGTTCAAGGAGAGGGGAGTTGATGGCCTGTTTGGCGGCTTCCTCCGCGCGCTTTTCTCCGGTGGCCGAACCGATGCCAATAAGTGCAGAACCGGCGTTCTCAAGAATGGAGCGGATGTCGGCAAAGTCCAGGTTGATGATACCGGGGGTGGTGATAAGGTCGGAAATACCTTCTACGGCCTGGCGAAGCACCTCATCACACATCGCGAAAGCGGCCTTGGCGGTGGTGTCCTTGGAAATGGCGGAAAGGAGTCGGTCGTTTGGGATAACGATAATCGCGTCCACTACTTTGCGGAGTTCTTCAAGACCTTGTTCGGCAAGGCGCAGGCGTTGCGCACCTTCAAAGAAAAACGGCTTTGTGGTGACCGCGACAGTGAGCGCTCCCATTTCCTTGGCGGTTTTCGCGACAATGGGGGATGAGCCGGTGAATGTCCCGCCTCCTTCTCCTCCCGCGATAAAGACCATATCCGCGCCTTTAATAGCTTCCTGAAGTTCTTCGCGCGTTTCTTCCGCGGCTCGTTTGCCGATTTCGGGATTCATTCCCGTGCCGAGACCACGCGTAAGATTTTTGCCGATATGAATTTTCTTTTTTGCGAGCGTGTTGTGGAGGTCCTGCGCGTCGGTATTCACGCCGATAAACTCAACTCCCTTCACCTTGGAGTTAATCATATGGTTCAGGGCGTTCTTTCCCGAGCCTCCGCAACCGAACACCTTGATTCGGGCGAATGCTTCTACATCAGGGGTGATTTGGGGCATGGCTGATTTTTAAGGAGTGGAGCGATTTACCCGCCTAAATTTCTAAAAGAAATTTGTTTGGGCGAGTAAAAATCGCCACCCCGTGTAATAAAGATTTTTGATAAAGTGAGTAACGTTAGAACGTAGTCGTCATTCGGAAGTGGCTTTGCTGTCCAGGTAGTCTATTACACAGGGTCATCAAAAACACACTCCGCTTCTCTCCGTTGTTTTTGTATGATAGCAGAGGGTCTTAAAGAGTAAAGGGGTTGACCCCGTAGTAGAATTTTGTCTTAATTTTCAGCCCTTTCGCTGTCTGTCGGTGTACGCGCGGGGGGGAACGTCGCGTAGTTAATCATTCCGCTTAATGTTTACGAAGGCGAAAAGCGGAGAGCGCGATAAAATTTCACTACGGGGTTGACCCCGTAGTAGAATTTTGTCTTAATTTTCAGCCCTTTCGCCGGTCTGTCGGTGTGCGCGGGGGTAACACCACACCATGAGTCATTCTTCTCAATGTGTACGGAGGTGAAAAGCGGAGAGCGCGCAAAATTTCACTACGGGGTTGACTTTATATGCGGTTATTCTACTATTTTACCCGAAAGCTCTTACTTATGACTACACTAACACTATCCACTAAAGCCGAAGCCTACTTGTCTGTTCTCAAGACTACCATCGCTGGTTTGCTTACCCCCAAGCCGAACGAAGCACTTGACACCTGCGAATCCATTCCGCTTTCCGAAATCTTTGCGGATGTTCCGGAAAAAATACCAGTAATTTGGTTTATACTTCCCGAGCTTCACGAATGTCGCATCCGCACCAGCGGAGAATGGACGCCCTTAGGGCTCGCCCAAGAATGGGCAAAGGCGGAGACGTCTCGCGTCCATCTGTAGTCAAGATTTACAAAGCGCTTTGTCGCTACTTTTGAATCGTCCCCACCCGGACGGTTCTTTTTTTGAGGCGAGAACTTACGGAAGAAATTGACGAAAGAAATTCATAAGTCCTTTTCTGGTTCGCCTTACGAAAGTGCGTCCGGAGGTGGTTTCCTCGTCGTCATTTCGCAGTCCGATAATGCAGAGTCCGTAGGCAACCGACCACGAGGCGTCTTTGATTTGTCCGCGAATGTTGTCGCCGAAGGAAACGCTCGCGATGCGGGAGGGGAGACGAAGCGCCGCTTTGGCGAGGTCGTCAACCGTTTCAATCGCGGAGCCTCCTCCCGTGAGCACAATACCCGCGGGGAGTAATCCGCTTCGCCCGAGTTTTTTGAGATGTGCCTCAATAAGCTCAAAGATATCGGAGAGTCTCGCCTCAACGATTTCATCAAGTCGTTTGCGCGAGAAAGTTCCTCCGACGAGTGAGCCTCGCTTGATACTCTCGGCTTCCTCAAGCGGGATGCGCAGGCCGAGTGCGATATCGTTTGTGATGTCGTTACCCCCGATGGGGAAGATTTCAAGCGATATGGGCAGGTTATTTTCAAACACAACAATGGACACCGTTTCCGAACCAATGTTCGCGAGGACGACTCCGGCCATTTTTTGTTGCTTGGTGAGTGTCACAAGACTTGCGGCCATCGGAGAGGCGACAAGGTCCTCCACTTCAATACCCGCTTCGGCGAATGTCTCCAGAAGCTCGTTCATATGGTGCTCAAAGCACGTGATGAAAAGTGTTCGGACTTCAAGTTTGCTTCCCTTAAGCCCCTCCGGTCTTCCGAGCACGGCTTTCCCGTCTACCTTGAACTCGCGAGGAATGGTGTGGAGAATTTTTCGGTTGAGGGATTGTGAGGCGGGGATTTCCTGCTCGCTCGTTTCCACGGCTTTTTTGACGTCAAGCTCGGTGATTTCGCCGTCGGCTTTTGAGATGACCACCGAACCGGTGGAGGTGACGCAGGAAAGTCCGATACCGCCAATGGAGACGACAGCCCTTGTGATGGGAACCCCAGCCGCTTTTGAAGCCTGCGCGACGGCTTGCCTCACGCTCTGTACAGCGTCGGGTTGGCTCAAGATACAGCCATGATGAAGACCACGGGATTCCGCGAAGCCTACACCTACGACTTTCGGAAACTCACGCTCGCCTTCACGGGCGTTTTCCGCAGCCACGACGCGTGTCTGGTAGGTTCCGATGTCAATGCCGACTGAAATGTTTTTGGACACGAAAGCACAAGCTCTAAGCACCAAGCTCTAAGTTCGAAGGGAAACAAAAAACTTCTAAACATTAAAAATTCTTCGAGCTTCGGACTTCTCGCTTCAGGCTTGCAAAAATTCAGATGTTAAATTTCTTTCTGAATTTTTTCTCTTGTGCCTCCATTGTACTCCCATGCGTGTATCCTTTCAAATGAATCAATCCGTGGATAAACAGGAAAGAAAGGAAATTTTCGGGTGTTCGTCCGAAAAGAGGCGCTTGTTTCCGGACTTCTGCCATTGAAAAAAGAATTTCTCCAGAGAGGGCGGAGAGCGGGAAGCTTAAGATATCGGTCGGCACAGGCTTTCCGCGAAATTTTTTGTTGTACGCCTTCATCAGGGAGGAGGTTACAAAAGCAACGCTCAATTCATAGCGCTTCCCGAGCACGGCGTTTTTCGCCTCAAGCAAAAAAGCCCGCGAGACGCGGGGCTTTGCTTTTGTCATAGAGGAGATAGAGAGAGACATCCTATAAAAATAACCAATACTCAAACACCAATCACCAAGACCGAAACGAATACTTTTGGTTATTGGATATTGGTTCTTGGTTATTACCTTTATCTCCGACCTCGGCGCTTCTTTTCCACGGGGAGCTTGCCGAGTTTCGCGAGTTTTTCGCGTTCGGCTCGTCGGTCAATGAATTTGAGCGTAGACATCTTGCGCTTCAGCGGGGAGAGGGTGCGGGTTTTGTAGCGGAGGCTACGCACCTTATTGAGTACACCCGAACCTTGGACGCGCTTTGAAAAACGGCGAAGCAAGCTAAGGCTACTTTCGTTTCCGGTCTTCTGGACTTCCACATTTACGTTTGGGGCTGACATGGACCGCATCATAGCACAGGAGTGCTATGATGCGCAAATTCTAAAAAACTAAACTCTAAACTCTAAACAAAATTCAAACGTGGAAGTCCAAACCAAAAAACGTACGCCCCTTTTCTTAATTTGGATTTTATACTTTGTTTCGAATTTAGATTTTAGAATTTAGGATTTCTTTTTCTACCCCAACTTCATTTTCTTGAAATATTCCGTGAGGTCTTTGAGTTTTATGGTCTCTTGCGCGCGACTGGAGGTGTTTCTGACGATAACGGAGTTCTCAAGCGCTTCGCGTTGTCCGAGGATGATTGAGTAGGGAATGCGCAGGTTTTCCGCGGAAGATATTTGTGAGAGGAGCTTGTCGCGGTTGAGCGCCTGATAGAGGGGGATGCGTACCTGACGCATCATTTCTATGACCCGAAGGCTCTTTAATTTGGCGCAGAAGCCAAGTTGAAGGAAAAAAATAGAGGGCTTCCTGAAGCGAATGCGTCTTGTCGCCGGGTTTTCCTTCACCTCCTTCATGAAGCGGAGATTCATCCCGATGGAGGGGACTTCTTTCTTGTGGCCAAGCCGCTTTCCGAGGCCATTGTAACGTGTTCCCGCGCAAAGGAGGCGCTCCGTGCCATCGTGAAGTGTTTCTCGGATTTCAAACAATGTTTCGGTGGCAAACAGGCGGTTGCCGATAAGGCCGGGGTCGATGCGGTACGGTATTTGAAGTTCCTCCAGAAACTCCAGCACTTCCTTGAAGTGCCGACGGCTTTCATCCCCGAGTGAACCGATTGATTTTGGCGCGCTCTCCGCGAGTAGCGCGCATTTCTCGTGCGTACACTTGAGAAGGTCAAGCGGATTTTTCCGAAGCAATGTTTTACAGCTCTGCGGAAGGAGTGCGATGTGCTTACGGTAGTAGTTACCGAGCTCGCGCAGAAAGCGATTCATTGATTCACGGTCGCCGACACTGTTCAGCGTAAGCGTGAGCTCCGTATGACCTTCTTCTCGGAGCGTGGCGAATGCGGTTTGAATAAGCGTCGCTTCGGCGATACTTTTTCCCGTCCCCATTATTTCAAAGGAAATGCGACGCTCTCCCGCGTGTTTCTTTCCCGTGCCTCCGGAGAGGAGTTCGGTACAGAACATAATCGGCTGGGCATGGCTGGAAAGATTTTTCTCCTCATAGTGCCGAAGGAGCGCCACCTTCTCCTCGATTGTGGGCCCCAGTGTTGACGGTTCCGTTCGGTCTTCGTATCCAAGCTCGCGCGCTTTTTCACGGTCTTCTTTTACGATAGTAAGTGGAGTATCAAGCGGGGTGAAACCGTAATAGAGGGCGGTCTCTACTCCCGGGTCTACATCCTTGTACTCAATGTAGGACTTAGCACCCGCCGATTTCTTTTTTTGGGTTCGCGCTGTTGTTTTTGTGTGAGAAGCCATAGAGGGAGATGAAGTATGGAGAATGAATTGTGAAATATGAGGAGCAGTTGTAGATTGGGGGATGAGGTACGAAAACGCCAGTTGGTGTAGTCACGCTATTTCATAGTTTAGGTTCCCTATTCAATTTTACTCCCATTCGCCGGGGAATATACCAACTTCGGAAAGCGGAAACAGACGAACGATGGGACGCCCCACAATAAACTCGCGCTTCAGCGTTCCCCAAAGTCTGGAGTCGGCACTCGCTCCTCGGTTGTCTCCAAGTACAAAATATTCGTCGCTCGCAAGCGTTACGCTAAGATTACCCGTGCTCTCTACCGGCGTGGTAGCGCCCTGTTCCCACCCAAAACCATCGGGGTTGGCCTCGTTTTTGATGGTAATTTCATTCCCTTTGATGGTAATGGTTTCTCCCGGCAGTCCCGCGACTCGTTTGATAAGAAACTTTGACGGTTCGGAAGGAAAACGAAAGACGACAACTTCACCGCGCTTTGGTTCCTCAAAAAAACGGTACGATACCTCGTCAATAATGAGGTAGTGTCCGCTCTGAAATGACGGCACCATAGACGCACCGCTCACTACGAACGGTTGGGCGATGTAGAGACGTATCGGAATGACGATAACTACCGCGAGTACGCCGAATTTTATAAAATCCCAGATGGATTCACCGACACTATGCTTCTCGTGAGGAGGCGGTACGGAAGTTTTTCCGGAGTCACCAAAACTTTCGGTGGCGGGCGCAGAATTTTTTTGAAAAATGTCTTCCTGCGGTTGCATAACAGATGAATTGTAGTACGCGGAGAGCGGTTGACGCAAGGAACATTGTGTCGCACACCATATTTTTTCCAAAATAATTTCGGAAAGTGTAAACTTCACCGAAGAAATGAAAAAAATCCGCAACCTCTGTAGGTTGCGGACACGGCGGGGAGTCTGACATCAGATTTCTTTCTGAAGGTGAGAGTTTTCAAGAAGAAAGGGTGTGGAAGTCTCCCATTTCGTCTCGCCTTTCTTTGAGGAAAGAACGATTTGGAGACCACATGTTTCCTTGAAGCTATCCACGACGGTGCAGTAGAGAGCATGAGGCATTCCAACCGGAATGATAAGCTGATCACCCACTCGGTTAAGCAGATGTTTTCTTATTGCCCCGCCTCTCTTGAGAAACACAACGATAACCCCGTCACCCTGCAGGGAATATAATTTTTCCTTACCGGTATCGCGGTGGAAAGGGATGCATGTATTCTCTCGGAGATTGAGGGCACGAATAACCAATTCTTGCGTTGCGGGAGACCGAACCGAATTTTTGGTGAAGAGCTCGGACATTTCCCTTCCCATTGACGGTTTGACGAACCGCACCGTGCTTCTATCCACAGGGTCAAGCGTTTTCCAAATGGAGGGGAGACGAGGGTCAGTTTTGATTTTCGTGACAGATACGGATACAGGTACGGGCTCGGAGAGGCTGGCTATATTCATATTTAAAGAACTCCTTGGTTGAGGTTTACCCTATTCTTATAGAGAGCTATGCCGTATGTCAATGGAACGTAGAGGTTGTGTATGAGATGTTTTGTGGCTGAAGAGAATGTGATAGTATTTGTAAAACACAAAGCACAGTACACAAAGACCAAACAAACTTTTCAAAGCACAATTCACCAAAGCCAGAAGTGAGTCTCACGTTGGTCGGGTTGCGGTTTGAAGCAGTGTGTTTTGTTTGGATTTTGGAATTTGTGTTTTGGAATTTTAAAAATATGCAATATTTTTTTGTTGGCTTGGGAAATCCCGGAGAGGACTATCAAAACAGCCGTCACAACACCGGTGCTATGGTGCTTGACGTGTTTAGGAAAGTACAGGAGCTTCCCGACTGGAGGCTTGATAAAAAAAGAAACGCTTTGATTTCGGAAGGTTCTGTCGCTCCCTTGCGTGGGTCAAAGGTCAAAGGTCAACGGTCAGTTGCTCTTCTCTTGCCCCAGACTTTTATGAATAAGTCGGGCGACTCGGTGCGCGGACTCGTAAAAACAAAAAAAGATGCAGAGCGATTGGTCGTTATTCACGACGATTTGGATATTCCGTTTGGTTCGTACAAAATATCATTTAACAAAAGTTCCGGTGGACATCGTGGGGTTGAATCCATTATCAAGGCGGTAAAGACGCAGGAGTTTGTTCGCGTGCGTGTCGGTATCGCCTCGTCCGCCTCGGTGGTGAAGAAATCACAGGACGAGAAAACAGTGGAAAAGATTATTCTCGGCACCTTTTCTCCCGCGGAACTCACGACACTTAAAAAGATGTCAAAAAATATTGCCGAAGGACTCACGGTGCTCGTGACCGAAGGTCGCGACAAGGCGATGAGCCAATATCATTCATAGTAGAAGTTCTATATCTGTAAGAGTCTGACTCTTACAGATATACTTGACGCAAATGAGACGAGAACCTTTTACCGTCGGCTCGTATGTCCATATTGTAAAACGAGGAGCGCGTGGGCTTCCGATTGTTCAGGACTTTGGAGACTCCTGGCGAGTTCTTCTCATGCTCAATCACTTCAACGACCACTTTCACGCGGTCGACTGGTTTCGCGATCTTATGGACGAAGGTCTCGAGAAAACACTTACAAGAGCTTCAACGTGGCCAGAAAAGATCCCAAGGGTATCCATTGAGGCGTTTACACTGCTCACCAATCACTTTCACCTCATATTGAAAGAGACAGAAGAAGGTGGCGTTAGCAAGTTCATGCACAAGTTTTGCACTGGAATGGCCAACCATGCGAATGCAAAATACAACCAACGAGGAAGTCTCTTTCAGGGAGCATACCGCCTGCGCACGATCAATGATGACAATTACTTTCGCTATGTTGCCGCGTACGTGATGGTCAAAAACACATTTGAACTTTTTCCTCTTGGATATGAAAAAGCATGCTCCTCTTTTAACGAAGCCTGGGAATGGGCGGTTCACTACCCGTTTTCAAGTTTAGGTCATTATGCGGGGGTCGAAGATTCACCGATTCTTCACAATCCTTTTTTGAAAGAACTCTTTCCAGAGGCACGTGAATTCAAAAGTTTTGCGCAGGATGTTTTGTTGGGAAGGGTAAGCACTCCTTTAGAACAATTAGAAGAGGAACTTGAAATCTTGTAAGAGTCTGACTCTTACAAGATTCTTCAGAGGGCTTTGAAAAACCCCGTCCTTGAAGAGGGCGGGGTAGGGTCGTAAATAATGTGTCGAGGGGCGCATTAGAGCGAAGCTTTTTGGAGCAGGATTTCTAATCCCTGGATAGCCCCCTCTTCCGAAAGAAGTATTTTTCCACTGCGGCGAAATTCCACCGGGTTCCTCGGTGCCTCGGGGCAACAGGGCAGGTGAAGAAACGTAAAGGGTAGTCGGTCTCTTTCCTTTAGAGAGAGTTGTGCGGCAAGCACCTCGTACACTAAATGTTCGCAACAAAATCCTCCTATGTCCTGTGATGCTTCCATCATACCCAGCCTTCGTCCTTCGATTTCATCTTTAACCTCATCGAATCGCCAAGGTGTAAGGTCAGGATGAAGGACTTCATCAGGCGGACGATTCGCATCCACCAGAACATTCTGCTCGTTCGGATAATACTTGGGTTGATGCAAGAGGTTGCGCGCCCGAGTCTCGAACCAAAATCCCGGTGAAAGGGAAGTCATACCGAGACTTACTATGCCGGAAGCGCCTTGTCTCGTTGCTTCGTGAAGGATCGCGTTTCCCCGATTGTTTTCAGGTTTGGGTATCTCGCACGTAAATATGGAACTCACCATGCGGTAGCCGGCAAACGTTTTCCCGTGAAGCGTCCTCACGATGCGCTCGCTCAAATTTACCAAGTGAGAACCATATTCGGTAAAACCGGAAACGATAAGTGTTTTCATATCTGTAATGTAAAGAGTTTCTGTCGTAAGGATACTCATGCGCAACTAAATTTCAAGGGTAAGTAATTTTTTTCAACGAAAAAACCGCGCCCTGTAAACGGGCGCGGGGAGTAAGCATAGTGTTAGAGGGTTCGGGAGAGAGGGAGAGAAATCGTGAGGAAGAGCAGAAGAAAGATAACGAGAAAGACGAGTGTCCAGAGTACGGTTTTGACCGCCTCTTCTTTTTTACCCGCGAGAAAAAGGAAAAGAGGGTGTGCGAAAACGATAGAAGCCGAAATGAGCGCGGAAATAATGAAGGTGAGCAGAAAAAGCGTGATACTTATGGCGGGAGAAGGCTCCATGTCTTGTGCCCCCGCCCACTTTCCCAGATATTGCACGATGGTTGCGAAGGCGCCCACATAACATACAAGTCCAGTGGCTTGAAGTAACCCATTTGATTTTGGTGAGTAACTCATATTGTTGTAAACACTTTCGCGAAACGAGATGTTACAACGTTCCTCTATTTCAATCTTCCGGGAACTTTTTGTATCTTCCCAAAGCATAAAAAAGCCCGCCTCTCTTTTGAGGCGGGGATAAAAGGTGTTCAAGGTACTCCCAGCTTTTTAAGCAGGTATGGTTTTTGCTCCACATAGCCGACGGAAGGGACACGCACGCGAACGATGCCGTATCCTTTGGTGCGCATCAGTTCAAGCAGGTTATAGGCCCGGTTGGGATGAATGATGATGGAGTGCTTGGAGGTGACGTTACGGTCAAAGCGATTACAGGAAGAAATCACGAGTGCCGTGGCTTTGCCGTCGTGTCTATCTATCCATTCCTGTACCTTCTTTACTTTTCCGAAGTGCCAGTAGCAATACGTTGACGCGGGCTTTCCGTGAGCGCTAAGAAAAATGATCCCATCAAGCCCATGCTCTTGTCCATGTTTCTTTATGAGCTCCCTCACCAGTTTCCGATGGAGAAAATAATGGAGCACCCACCGGAGCTGGATAGGTGTCCACGTCTCTTTGCGCATGAGCAGTTGGAACTCCACGCCTAAAAATATTCGAGGTCTTCTCACTTGGTCCTTTCCGCCCTCACATGATGTGAAGAGCTACTTTCTCAAAAGTAGTCTATCTCTCCTTAATGGTCAACTAATCAAATATCTTCACGAGATAGTCGTTGATTTCCCGCTGGTCCATATCGTAAAAATGCTTGTTTTCGGTATGGAGTTTGCCCGCGAGCTCTACGCCGACAAAACGCCAATGCCACGGCTCATAGATATAGTAGGTGTTGCCCTGGGGATAGGAGAGGATAAAGCCGTACTTGTGGGCATTCTCGGTGAGCCACAGGTACGAAGTGGTGGTATCAAACTTTTCAAAAAGCACGCCAAGCGTGGGAGTGGTGAAGTCAACGGCCGTGCCAAGCTGATGTTCGGAGTAGCCTTGTTCCGCGGAAAACTTATTCGCGCCAGTTCCGAAGGTTACTTTGTACTGTGATTTCAGGTCGTTCTGCGTTTCAAACGAACGGAAGGCGGATACGAGCAGAAGGGGTATTCCCGCGCCCTGAGCTTCACTCAAAAGATTTTCAAGGTAGGGAAGCGCGCGAGCGTGAAAATATTCCTCCTTTGAGTTGTAGATATAATCCTTCCGAAGGAGAGTCAGTTTTTCCGGTTGATAATGTTCGTTCAGGAAATACACTTTTGAATATTTGATGAGAAGCTCGGGGTCGGTCTTGGTCAGTTTCTCCAAAGTGGTGACCGTGCCGGTGAGTCTCTGCACTGCCGCGGCAAAGGTGCCCGCCTGTTCGACAAGGAAACCATTCTTCTGCTGTTCAGCCGAAAGGGCGTCAAGCAAGCTCGCGCTGTTTTGCGTTACTTCCGCGAGATTTTTTTCGGTCGTTTCAAGAGACCGCTCCAGCTCCGCAATCTTTTCGTTCTGCGCTTTGATGTGGAGGTAGGCTCGATACCCCACGTACGAGCACGCGCCGAGAAACAGCAGTATTCCTACCCACGCCAGTATTTTTTTCATAATGATTTCCCGTTTGGGTTTACAGAAGGGATTATAGTACACTCCGCGGTGTTCTCAAAAGAATCGCGGGGAAGCATTTTTTCCCAAGCAGTAAAAAAGGCCTGCTTTGGGGCAGGCCTTGGGGGAACAAAAGATGACTTCACGTGGCAGTCAACTCTTGTCGTTTCGTCTCAATTATTTTTTTGAGGTTGGTGAGCTCATGAATGGACTCCTCCAGAGTGGAGAGGATAACCTCTACCTGTTCCGGTTTTCGGTTGATGACGAGCGCTCGGCTCGCGACGTCGACATGTTGCTCAAGGGTCCGTTTGCCGGCGCGAAGCCGTAGAACGAACCGCTCCAAGGAACGCATATGGTCACTTGGCTTGTTCCGCCTGCTCTCTCCAATGTATGGCCTCACCAGTTCATCCGCGAGTGCCGAGCGCGCCGCTTTGCTCGGTTCACACATAAGCCGGTGGTACGCAGGTAACTGCTCCGAGAGGGGCATATACGCGAGTTTTCGGGCAATACTGACGGGAAGCCTGGACTTTTTCTCGGTAGGCGGGTCAACCAGCTTGAGAAGCTCGGGTTCAAGCTTCAAGAGGGCAATATGTTCGTAGTACCACGCCGTGGACATTCCGCAGAGTGTCCAGACCTCTTTGGTCGTCGCGCCGTCCTCAAGCAACCTCTTGATGACGTCAACCGATTCACGAACCGTGTGTCCTCTGCGATTATAGTTCGCGGTAACCGATTGCCGAAACGCTTTACGGTCATCAACGTTAAGTCTTATGACGACCAGGAGCTCCGTCACTCCGACAAGTTTTGCGGACTTCCACCTACATTCCCCGTCAATAATCATATAACGCTCCACACCGGAAATGGTAACGGGGCGCACAATGATGGGAACCACTTGGGACTCTGCTTTCATAGACTCCGCGGTGGAGTGCAGGCCTTCTTCCTCAAAGTACTTCCTCGGTTGATGCGGGTCGGGGACGATATCCGTTGTCTTCACCATTGCCACGCGGTCGCGCGAAGTAATCGTTTCCGTCTGGACGGGAGGCGCTTCTTTTGCGGTGGGCACTTCCGCGGTCGCTAGCGGGTGAGGTGAGCACACGGGTTCGCCGTTCTGGGGGGCGGAAACCATGGAAGGGGATGCCGTCTCTTTCTTCTTGAAGGCGGTTACCATTGGTGGCTCGCTTACCGTTTCTGTGGAAGCTCGGCTTTGCTGGGGCGCGCTTTCGGATGGGGCATAGACAGGAGTATCTGTCGGTTGCTCCGGGGGTGGCGACGGGAACATCGTACGCCGTGACTCAATGCTTCCGCGCAGGACCCGTTCTCGTTTTCCCGTCTTGCCGTTATGTTCATGTGAACTTCCTTCGTGTTCGGTGTACACCAGGTCACCTCGCGAATTGAGCGGGCCATCAAGAATGGGCCGTCGTTCAAAGGTAATCTCCCAGTCAAGAAGTTTTTTTCCGTGGCCGTTAATAACGAGAAGACCGTCCGGAGTGGCGACGGGGTCGCTAAAATAGGTTCCCGTCTCAAGTTGCATAAGACGAGGTCTCTTGCCGTCTTTCTCCACACGTATGAGTATGAACCACTTTTTTTCTTCATCTCCGATACGGACGACGATGTTGAATTCTCTCGGGGTCGCTCCGCGGTGGTTCATTTCATCTCGGTCACCGCTCTCATCCGTTGGGCCGAATCCGAAATCCTCAAGTGTTCTTGAGACGATGACATCTGGACCCGCGCTTTTTTGCGCCGGACTTGATGCCTTTACCGACCGCACTACATAGTGATGGGGCATAGTACCTCCAATGTTTTCAAACAGCATTAATTGCGTGTTTTCTGAAATGAACTGTAGCAGGGAGACGGTAGGTTGTAAACAAAACGCTCCGCGCGGGCGCGGAGCGTAAAGAGGGTGTGGGGTGGAGGTTAGAGGAGGGGGAGCGTAACCGTCACCGTCGTGCCCTTGCCCAGCGTGGCGTCAATAACGAGTGTTCCCCGCTGTCTCTCAATAAGCTGTTTGGCGATATAGAGCCCCACCCCACTTTCGTTGGGTTCAGCCGAAATCGCGTTTTTGGCTCGGTAGAAACGGTCGGACACATAGGGCATATCCTCGGGAGCAATCCCCATTCCAGTGTCTCGAATCGTGAGCGTATATTTTTTATCCTCCGTACTGCCCGAAATATCCACCCGTCCTCCCGCGCTGTACCGAATCGCGTTATCCATAATATTGGTGAGTGCCACCTTGAGCTTCAGGCGGTCGGCAATCAAGGGTACATCGGGAAGGAGTGCGACGGCGATGGTTACCCGCTTCTCCTTTTTTAGATAGTCAAGGTCAAGGAGAATATCCGACACGAGCTCGGGGAGCGACAGTTTTTCTTTGGTAAGCACAAAACTCGGTGTCTTGCTGTCGCTTGTCGCGATAAGTTCGTTTACGATGGCGATTGATTTGTCCACGTACACTTGGCTTTCCTTGGTGAGCGAAAGAAGCGTGGGTGGAAGCGCTTTGTCTTCGGCGAGATTGGTCATCGCCCAGCGCAAACCTGAAAGTGGAGTACGCAATTGATGCGATACGACGGTGATAAAATCGTTTTTGACGCGGTCAAGTTCAATGAGTTCCAGGAATTTCCGTTTAGTTTCTTCTTTTTCGTATTTTTGAAGGAGGGTTTCGTTAATCATCTTATACAGGTAATACGCGACGATGGCGAAGAGCGCCGTCCGCGAAGCGTGCTTGACGAGGAGTACGGGCGTGAGTGAGTCCTCCACGCCGAAGATAAACGAGCCGAAGAGTACCACGAGCAGGGTGCCGTCGTATTTCGTTTCTTTGGGACTCAAATCCGTTCCCGCGGTGAGGAGCGGGAAGAAAAGTATGAACAGAAACTGGCTGTTCACTCCGCCGGTGAGATACACGAACACGGCAAAGAACAGAATCCAGACATATCGGCTGAACGCGTAAAATACTTTTTGGTGGGTCACTTCCTGCAGAAGGAAGGAAACGGTATGCACGAAAAACATGCCGAACATGAGCGCGGAGATAAGGCGTGGCTCAAGAAGGAAAGAGAACAGCGAGGGAAAGGAGGCGATGGCAAAGGCAAAAAAGCCAATGACAATAATGCCGGAAATTTGGATAAAGTAGTAATAGCCCCGCAGTCGCCACGGTGAAAGTATTGTGTGCATACGTCTATGTTACCAGAGTTTATAGAAACTGTCTGAAAACCTACCATAGGCATTATCATTGAAACCATTTCGCATCGTCGCCACGCCAGCTTCGGTAAAAAACGGCTCCTCCTCGGTCGGAGTACCTCGGTACACCTTCCTCGTCCTCACCATTTTTTCCTCGAATCTGGCGTGGCTTGGGATTGCGATAGCTTTTCAGACAGTTTCTTACAGAACCTATCCACGGGTGTGCTAACCACCCGATTGCCAGCGGTGAATAACGTCAAATTGATAGATGAAATTAAGAATGTTGAGCGTCAGGTTGTCCCGTATCATAAAGCCAACCGAAACTTCAAACAAGACGGCGAGAAACACGGTAAGCCACACGGGGAGGCGGAAGGCGAGGAAGAAGCCGATTATCATTGAGACGGTATCCAAGAGGGAATTCAGAATGCTGTCGCCGACATATCCTTGCGCGAGCGCCTGCTCACGATAGGCGTTTATGACCCACGGCGTGTTCTCGGCGATTTCCCAGCCAATCTCAAGTCCCATCGCGAGAAGGAGACGAGTCCCCATCGACATTCTGGGGAAGAAAAGTTTGAGCACGCCGTAAAAAATAAAACCGTGGATAATGTGCGAGAAGGTGTACCAGTCAAAAAGATGTTGTGACATTCCCGAGGAAAGGATATCGGCTTCCCAGAGTTTAATATATCCGCACGCGCAAATAGCCGGTTGGCCGAGCATAAACAGGACAAATGCCTGAAGGGCGACGAGTCCCGCTCCGATAATCAGTGTTCTCTTTATGAGGGTAGTGTGTGTCATGGTTGTGGTGGTTATGACGCAAGCCATCCGCCGTCCACGAAGAAAGTGGTGCCGGTGATATAACTCGCTTCCTCCGATGCTAAAAAGACCACCATCGCGGATACCTCCTCTGGTTTGCCTATCCGTTTCATCGGGATACGAGCGAGCATTCCAGTAAGCACTTCTTTCGGTAGATTCGCGGACTGTACCATTGACGTGTCAATCGCGCCGGGACCGATAGCGTTCACCGTAATACCGAGCGGTGCCCACTCAATCGCGAGGGTTTCCGTCATTCCGATAATTCCACCTTTGGAAGCCGTGTAGTGCGCGCCTCCCGCGATACCGACGCCGACCTGTCCCGAAGCGACCGAGGCGATGTTGATGATGCGTCCCCAGCCCCGCTTCGCCATTTCTTTTCCGGCGCGCGTCGCGCAGAGGAACTGCCCCTTGAGATTGATACGAATTGTCCGGTCAAAATCTTCCTCCGTAAGTTCCAGCGCGGGTTTGGGTTCGTA
>JAUSFR010000054.1 GCA_030649775.1 bacterium | reverse complement strand
GTCTATCTCGTCTTCTTGATTGGCTCGCTTCTGTTCTCGTCTTCGGCGGGTCTTATTTCCGCAGGTCTGCTTTCTGTCACCCTCAACCATATCTATATTTCTCGCGTGGGTATGCAGGAATCCTACGTTATCTTTTTTCTCCTGCTCGCTTCGTATCTGTTTTTACGGGCGGTTCGGGAAGGGAAGTCATTCATTCCTCTGGGCGCGGTGCTCGGACTTGCGCTCCTTACGAAATACAACGCCTTCATTTTGTTTCCGATTTTGGGGACCTATCTCTTTCTGTATCATCGGGCGCTGTTTCGTCGCAAAGACCTCTGGCTTTCACTCGCACTCGCGCTGGTTATCTTTTCACCCGTCATTATCTACAACATAATGCTCTACAAGGCAGTCGGGCATTTTGATTTTCAATTTTCCTACGTCTTTGGTCAAAACCCAAAGGAGTGGCAGGTCGCTCCGGGGAAGGAGATTGGCTCACTTTGGGGGCGCGCGCAAGATTTTTTCCCAAGACTCATCGGCTCGCATTCGTGGTTGTTTCTCGCCCTTTCGGGCGCAGTGCTTCTGTTCCTGCGTAATCCCTTTATGCTCATCAGTCTCGCGTACCTCCTGCTTCTAATTTCCGTCATCGGTCCCGCGTTCCGTTTCCTCACGATGCTCACTCCGTTTTTCGCGCTTTCCTCCGGTGCCTTTCTGAACAAGAAAAAATATCTCCTCGCGATACTTATTCCGGTACTCTTGTTTGAAATCTTTTATTCGGTGAACAATCAAATCGTCTATTATCCCAAGGGTCCCTCGCCGTGGCTCTCCTCAAAAATCCGCTACGAAAACTACAATTGGGGGTATAACGAGCTTGGCGCCTATTTTGAAAAGGAATTCGCGAGGAAAATTCCCGCAACGACCTTTCATATGCGGTACGCGTTTATTGAAAAGGAGCAGGACGTCTCAATAAAAAAAGGGGAGAGCAGGGGGTATCTTCCGTATCCCGCGCTTATCGTGACGCACGGCAACTTTGATCACGCGGGGAAACTTTGGATGCTTGACCGTTTGAGCATCTATCACGGTTGGCCGATGGTTGACCTCGCCACCTATTTACAATATCTGCGCGAAAATGGAGCCGACTATTACGAGCGCTCGGGTTTTCGGGACTATTACTTCGTGGAGGGGAATATCGTTCCCGACCCCGCATTCACGGAGCTTGTGAAAGGTCTCCAGCCGAACTATATTCATAATCCCCGCGGTGAAGCAGTCTTCACCATTTACGAACGACATCCGCTTCCTATCTAAGAGCCTATCTCCAATCTCAACGCTTAAATAGGACGTAAACTACAGCTCATCCGCTAAAATGGCAAAATCTCGGTTAAAAAACCTCGCTTCGTCCTCACCATATCCCGATATGGTTCGGACTCCAGCTCGTTTTTTACCTCGAAATTTTGCCATTTTATTCGGATGTGAGATTGGAGATAGGCTCTAAAGAGTTCCGAATGACTACCAATCTTGGCGACCACTATTTTGCCCGCTTCAACATCTATTTTGTAAATCAGAAGCAAATTACCTTTAAGATGACATTCAAGACAGTCAGCGTATGTTCCTTGTAACTGGTGATTGTTGTAGTAAGGGGGAAGGGGTTTCCCAGCGACAAGCATAGCGAGGACCAACTCAAGTTCCTTCAAGTCAAAGTGCCCCGACCGAATGAGACGCTTCAATGCTTTTTTATAGCTTTTTGAAGGGTGGAGAGAGTACAAAGTAGTAGTGTATTAACCTTTCAAAATATCCGCATGCATTTCTTCGGCCGTTTTGTACCCTTTTCCATGTTTAAGCGCCCAGTTAATTTCCCCGCGTAACGACCTCTCGTTACGAAGTTTATGCCCTCGTTTTGTTGCTATGGTGAAGGGAATAGACTCCGTCTCTATCACCTGTTCAAGGAACAGCGTGACCCCCGCGGAGAGGTCAAGTCCAAGCTCACCGAGCGTTTTTTGCGCGGCCTTTTTCGTTTTAGGGTCTATGCGAATACTGATGAGTGAATTCATAGGTATATACTAAATGGCTAAAAAGCCAGTATAGCAGTTGTATAGACATTGTCAATCATCATTTAATATCTGGTTTTCGTCTGCATGTGAGCCTGCTTTTCCCAAAGTATCAAGCTGACCGCGAGCATTCATCTCTACCTGCGCCTTTTGATCTACCGCAATGGTGGTATGCAGGGGCATCACGCCGTCGTGGTTTGAACCGACATCTCGTATATTTCGTATGATAACCGCATCATGGCCTTTTGCGAAAAGACCGCTAAGCCACTTATCCCAATACACTCGAATGTCGGTGGTCGTAGGCCTTCGGGTAGCACTTCGTATGGGGAACAGCCACGCTCCTTCCGGGTCGTCCGGATCGGGGAACTCTGTCCCCCACGTTTTGCCTCCGTAATCAAACACAAAAGGATTTTTTGAGGTGATCGCATATTCTTGAACGCGACCAAGAGGTCCAGTTTCATATTCGGTGACATCAGTCCTGTTTGTGTTATCAATGTCTTTCA
>JAUSFR010000043.1 GCA_030649775.1 bacterium | reverse complement strand
TCGGTGGAGAACTTCCTCCGCTTCAAAAACGCGTGGAAGGATATGAAGACCATTCCGCTTTTAAAAAACTACCGTTCGCATCAGCACTTGCTTGATGGTGCGTTTTCGCTTATAGAACACAACTATGGAGAGGGCGAGCATGCCCATCTTCGCGTGAAGCTCATATCGGGAAGCGCTCACACACCACAGCCGATTGACCTTGTGCAGGGAACCGATAGCACCACACTCCGGTATATGGGTGAAGAAATACGAAAGATTCTCAAAAACGAAGCGGAGAGCACGGTAGCCATTATCACCAAGACCAATCGTGATTTGGAACGAGTCATTCGTTTTTTGGAGCGAGAGGGCATTCCTGTCGCCTCGGAGCGTAAAATAAATATCTTTAACCACCCCGCGGGCAACCTCTTTTTTACACTGGTGGAATACCTTGCCGACAACACGAATGCCGAGGCGCTCGCGAAGACCATTATGGGAGGACTCTGGGGGCTTCCGTTTGAAAACGCGATTGTGTGCACGCAGGCACTTAAAAGTGGAAAATATGGGGTCGCGGAAAGTATCCCCGCGCTTCGGCATATCCGCAATAAAATGAAGGGTGACGGAGTACTTGAGTTTTTACTTTTTGCCGGTACCGCTTCGGGTTTTGTAGAGCTCATTACCAATGACCCCGGAAGTGTGGAGGTCTGGCGCGGTATTGTAGAGCTTTCGGAGTATCTTATCCGAGAAGGCGATATCAGCGACCCGCGAGAGCTTCTAAGACAGCTCCTTGCGTATAAAGCTTCTGCGGAGGAGCGAAGTATCAAGATAAGTGTCGGCACGCCAGAGCTTCGGGTGCGCGCGATGACCGCGCACGGCAGTAAGGGATTGGAGTTTGACTATGTTTTTCTTCCGTTTACAACCGAAAGCTCGTGGGTAGGGAGAGCACGGGGTGAATACTTCATTCTTCCCCGAAAGGAGAAAACAGACGGTGATGACATCAAAGACGCACGTCGGCTCTTCTATGTGGCGCTTACGCGGGCGAAGAAACATGCAGTACTACTTTCCCCCGAGAGCTCCGCCGGAGGAAAGGTACAAACCCCCCTTCGGTTTCTGGAAGAGCTCGACAATGCCTACGTAAAGAAAGTGGTGCTTCCGCAAGAAACGGAAGACATCCTAGAAATCTCGCATAAGACAGGAAAGGTATCGGACTTTGCACAGAAAATTAACGACCTCGCAAAGATGGTACTTCTTTCGAAAGGGCTTTCCGTCACCGCGCTCAACCACTTTTTGGATTGCCCCAGTCGGTTTATCTACCAGAGTATTTTAAAGCTCCCCCAAGCTCCCGCTCCGCTTCCCGAAAAGGGAATTGCCGTGCATGAGGCGTTTGCGCATATCTGGGGCGAGAAAGAGCCTCGTGCGGATAAACTACTTACCGTCTTCAAAGATTCCGTCTCGGCATACTTTGAGCGTTCACTTCTTTCCGTGTTTGAAAAGGAGGTCGTTAAGAAAGAACTGTTTGAAGATGCTCCCATCATTGCAAGAGAACTTCAGAATCACTTTGTGGGGAATGCTCTAACCGAATCCTGGCGTGAAGCCATACTGCAGTTTATTCCTCCTTTTCTAAAGGAGGTGCCGTCTTCGGCGGAGGATTTAAATCCCTCCCCTCATCAGAATGAGGTACTCCCTTTAAAAAAGGGAGAATTAATCAGTATTCCCATTCACGGCAAGCTGGATGCGGTCCAGGAAAAAGGCGATGAGGTGTTCGTGTTTGACTACAAGACCAAGGAAGCGATGTCGGTTAAGGAAATAAAAGGGGAAACGAAAGCATCAAACGGCGATTATTTTAGACAGCTCGTCTTCTACAAACTGCTTCTTGAAAACGACGCAAAGTACAAAAACAAGACCATTATTCCGTCACTCGTGTTTGTCATTCCCGACCGAAAAGGGAAGTGCGACATTGTCTCGCTCCCCATTACGAGCGAGGACACCGCGGCGGTTAAGGAGCACATCCAAGCTCTTATTGATTCCGTCTGGTCGGGACGCATTATGACCGACTATTGCGACGAGCCCGACTGCGAGTGGTGTAAGTTGAAGAAGCTTATAGCTTTTAGCTGATAGCTTATAGTGGATTAAAAAACCCGCTCGAGGATACGAGCGGGTTTTATCTTGAATCCTGTTTCTTGAATCTATTTCAGCAGCGTATCAATCGCCGACTTTAGCATCGGGTACGGGAGGGCGCCGTTTAGGCCGACGCGCAGGCCGTCCATCGAAAAGGTAACGGGAAGCTGGCCCTGATTGTCTCGGTATGGCTCGAGGATGGTCATAAGCGCTTTTCGACTTTTTTCGGAGATGGGGGTCTTAAGCACAAGTACACTGTGAGGAGTGCCGTTCACACCTGCGGACACGCCGTCATCGTACTCGCTGTCTACCCGCGCTTTTTGTCGTCCACTTCCTAGACACTCGGTAAACGCTTTTTCGTTGAGCCCAATATCGGTCGCGATTTTCGGGAGGAGCGCGGGGTCAAAACTGTCGTTGGAGTTGGTGGTCGCGAATACTCGGTCGGTGTACTCCCAGAAGGTGGCGTTACCGCCAAGCTCTCCGGCGCACAGGAGCGCCTCGGACTCTTTCGGAGCCTTTGAGTGAAGCTGTACGATGGGGTATTGCCGATAGACCCACGCTACGTTTCCCGACTTTCCGTATTCATTCATCACCTGTTGCATCGTCGCGTGAAAACGTTTGCAGAAAGGGCATTCGGTGTCGGAGAACTCCACGAACACGATGCGCGCATCGGGATTTCCTCGGATATAGTCGCTCGCGCTTAGTGGCTTTAGGGTGATGGTGCCGAGTTCAGGGGGCGCCGTTTGCACGCTCGGTTGCACCGCCTCTTTTTTGAGTAACGTGCCTTCACCTCCACTCCCACGAAGAAAGATTGCTCCCGCCACAAGGAGTCCCGCGATGACAATCGCCATCGGAACGTTGAGGGGGTTTGTTTTTGAAGTTTCCATTGGGTGAAGTATAACAGATTAAAGTGAGAATGTAATAACCAAACACCAAGAAACAAGAACCAAACAACATTTAATAATCAAATTCCAAGGACATTTTTGTGGTTATTGTGAGTTGGGGTTTGTTTGGAGCTTGTCTCTTGGTTATTGGAATTTCCGTTCTTCTTAGAACGGTAAGGTATGTGTCATTACATTCTCGTTTTTCTTTTCCCAGTCGCGCGTATCAAGGACGATATCTTTGATGAGTTTCCCGTCGGGGTACTTTACCTTGCCGTGTTCGCGGGCGTGGTCATAAAT
>JAUSFR010000041.1 GCA_030649775.1 bacterium | reverse complement strand
AAACTATTGGCATAAAAATTGCCCTGTGAATGGGCAACTAAAAGGAGTTTTCGGGTGCTGACTTTTTCGCTCGCGTCTTTGAGCATCTCCACCAAATCGTAATCATCTACCGTTTCGTTATCAAAAATCTTCTGCTCAATCGCTTTCAAAATATCCCCTAGTCCGCCGAGGTGAGAGGGATTGAGAAGATATTCGTATTTAATTTCTTCGCTATTCCAAGAAAAACCAAGTTTCTTTTGCAATGCAAGTACATTCGCTTGTGCTCCGCGTTCATCGGTAAATACACCATTTAGTGTAGCGACCGTGTATCCGTTTTTTGAACACGCCTGAGTAGTTCCCTCTGCAAAAGAAAAAGTGGGACTAAAGAGGAATCCTAGAATTAAAAAGGCGCTTATCCTTCTCATCTTGTCATTCCCGCGGAAGCGGGAATCCAGAATTAATTCGGTAAACTACTCAAACTCAAATCACAGCCATCAGCACCAGGGGAAGTGTAACTTCCTAGATTCTTATAGATATCAGACTGATATTTATCTCTTTGTTCAGTATTAATCTGAAGTTTTTTGACAAAATCTTCATTCTTGGTTGTTTCTTCGTCAAATCTTTTCATATCGGAACGAGAAGAAATACTCCAGATACAATGGACTGCCCTATCTCCATCTTCCACCGTAGCCGTAACTGTCTTCTTGTTTACAACAGGCAAAGTCATTTGCGTTTGTAAAACTAGTGCATACTGCAAAAGAACCGCTCTCGTTTTAGCGGAGTTGGGGTATTCCTTAAAAATTGCAAGCTCTACATCATCACGAATGCCGTTTTTGTTCGCATCCACTCCCTGCACGGTCTTGTCAGCGAGAGCGCCTGGGTCTTTCGGGAGATTCTTCCCCATCACGTCATCAAGCGATAGCTTCGTCGCGTGTATCTTCGCCACCTGCTCATTTGTATTTTTCTCCCCTTGCAGTACAAACATCCGATAAATCACCAGTAGGATATAGGCTCCCAAAATCACCAACCCCGCCCATTTCAGTATTTTCTTGAATATAGACATTCTTTTTCTCTTAATTCTCCCTTACTAAAGGGAGTGGCGAGTCTCCGAGCCGAGGGATGTTATCTCCGTTCGTATTTTCGTATCGGCGTTCGTAAGTTCGTATTGTCCAATTATCCAACATTTCCAAGCCCTTGTCCCTCCCACCTGTGGACAACTATCTGAACCGCATGCTATATTAGCTGTGGCGCTTGGAGGGCTTCGGCCCTGTCACGGCTATCCAAGCTGTAGCCAAGTGCCTCTAAAGAACGCCCCGTTGGGGTGTTTTTTAGTTTAATCTTTTTCCGGATTGCCACTATGCAAGATTCTCCGACTGTTCTCTGCGTCAACTCGCCAGTACGGAATAATGCTCCAGAAATGTTTCTCGCCTCCATATACTTCTTTCACGATTACCTTAACCCGTACATTATGCAACACTGCGATAAACTCATAAAAGACAGTTTCTTTCATACGATGCTCCCACCTGTTGTTCGTCTTCTGCATTTCAAGCTTTCTTGTTTGCCAAACCCCCTGCACGGTATGTGAAAGCTTAAGTACTTCTGGCGCAAGGTTGACCAGTTTCAATCTCGCGTATTGTTCCTGACGTGCGCGCGCAATCTGGTCCGACTTAAATCGGAGATGCTTCAAGCCCTTCACATTGAATGCAATTTTCTCACGAAAATACGGACAGTGTACCTCTCCAAGCGATGCGTAAAACGCCTCGGCATTTTTGCTTACCTCGTCAAAGTCTTGCTGGTCTTTGAAATTAAATCGCCCCATAAAGTTATTTTATCAAAAACTGCATCACGCTACCCTGTGGATAACTTTCGGTTTACTTTCGGTAGCATGTGCTATACTTTCGGTATGAGTAGATTAACTGGATTCCTGCTTTCGCAGGAATGACAGACAAAAAAACATGCCCCTCACCCCCAAACAAAAGAAGGTGCTGGATTTTGTAAAAAAGTTCAGTGCGAAAAATGAGTTTGCTCCGTCACTCAAGGAGATTGGGAAGCATATCGGTGTGAGCTCCCCCGCTACGGTGCATCAGCATCTTACCGCCTTGGCGAGCAAGGGGTTTTTGGAGCGAGAGAAAAGCCAACCACGCGGAATGACAATACAGAAGTCGGAACTGATTGAATCTCCCTACGGAAACACCGTGGGGATGGACTCAATCGCGCTCCCGATAGTCGGCTCCGCCAATTGTGGTCCAGCGGATATTTGTGCGGAGGAAAATATTGAGGGGTATTTGAAGATTTCCAAGTCATTGCTGAACCGTCGGGACGGCCTCTTCGTCATCCGCGCCTCGGGCGACTCAATGAACAAGGCAGACTTTTTCGGCAAGACGATAGAGAACGGGGATTTTGTGATTATTGACTCACTGGACCGAAGTGCCAAACATGGCGACTATGTCCTCTCCATCATAGACGGGTGCGCCAACCTCAAAAAGTTCATCGTTGACCGCAACGGCCAAAAACTCCTCATCTCTGAATCCGCCAAGGAGTACAAGCCCATCTTCCTCCACGAAGAGGACGACTTTATGATAAACGGCAAAATAATCAGTGTGATAAAGAAATAACTAGCGGGGTCAAGAAAGACTCATGCCGACTTTGCGGAGAGAAGCGCGGAGGGAGCGGTGGGAGGGGAGGGTGCGAGCGACAAGGGACCAGAAGGCGCGGGAGTGATTGAGTTCGCCGAGGTGGCAGAGCTCATGGACGATAATGTAGTCGGCGAGGTCAGGGGGAAGAAGCGCGATTTTGTAGTTGAAGTTGAGGTTGCCTCTGCGGGAACAGCTTCCCCACCGAGATTTTTGATTGCGAATGGTGACACTGTTCCATTTGAAGCCATAGCGTTCGTTGAAGTGGGCAAGGCGTTCGCGCGTGAGTGCAAGCGCTTTTGGTTTGTGCTCCGCAAAATGTTTACCCCGAGATGATGTACTCATCATTTTTCGGGGTTTCGGGAATCGGCTGAAATACTTTATCTTATCCAGCACCCACTCCGATTTCTTTCGGATAAACTCCTCAATGACGCTTGTCCGGATAAACGGCGGAGCCGACACGGTAAAGACGCCTCCGCTTGCAACAGAGAGCCGAATTCCTCTCGCTCGCTTACTTACGCGAAGCGTGTACTCCACTCTTTTCTCTTGTAGTTCAATCGTTTTTTCCATAGTTACCGTATCTTAAGACTTACGCACGCTATGTCATTTCCATGAAGCTTGTTCTCGCAGGGGCATTAAACGGGAGTCCAGCGCACATTGATATGTCCTGGATTCCCTTTTTCAAGGGAATGACACCGATTGCGTAAGAGCCTGTTCATAATCTAATGCCTGAATGAAATGTTCAAAATTCGTTGCGAAAATCGTGGATTTTGAGGAAGCATATCGAGATACGCTGACGAAAAAGACGCGATTTGTAGCAGAATTTTGAACATTTCGGCAGGCAAGCTATGTTTTAGGCTTTATAATGCGGTTAGATTATGAACAGGCTCTAAGTACTATTCTATTGCAAAAGATTATAGGTCGGTTACTCTACTTGCAGGAGACCTTTATGATAACCTACTATACCAAAGCCGGCACAGAGGAGGATACTCCTCTTCCAGACCTTAAACATCAATCGGAATTTGAACCGCCACCGATAGAATTGGATACCATTCCGAGGGATACGGTAAAAAAATTTGTCGTCGGAGATATCGTGAAGCCCATTCTGGTGCCGATGTACGACATCCCGTGTAAACAACAAATAACGACCAGCGGTCCATTCATCGTGAGTTTTGCCGACAGAGCACGCTATCGGCAAACTATCTCGCTTCAGGGGATACCGGGGAGGTATGCAAGTGAATTCTTCAACCGCTGTAAGCGAGCAGTGGTCGCATGACCACAACCGCTGTAAGCGAGCAGTGGTCGTAGACCCACACCGCTGTAAGCGAGCAGTGGTCGTAGACCCACACCGCCGTAGGCGAGCAGTGGTCGCATGACCACAGGAAAGCGACGGTATAACCCCGTAGACTCTCCAACCCAAGACGCTCCGATGTTCATCGGAGCGCTTTTTTATATGTACTTCATACTTCATCTTCCTCGTGCTAGACTGACCCCTACTATGCGTAAACCAACATCTTCCTCACAGAGAACAACTAAAACAGCTCCCGCATCTACAACCCCTCCCCCAGCCTTCCCGATGCGACTCAACAAGTATTTGGCGTGGAAGAAATTCTCCACACGAAAGGCCTCCGATGACCTTATTAAAAAAGGTCAGGTGTTTATTAACAACAAAAAGGCGGAGGTGGGAATGATGGTACAACAAATCGACCTCGTGGAGGTGAAGTTTCGGGGAAAGCCGACTCCCTACTTCTACTATGCCTACAACAAGCCGAAGGGTATTTCAACACAAGAGGAGAATAATGAAAATAAGGAAAATAGCGAAAATAAAAAAGAAAACGGGAATAAGAAAAAGAGCAGGAATAACGAAAACACTCATTCGTTCCCGAAGGGCGTTTTCCCTATCGGTTCGCTTGAGAAAGAGGCGCACGGACTGATGATTCTCACGAATGACGGACGCATTACCGACCGACTGCTTTCCAGCGCCTACGCCGACGAAAAAGAATATGTTGTGACGACCAGAACTCCGCTCCGCGGAAGTTTCAAGCAGAAAATGGAGGCGGGGCCTCAAATTGAAAACGAGCAGACGAAGCCGTGTAAAGTGACGATACTGAACGAGAGGACTTTTGTCGTCACTCTTACCGAGGAAAAACGCCACGAGGTAAGGCGTATGTGCTCGGCGCTCTTTCAGGAGGTGGAGGACATCCAGCGTGTCCGAATTCTCAACATTAAACTCGCAAATCTACAGGCAGGCTCGCACCGCCCTATCCTCGGGGACGAACTCAAAGAGTTTCTGGGTACGCTCTTCGCGTAGGCCTGACATATTTAGGACTTACGCGTTTGGTGCCATTCCCGTGAAAACGGGAATCCAGAATATGCGGTAAAGCCCTGGATTCCAGCTTTCGCTGGAATGACAGAAAGAAAAGACTATAAAGGTGGGTCAAACGCGTAAGTCCTAATATTGACAAGCGAGGAAGAGATTTATACAGTGTCCACGAACTATGAGCACTTTATATTTCCCGTTTTTACTGCTTCCTCTCATACCACCAAAAAACCCTCCACCTATTCTGCTTCTCAAGATGAGCGCGGAGCAGGCCATTCTCGCGCTCTCCGACATAAAGACATTCAGAGAGGCGTTCGAAACGTGTAGCGGAGCAGAACAGGCAGTTCGTCTCCTTCTCCGACTTGGGGTGTGTGAGAGGTCGCCCTATCACACATTCCTTCCTTGCATCTCACCCGAGGTAGCCGAGAAGTTCACCGTCTTCGTGAACCGCTGGCCACAGGACATCGTCACCCAATTTGAGATTGATATCTCAACACAGCCCTTCACCACGGCGAAGCGCAAGGCGTAGCGGGAAAGCGGGTAAGCAAAACAGCCACCAAACGGAGGCTGTTTTTTTAATGAAACTACGCGCTCTACCCAGAGGGGTAATGGAGAAGCCTCCTACGAAATGAGACGGGGAGGCAGGAATTCAGAATAGTACAGCAGAAACCTAGATTCCAGCTTTCGTCTGCCTGTGCGTACACGCAGACAGGCTGGAATGACAGAGAGTGTGTCTAAGCCATAGTTTCGTAATTCACCGTACCTACGAAATGAGGCGGGAAGGAAGACCGCTCACCCCCTTTTTGGGATTAAGCAATTCTTCAACATGTTGCACAATCGTATCAAGCGACTCGTCGGATTTGACGATATAGCCCTTGATACCGAGAGCAATTCCCTCGCTGATATTATCCATCGTGGAAATATTGGAGGTTACCAGCACGGGTATCTTCGTGGAATCTTCGCCTCCCGACTGAAGCTTCTTCAAGAAAGTGATGCCGTCCATTTTTGGCATTTTGATATCAAGTAGTATTAGGTCGGGTTTTTCGGCAAGAGCTTTCGCAAGTCCTTCCTCCCCGTCCAGCGCCGAAGCGACCGTATAGTGTAGCGACGCGAGTGAATCGGACATCGTCTTTTGAAACGTGGTGTCGTCATCAATAATTAAGATTTTTTTCATACGAGTTACGGTTAACAGACGAGTAATAACCTATTGCAACCTATTGCAATGGTATCACAAAGTAGAAGACACTCCCAACCCCAATTTCCGATACGGCACCGATAAAGCCCCCGTGCTCCTCGACGATACCCTTCGCTATCGCAAGGCCAAGTCCCGTACCCTTCACGCCCGCCTCGGCCTTGTTATCAAGCTGTTTGAATTTGTTGAACAGCTCCTTGATACTGGTGGGATTGATGCCTGCACCACTGTCTGACACGGCCACGACGATTGATTCGGGAGCACTTAAGAATTTCTCGTCAGGAAGCGCTACACTCGTTTTTCCGGAAAGCTTGCCGAATTCCTCGGTGATTTTCGCATTCGTGCTATGTTTCGCGACAAAAATGTCCACCGTACCACCCGCTTTCGTAAACTTAAGCGCGTTTGAGATAAGATTGTTCAGCACTTGTTTTACGGCGGATTCGTCTAGCGGGACGAGCTCGGGAAGCGCGGGGTCGTAGACGACCTTCAGAGTAAGCTTTGCGTCAGTGGCGCTCACTTTGAAAAACTCCAACCGATTGTCCACGATTTTTTTGATATCGCCAGGCTCTTTTTTGACATCAAACTTCCCCGCCTCCAGCTTCGCCACGTCCAAGATGTCATTTACGAGGTCAAGCATACTGGTGCTGTTGACGCTTATCATCTTGATATAGTTGTCAACCTCCGGTTTGGTAAGCGGTGGTTCGCCGGAACGCAGGAGTTCGCTAATTTTGTTGATACCGGAAAGCGGGGTCCGAAGCTCGTGCACAATCATAGAGGTAAACTGCTCGCGAATTTGCTCCACCGCGCGCTCGGCGGTGACATCATGGAAAATCACCACGCCTCCCACGGCATTTTTCTCCTCTACCTCTCCTCCGACCGCCGCATTAACGGGAAATACGAAAATCCGATAAAACTTGTCTTTGATGAGTACCTCCTCCGACTTAAACGGTTTGTTGAGCTTCACGCTTTCTTCAAGTTTCCCGCGAATATCAAACTTTCCTTCCAAGTTGTCTATGAAATCAAAAATGGTAAGACTCTCTTTCTTGGGCAGGCCGATAATCGCCCGCGCGCTCGGGTTGACCACCATAATGCGGTAGTCAATGTCGGTCATCACCACGCCGTCCGCCATACTCTCCACCATCGCGTTCACCTTCGCCTGCTCCGATTTGACCACCCCCTGAAGACTCGTCACCGCTTTTGAGGCCTGCTGGATAATCTTGTACAAAATGGTCATTTCTTCCTCTTTGTAGAGGCCAGTCTTCGTATCGGCAACGGTGAGAACCCCGACCACTTTTTCGTCAATAACGAGAGGAATGTTGAAAAACGAACGTACCGGCTCGTCCAGCTCTTCAATAATGATGGCCCCGGAAAGAATTTCTTTCACATCCTTCTTGTTGAACTCACGGTCAAGAAGCGCGGAGAGAGAACCGAGCATTCGGTCCCTGATGTCGTTCACGAACCGCTGGTGCACCGAACGTTCAAGATGCATCTTGAAGATGAGCTTCTCGGGACCAAGAAGCATATAGGAGACGGCGGAGTAGTCAATAAACTGGTGGAGCGAATTGATGATGATGTCAATGATTTGTTGAACATCAAGCGAATAGCCGATACGGTCGCCGAGCTCCTTCAAGATGGCGAGCTCGTACATTCTTCTGCTCACATCCTGCTCACGTTTTGCGAGTACCTCCTTCGCCTTGTAGTCTTTAATGACAAAGTAAATACTGGCGGAGAGACCCCCTATCGCGAGCACTATCGACGTAACCGTGAGTGTCATTAGGAACAGAGCTATCGAGATTGTAAGCGACTATTTTTTGGCGAAAGCCTTGAGGCGGATGACCGCGTAGATAATACAGAGCGCCGAAATGGTGAGAAAAATCCTTTCAACTCCCTCTATCTGTTCGCCCGTGAGAGTGATTACCCCCCAACTTTCCGTAACTAACTCCCAAAGATGTTGAAGACTAAACGACCACACGGCAAGAATGAAGGGGCTGGCGACCGCGATTCCAATCTGCCCGATATCCTTTTTAACGCTCAAAAGATACGAGCCGACCACTCCAGCCACAATAAACGCGAGGAAGTGATGCAGTCCAAGCTGTGCGAGCGGTGACGCGAGATATGCCTGTACGGCCCCCTCTGCAGAGCTCGGAATAACGAAAATGGTGACGAGCAGAATGAGTGCGAGAAGACCCCACTGCTTCTCTTTACCGATAAATCCACCCTCTACGTTTCCTGACGCGAGACCCACGAGTGCCTTGAAACCGAAAAAGTAAGAAAAGAGCGCCAAATAAAACATAAGGTGCCACCAGATATCCACCGATTCATGCGAAATCCCAAAGAAGTCCGAGCCGAGCGTCTGAAAAACGGTAATAATGAAGAATATTCCCGTACCGATACAGAGGTACGAAAAGATGGAGCCGAGAGCCGACTTGCCGAAGGTGCGAGCCGCGCCCGCCGAGATGATGGTGGCGAGCAAAAACGCGATAGAAGAAACGTAATACCCGAGAGTGATGAGTGATTCTATGTTCATAGAGGGTTATTTATTAATATTGATATTTGGATACTTTGCGAAAATTGAACCGAGCGCGTTTTTGACGATTTGGCCCGAAAGTTCAACGTACTGGTCAACAAGGTTTTGAAGTGTCTCCTTCGGATTCACGCCGAC
Organism: bacterium; assembly: GCA_030649775.1. Taxonomy (GTDB): domain Bacteria; phylum Patescibacteriota; class Minisyncoccia; order Phycocordibacterales; family UBA10002; genus UBA10002. The sequence continues at coordinate 1,295 of JAUSFR010000041.1, read as the reverse complement.
ACCGGTTACCTTGCCGTCATTGTCCACCATAAGGCCCGTGACGCTTCGCGCCTTCAGAATAGCAATCTCGGGACCAAGAATGACCGACTGTTTTTTAATAATTTCGCTTATCAAAGCGGAGTACTGTTGATTTTCGTCCATATGCTTTACATGAAAATAGTAATAGTAACCGAACGGTAATTATACCACCTAAAAGGAATGCAAGGGGGAGCGGAGGTGTGGATTAACCCGAAAACCCATACACCCCTCATCACCTTGATGTGGAAAAGCCAGAGAAAAGGCTATCTTGCTCGTTAACTCTTCTCTTTTGCCTATTTTCGAGTTACCGAGCAAGCAGGAGGCGCGCCACACGTAGTTCCTCAAACGAATAGGAGTCACCCAAAAGTTCCCGAGCAGGGGAAAGTTTGAGTTCTTTGGTCTTCGCGTACACTGTCTTGAAGGCTTTTTCAATGCGAGCAAGACGGTCGGGGTCGGGCGAGAGGTGCGCGAGGTCGCGCTCGGGCAGAAGCGCCTTCGCTTCCGTCAACTTTTCAAGGTGTGAAAGAATGGTACCGTGTGTCATCCCTCGCTCCTTCGCGATGTCATAGAGCGAGAGTTTTTTCCGCACGAGTGCCATCGTAAGCGCGAGCGTATCCACTTTTTCTTTTTTGAGGTGAGCCCGCTTCCCCGACCCGGGTTTTCCACCAATCGCGCGAATAAAGCGGTGGTGAAGCTCCGCGAGTTCCTCCACTTCCATTGCCTGAAACTTCTCCCGCGCGCTCTCCGACGAGGCGCGAAAGTGTTTGTCTTCGGCCGAAACTTTCGGGTGTACCTCAAGCGCGCGGGTGTTCAGCCCCGAGAGCGACAACCCCGTGAGGGTGCGCACGCGCGAAATCGCGACATACCCTTGCCCATATTCAAACGCACTTCCGAGGTCCATATGGGCGCTATCAAGCGACATCCCTTGGCTCTTGTGCACGGTGATGGCCCACGCGAGGCGGAGTGGAATCTGTTCCACCTGCGCGAGTACTTTTCCGCCGTCCTGTATCATCCACGAAAGCGGTTCGGCGGGAATTGACCTACCTGAACTTGTTTTGACGACAGGTGTCCCCGTTTCCTTTAGAAACTCGGTGACCACACCGGTCGTGCCGTTCATAAACCTCCCTGCAGGGTCATTTTTCGTAAACATCACCCTCGCGCCAATTTTAAGCGAAAGCACTTCGGGCGAAAGACACCCGCGCTTCAGCGAGAGGACGAGCGGGTCGGGACCGCTTCCCGTCATCACAAACACTTTTGGCTGGCCTGGGAGCTTCGCG
>JAUSFR010000040.1 GCA_030649775.1 bacterium | reverse complement strand
CTCTCCGATAATTTATCGGAGCGGAAGCGCCTCGCTCCTAACTTCCATCTTTGGAACAAGGAGATGATATAGTCCGTACCATTGGTAACAGTGGATAAAACGTAAGCGATTGGTCGTAGGTTCGAATCCTACCCGGGGAGCCGAAAAAGTTTAACCGCCCACTTTTGGGCGGTTTTACTTTTTCAGGCTCCCTGGAGAAACGTCCCTGCGGACGTTTCGTGTAGGATTCGAAAAGGTTCTCCCATATTTTTGAGCTTTTCTTAAAGCGAAAAAATGGGAAACCTGTACTGAACCTGTAAGGTTCGAAAAGCGTACTCGCGGTCCTACCGTTAGGATTCGAAAAGCTTTTGAGCGTATTTTGGAGCGCGAAGCGTGAACAAAATATCCAAAAGGTATACGCCGAGATTTTAAAGGAGCGAAGCGACTATTAAAATCCAAGTGTAGTTTCGAAGAAAGCTACCTGGTCATGTAATGACCGAAAAGTGTACTCACGGTCCTACCCAGGGAGCAAAAAATGCTACTTTGTAACTAAGGCAAGGGATTCAGTGTTTTACTAATTATGAACCTGTCCAAGAAAAAATTCATTCTCCTTTTTATCATTTCCGGGTCTGCTTTTCTTGCTGTTACTACCTCATTTTTGGGAACAACCGGCCCCCGAGGCTTTCCCAAGCCTCCCGACTCTCTCCTCCTGCTAGAATCAGGAGTCGCATGGAAGCGTGCCGTATCCACCATGCTCGTGCCTGTCAAAATTGTGCTCATAGGACCTTTGCTACTGCCTAATGTTAATTTTTTGAAGGAAGATCCGCCACCTCCTTTTGTTGCTCTCTATTTCATTTTTTACTGGTCTCTCCTTGCCTTACTCCTGCACTATTCTTTCGGTAGAATGAAGCGCTCTTAATTCGTTATCTGTATACGAAAAACCGCCCCGACTCTGGACGGGGCGGTTTTTGTGGATGAGATGAGAGGGAAATTACTTCACCGTTACGACACCAAAGAACTTCGCAGTCTGTCCGTTGCTGAAGGTCCAACTTCCCGCGGAGGGGAAGGTGAGCTCGTAGGTGCCACCGAGGCCCACGCTTTTTTCCTGACTTAACCCCGCGTATTCCGTGGAGGAAAGAATGCGCATCGCGCTTCCTGAACGATTGACGAATCTGATACTTTCACCCTTGGCGATGGAAACCGCTTCCGGTACAAAACCGGTGTTTGTCAGATTTACGATGGTGACATACTGTCCGTTTTCAAAGAGACGCACTATCGGAGCGGACGTGACAGGAGTGGGTGCGGGTGCTGGAGCGGTTGTGCTTACAGGAGCTTTTGGTTTGGCGGTTGACGTACCTGTCGGTAAAGCGGGCTGTGTCACCGTTGATTTTGGTTGGGCCACGTAGGTAGCTCCTGTATCCGTCATATCAACATCAGCAAGCTCCTCTCTATTAAAAAGGAAAAAACCACCAACGATGACGACAACAAGGCCAATGGTGAGGAGAGCGTCTTTTTTATTCATACTCTTAGGTTATTATTAAAATGCTATTCAGAGCCTGTTCAGAATCTAATGCCTAGGTGAAATGTCCAAAATTCGTTGCGAAAATCGCGGATTTTGAGGAAGCATATCGAGATACGCTGACGAGAAAGACGCGATTTGTAGCAGAATTTTGGACGTTTCGGCAGGCAAGCTTAATTCCGGTTCATATTTTGCGGTTAGATTATGAACAGGCTCTAAGTATACAATGCTTTTAACCTGTGGTGCTGTTGATAACCGCCGAAGGCGAGCAGTGGTCGCAGACCCACACCGCCGTAGGCGAGCAATGGTCGCAGACCCACACCGCCGTAGGCGAGCAATGGTCGCAGACCCACACCGCCGAAGGCGAGCAGTGGTCGCAGACCCACACCGCCGAAGGCGAGCAGTGGTCGCATGACTACAATGTGTCCATTGGCCCAAAAACACCCCGTTCGCTTTGGCGAACGGGGTGTTTGTTATAAAAGAAGGTTTTACTTCACGTAGACAACTCCGACACCGAGTGGGTTTGACCGATTGTTGTAGACCCAGATACCAGGCTCGGTGAACGTGAGTTCATAGATGCCACCCTGACCGACACTTTTTTCCTGATTGAGTGCGATATAGAGAGGTACTCCATTATTCTCATCCGACGCGATGCGCATCGCGCTTCCCGACTTGTTGACGAAGCGAATAGATTCGCCTCTCGTGATTTCCACTACTTTAGGGGTAAATCCCGTATTGGTGAGCGTGACAATGCTCACATATTTACCGTTTTCAAAGACGCGTGTTTGCTTGTAGGGGCTGACCGGAGTCTTCGCTGGACTTTTTACCGCGGAAGTTCCTGTCTTTTCCGTCGTTGTTTCTTTGTACTCACAGTCACGATACGCACAGTCACTGTCTCCAGCGAGTTCAAGCTGTGCTTCTTGTTTCCAGAGGGTGATACCGATGATGATGAGAATGGCCACCCCGATGATAATGAGAGAATTTTTCTTCGGCATAAAGTAAGTGAGATTATTGATAAAGCAATCGTTAAGTATACACCCTTTTCGTCTTTTCGGCACACCTCGCGTCCTGCGTGGAAACGCGCGTGATAACTCCCCGCGCCAAATATCCGTTTGGCGCGGGGGTAAACCTTGTGTGTAATGTGCGATATACTGGAGTGATGCTTGCCCGCGCGAAATCATTTGTGGAACGAAATGAACGGCGACTCTCCACGGCCTCATTCGTGCTTGGATTTATCTGGGACAATCTCACGCTGACCCGTATTGACCGGCTGTTTGACAACATCATATTGGCTTCATACCTTGTGGTCGCATTCGGAAGCATTGTACTTCTGAACGCGCACGCGACGGGGAGACTCTTTCAGGGAAGTTTTTCCCGCCGAGGTGTCGGTCTTGCTCGTCTGCTCCTGCCGTTCGCGTTTGGAGGACTGTTCAGCGGATTTTTGATTTTCTACTCGCGGAGCGGTTCAGTCGTTTCAAGCGCGCCGTTTCTCCTCCTGCTCGCCACATTGTTTCTCGGTAACGAGCTCTTCCGCCGTCACTATCAGCGGTTTATCTTTCAAATGAGTGTTTTCTTCGTGACGCTGTTTTCATATTCGGCGCTCATTATTCCCGTGTTGCTGGGGAAAATGGGAGGGTTTGTGTTTGTCGTGAGCGGTCTCTCCGCCCTTTTTATTTTCTTCCTCGCGCTCCGCGCCGTGTCGCTCGTCGCGCGCGAAGAAGTGGAACAAAGTCGCCATCCTCTCTGGGTCATCGTGGTGATTATTTTTGTCACGTTCAACGTCCTCTATTTCAACAATATGATTCCTCCGATTCCACTGTCGCTCAAGGAAATCGGCGTCTATCACGATGTTTCTCGGACACGCTCCGGCGAATACAAGCTGGTGTTTGAGGAGGCACCATGGTATGCGTTTGGAAAAAAGACAAGTGGGACGTTCCACCTCAAAGCGGGCGAGCCCGTGTACGCGTTCAGTTCCATTTTCGCCCCCACGAGTTTGGATACCGAAATACAGCATCGCTGGTCGTATTTTGACGAGGGGACTGGGGAGTGGGTCAGTACCGGTATCGTAGGGTTTCCCATATCGGGTGGAAGAAACGAAGGGTATCGCGGATATTCGGTACGCGAAACGATAGCTCCCGGAAAATGGCGCGTTGATGTGGAAACGCTTCGCGGACAAATTATCGGGAGGTTTGATTTTACGGTGGTTCAGGGCGGTGCCTCGTCTCCGCTTAAAACGGAAATAAAGTAGGAGTGGTGAGGTATCTCCCCGCCTTGAATTTAGGGTCGGTAATTGCTATGCTTGCGGAGGTTGTTCAACTCAAAAAAATATGAATACAGAACTCCACGGTAGCACTCCACGTCCTTTACCTACTTACGAAACCTGCGAAGGGACTTGTCCCGAATGTGGGAAAAGACCCTACAATAACCTGCATTGCTCGAAGTGTGGACACAACGAAACCGGCCCCGACTTTCGGCGGGCAATGATTCAGCAGGTCGCACACGACGTTTTGAAATTCACTCCAAACGCATCACTGTTTTAAGTGACCTGTTCGCGGTATTTAGAAAGTCGCATATCACAAGTCGCCCCCAAGCGACTTTTTTGTTGAAAAATTGCGGATGGCGAAGAATGGGTATATACTGTGGAAACACGTTTTCAAACGTTTAGCAATATAATAGTAACGGGATGAACAAGAAACAAAAACACGCGATGAAGAAGCAGAGGAAGAAGCACGGAAAGAAAATTTCGGTGCGACATCGCTAAGCTACTCAAAAACACCCTAAACGGGGTGTTTTTTGTATAGATATTTTGATGACATAAGCGTGATATACTGGTATCACCATGATACGTGAAGCTATACCCACCTCACCCGAGGAGGAAGTTATCGGCGAGGGTAATCCTGAAAAAAGGAACATCGGACCGCTGTCCGATTATGCCGATTTGGGTGAGGAATTTTATCCCGCAGGTGATGCTTCCGCGCTTCTAGAGAAACTCAAGGCGCCCCGAAATCCCGATGCGGAAGTGCAGGTTTCCGAAGAGCGGGAAACCGTGGAAGCGCAACTCAAACAGGTTGATAAACTTATTGAAAAAGAGAAAGAAAAAGAAGGTCCCCTCGCTACCATCCGAGGAGAATTGGGGTCACCGCATAAGGCGGGGGATACGCTTAAAAAGCTTGAAGAGGCCAAGGAAAAACTCGAGGAGGACCAAAAGCACATTGAGCGTGCTTCGGAATATAACCATACGCTTGAGGAACTCCATGGCTATTCGGACGAAGAGCGGGAACATATCGCGAAAACGGGCAAAAAAAGAGATGGGACATACCTAAAAGATAAACACGACCAAAAGGTTGACTCGCATCTCGCAAAAGAACTCGCTCATCTCTACCAAAAAGGTGGCCGTCGTATGACATGGGGGGCGACGCGGAGGCTCGGTCAAGTTGCGGACCAGATACTCAAGGACGTGAAAGGCGCGATAAAAGGGATATTTGGACTCGAAAAAAAAGAAAAACCTTCCGCATCGTAATATTTGATACCGTGGAACGGTACTACTAGAGGGAGGTCACTTTTTTGAGTGAAGCTGATATACTGGAGCTGTGTACCCCGTAGTGAAATTTCAGGTTACGAAGCGAGGTAAAGGAGTAGAGGAGATTTGCTACGATTAGTTGGATTAATACGAATGGCAGGTATTTTGTTTTCACTTGGGAAACGACCTGAAATTCTACTACGGGGTGTATATTAAAGTGCATGTCGTCACGGAAAGTAAGAAAGAAGTCGTTGCCGAAAAGGACGACCTCATCTATGTTTCCGTGCGGGAAAAGGCGGAGCAGGGTCTCGCAAATCGTCGGGTGCTCGAGCTCCTTCGGGTGAAGTTCGGTGTCAAAGCTAACGTGCGGATAGTGAGCGGTCATCATTCTCCGCACAAAATTATTTCGGTAGAGTAACGATTTTTGTCATCATGCGATTAAATCTCAAAGCAACCAACATTACCCTTACCAGCGATATTCGTGAGTATCTTGAAAAACGTTTGCAGAGTTTGGATAAGCTTGTCTCCTTTGACGACCCCGCGGTGATGGTGGACGTGGAGCTTGGCCGTACGACACGACACCACCAAAACGGCGACATTTTTTTTGCGGAAATTAATATTCACAAGGGAAAGGAAACCTTTCGTTCCGTATCCGACCGCCCCGACATTTTGAGCGCGATAGACGATATGCGCGATGAAATCGCGGGGGAGCTTTCCGCGCGCAAAGGCAAACTCATTTCGCTTTCCCGTCGTGGCGGGCAATTTGCGAAGGCCTTTCTCAAGGGAAGCTACAACAGTATGGGCTACTTCGGAAGGCCCGCGAGGGCAGGGTGGAAGTACATGCGTCGCTTGTGGCGACGTAAAGAAACAATTGACCGGTGACCATTGACCATTGACTGGGGATATCGGTAACATGTTACTTGTTAATGGTTAATTGTTCTGCACTATGGATTTATCAAACACATCGCACCGCGCGGGCCTTATCGTTGCCCTCATTATCATTGTAGTCGCAGGATTATTTTTTATGAATTCAAAAGATACCACGAGGAAGGGCGGGGAAGCATCCGATACATCGGCCAAAACCGGCGCGGACACCACGGCGCAGACTTCGGCTACGGGGGAATCTGCTGTCACCTTCGCGACCATGGCCACCGCTACCGGAGTGATTTTTAAAACCAGCCTTGGAGAAATAGAGATTACGTTTTTCGGTACCGACGCTCCGAAGACGGTTGAGAATTTTCTGAAACTGGCCGAAATGGGATTCTATACCGGCACGAAATTTCATAGGGTGATTAAGAATTTTATGATTCAAGGAGGTGACCCGCTTACCAAGGACGATTCAAAAAACGCGCTTTGGGGGACCGGTGGACCCGGATACACCTTTGAAGATGAGATAAACAGTCACAAGATAGTACGGGGCGTGCTTGCGATGGCGAATGCAGGGCCCGGTACCAACGGAAGTCAGTTCTTCATCGTCACCGCGCAAGCGACCCCTTGGCTTGATGGCAAGCATACGGTGTTTGGAAAAGTGGTGCGGGGAATGGACGTGGTGGATAACATTGAAAAAACACCGACAGGCGAGCGGGATATTCCCAAAACTCCCGTGGTGATTGAAAGCATTACGCTGAAGTAGCGTAAGAAGTCGGTCTTTCGGTCCTACAAAAAGCGATGCCGAGGGTGTCGTTTTTTGTGTAGCCACTCTCTGTTTGAGCAGGAAGAAAAACTTGCCAGAATCAAGAAATAGGATACTCTTTGATAAGAAAAAACGACGCTCAAAAGGCGTGCACAAACAAGGCGAAAAACATGAAAAAAACAACATTGTCCCCTACGGCAAAGTTTCCACCGCAAATGCGTAACGGAGAGACGAAGGTTCTCCCACTCTCGGATGAAGTTCCCAAGCGAACTACCTATGACGGAGACACGGCAATCGGACTCTATTTGCGGGAAATTGGGCAGGTCAAATTACTCACCCGCGAGGAGGAAATTGAACTTGCGGCAAAGATAAAAAGGGGCGACAAAAGGGCTCGCGAGCGGATGATTAGGGCCAATCTACGCTTCGTCGTGATGATTGCGCGTGAGTATGAAGGCCTTGGTTTGCCTCTCCTTGACCTCATCAACGAAGGTAACATCGGTTTGATGACGGCTGTTCCGCGGTTTGACCCCACGAAGGGAGGAAAATTTTCCACCTATAGTGTGTGGTGGATCAGGCAGTCTATCAAGCGAGCGCTCGCGAAGCAGAGCAAAATCATCCGCCTGCCGGTTCATATCGTGGATAAGATATCCATGATGCGCCGAACCGCACTGCGACTTGCTGAAGAGTTTGGCCGTGAGCCGACCGATGGGGAGTTAAGTCAGGAACTGGGTATTTCCCGCTCGCGCGTAACGCATCTTCGCACGGTGGCAATGAGGCCTGCCTCGCTGGATACCCCTTTCGGTGACGATAATTCCGGTAGCCTTTCGGAGGTTATTGAGGACGAGAACACCGATACGCCCTACGAGCAATTGGAGGAAAAGACTCTGGCCGTAATGCTACGGGAGCTCGTAGAAACTCTTGACCCGCGGGAGGGACAAATCATTCGGGAAAGGTTTGGTTTGAATGGGGAGAGGGTGAGGACACTCGAGGAAGTCGGTGCGAAGTTTGGTCGCACCCGCGAACGCATCCGTCAAGTTCAAAACATCGCTTTGGAGCGATTGCGCAAGAAGATAGAAAGACTTGAGCGGGAACAAGACCCGCTTGCACTTACGAGGTGGGTTGCAACGTAGCAACCATTGGTTATCTAGACTGTCGGCGCCTCAACGCTCCGACAGTTTTTTCATCCCTACACCCGTTCACACAAGACCGCCGTCGTGATTGAAGGCATTACGCTCAAATAAGACAAAAAAAGCACTGACTTAAAAGGCCAGTGCGTTTTACCGTGTGAAGTTTGTTTAGGTGACGAGGTACTGGTCCCACGCGCGTTGCTTGAGGACGACAAGGCGGTCTCCCGTTTTCGCGAGCTTCGGAAAATCCTTGGCGTCCTCGGCAACAATTCTCCCAAGGTGGGCTTCGTTTCCACGACTTGAAATGGAGTGAACTCGCCCTAACATCGTTATGATGTCATTGTGCGGGTCCCGTTTGAGTAGGGTGACGAGAGGAGGAATAATTTCCGAGAAACGGGAGACGGATTGCTCCTGAAGTAGGTTGTGTTCGTTTGGTGGAGTATCAAGGATGACGAATGTTTTTTGCATAAGGGGTACGGGGAGGAGCCCTTCCGAAGAAAGTCGTGAGTGACCATTCAAAAAGAGCTGATTTTGTGGGTACAGTACCGCGGAATCACTCTTTTTTCAACCCTTCTAAGAGCCTGTTCATAATCTAACCGCATTATAAAGCCTAAAACATAGCTTGCCTGCCGAAATGTTCAAAATTCTGCTGCAAATCGCGTCTTTTTCGTCAGCGTATCTCGATATGCTTCCTCAAAATCCACGATTTTCACCACACGGGTACTTCTGTTTTTGTAAACAAA
>JAUSFR010000025.1 GCA_030649775.1 bacterium | reverse complement strand
CCTGATGATAGGATGGCGTCCCGCGAGGAGATGCAGGTCGGAGGCGCCCTCGTGAATAGTCGCTTCAATAAGTGTGGTTAAAAGTTCTTTTGACATACACGGATACCAATAATACTAATCTATACCAATCCACGAATACCTGCTAATGTGCGTTATCTATGTCTTATTCGCAGGTATTAGTAGGTTGGTATGCATCCGTAGATTGGTATCTGTTATTTCTTTTTGGTTAACAGCGCCTTCACCTCCGCCACCACCTCCGACGGAATAGTTGAGGCCTTGATGATAAAACCGTCAACACCGAGGTCTTTAGCCTTCTCCACTTCCGCGGATTGACCGAAGTTGGAGAGCACCACCACCAGAGACGACGGGGAGAGGCGTTCCTCCTTGAACCGTCTGATGAATTCAAGCCCGTCCATCGTGGGCATCACGAGGTCGCAGAGCACCATATCGGGCTTCAGTCCGTCCCGAAGTTTTTGAAGCGCCGAGGTCGCGCTGGTTATCGTCTCCACCTCAAACCCCAAATTCTTGAATTTGATGGAGTACATACTCAAGAGAAACTGGTCATCATCAATGAGCAGTACGGAATGCTTTTTCTTTGGTGCTGTTTCGGACATACCACTAGTATACCAGCGTTTAGCGGTTAGCGTATAGCGATTAGTTAAGAAAAAGTAGTGTGTATCCCCTACTAAACGCTAAACGCTCTACGCTAGACGCTTCTTAGAGCTTATTCACTTCCTCCCACGGGATTTCATGACGGAAGGCCTTTATCATCGCGTCCCCCTTCAGACTGAGCATATTCTGCTTCTTTCCGACGCGAAGAATCTCCGCCTCGGTGGGGTTTTTCAGAATGACCTGTTCAAGGTCGCGGTCCATTTGCAGTACCTCAAAGACCGCGATGCGTCCGCGCGTACCTTTGGGGCAGTCTGCCGTCGGTTCAATTTCAAGCACATCCTTTGAAAACGGAACTTCTTTCTTAAATTCAACTCCCAATTCGTCAAATTCTTTGTCAATGAGCGCTTTAATACTCCCATCCACCGGAACCACCTTGCCGGTATTGGGACAAATGAGTTGTACCAAACGTTGGGCAATGGCAAGAATGAGCGTGGGCGCGATAAGAAACGGGTCAACTCCCATATCAATAAGACGCGGAATGACTCCCGCGGCATTGTTGGTGTGAATGGTGGAAAACACGAGGTGTCCCGTGAGTGCGGCTTGTACCGCGAGTTGAGCGGTTTCTTTGTCTCTAATCTCTCCGACCATGATAACGTCGGGGTCCTGCCTAAGGGTATGGCGTAGTCCCGCCGCGAAGGTGTAGCCGATTTCGGGATGGATTTGCGACTGACTCACCCCGGGAATGTTGTACTCAACGGGGTCCTCAAGCGAAAGCACGTTGTATTTCTCGCGGTCAATGGCGTTTAGCATGGTATAGAGTGTCGTTGATTTTCCCGAGCCGGTAGGACCCGAGATAAGCACCATACCGTACGGGTGGTCAAGCGCGCCTCGGATGAGCTTTAGGTTTCGCGCCGAAAGTCCCATTCCTTCTATCGGTTTGACGCCTTTTTCGGTATCAAGAATACGCATTACGGCCTTCTCGCCGTAATACGAGGGGAACGTGGACACGCGAAAGTCAACGCGCCGACCGCCGATACGGGCACTAAAACGTCCGTCTTGCGGCTTTCGCTTCTCGTCAAGGCGCATATTGGAAAGGATTTTGATACGGGCGAGAAGCGCGGCGTGCACTTTGGTCGGAAGGATGAGTGAGGTGTTCAGCACGCCGTCCACACGAAACCTGACGCGCACCTCCCCCACCATATGCTCAATATGAATATCCGATGCGTTCCCTTCTACCGCGTAATGTAAAATGGTAGCGACAATTTTGGTAACGGGAGCGTCTTCAATAATGCGCGTTTCTCCTCCTCCCGGGCTCATTGAAGATGTTTCCTCGGGGACAAGCTCGGTTTCAAGTTCGGAAAGGGCTTCGGTCACTTCGCCCGAAAGACCTTTATACGATTCAAGTACCTTTTCAAAATCCGCTTCGGAAATGAGAAAGAGCTTGTAGGGCATACCGAGTCGTGATGCCGTAAAACTAACCGCGTCAAGCGCCTCAAGGTTGTCGGGGTCCACCACTCCTATTTCAAGAACGTTATCGGTGAGACCGATTGGCGCGAAACGATAAAAAGTGGCCGATTCCTCGGGAACATACTTCAAAATATCAAAAGGGACTTCTTTGTCTTCAAGATTTCTAAGGGGAATACCGAAAAGCTCGGCTTTCGCGAGCATAATTTCTCGGAGCGGGATACCGCGATTGATGAGCGCAGCCTCCATACTGCCACCGAAAGAATTGATTTCTTCGGAAAGCACGGCAACGTCCTCCTTCGGTATCACTCCTTTTTTAACAAGAATTTCAAGTAAAGTCATAGTTTAGGCTCTAGGGCGGAAGGCTCTAGGCTCTAGGACTAAAAAAGTTCGTCTTTCCTAGTGCCTAGTGCCTAACGCCTAGTGCCTTCTTAGTTGATATCAAACCCTCCGGTGTCCGCGGGAAGCGATTTCGGTGGCAAAGACGTTTGTCCGGAGGTGTTGCCTTTGAGGGAGTTTTTGAGGGACGATTGCGACGTTTGAGAAGATACACTCGCTCCAAAAACCGCGAACGGATTGCGACGGCCTATCGGTTGGGGTAAAATCTCCACGCTAAAATCTTTCAGGCTCAGAAAGACGGGGTCACTGAACACACTGGTATCCAGCTTGGTGGACTTCAGGGTTGCAAGCGCGGAGAGGAGGTCGCGCCCGAGGGTTGCGTCAAGCGGAGACGTGGAAAGCACCGTTATCGGGCCTTCCGGCGCAGGCGAGGGACTCGAAAGGAAATAGAAAAGAGCTCCGGCAAGCGACACAAGCACCACGCCAAAGATACCAACGGTCTTTTTATCAATGTGTTCAAAAATGTTCATTTTTGTTGAAGATAAGCCGATAGGCTGAAAGCGTGACCGCGAAGTCACCACCGATGGCTTCATCCGTATTAAACGCAAGCGCGGTGACATCCACCAGTCGCAGACTTTTCTCAAGGTTAGTCAGAAAATCTCTAAAACTCTCGTAGGGACCGCTTACGTTAAATTTGAGGGCAACCGACTGAAACAGTTTATTCTGCGGGCCGATAGCGACGGCCGGCGCTCCCGCTTTGCCTTTCGGGGACTCGGATTCGGTAAGACTGATATTCTTGAGTGTCATGCCGTACTCCGAAGCGATATTGTTGATATCAATGATGAGACGCACGGAGTCAATATGGTCGGGGAGAAGTTTCTCCAAATCCTCGCGGTTCTTCTGCGGTATTTTATTGTATTTATCAAGCAGACCTGTACGAACTTGCTCTATTTCTCGAGTTTTACTTAGCGCGTCAACATAGCGGTCGCGCTCTTCTCTCAGTTCGGTAATACTCCTCGCCTTGAGGTCCTGTTCCATCGTCACTTTGCCGTAGGTAGGACTAATATAGCCGAAATAGATTCCGACCGAGGCGATAAGGAGAAAAATTGAAATAAGGTTGCTCATGATTGATTTTGTTAGCGATGTCTTCGAGCTTTTCAAAATCATCACCCTGTGCAGTATTTCGCTTGAGCGAAATAAATCCTGAAAGGATTTTACTGCACGGGGTAATGTTCGGCATCCGCAGTTTCGATATTCAGAAGCTGAACACCGAAACTGCGGGCCGAGCCATTATTGTCCATCTCCCCCAGCATCAAAGAGGGTTGTCTCTTCCGGTAGGTTCAGTGTTTCCGCTTCCGAATTATCAGACGAGCCGAGCACGGTCTCACGGTACCGAAGCAGTTCAGAGTCAATCGTGGCTTTGAAATTAAAGATGACATCACCTTGGTCATCAAGATTGAAGTTTGAAAAGACGGGGTCTTTGAACGCTTTCTCCGCGCCGAAAACATCCGACTGAAGCGCCACCGCGTTGAAGCTCTTCGCCTGTCCTGTCATGGAAAGCGTGGCTGTGCGACCTTCAAGCGAGGTGAAATTAAAATCCTTAAACCGCATACTTTCCAATGTCTTTTTCTCCAAGATATCAAACAGGGGGGACAGCGCGCGATGGCTACCCAACAACTCCTGTGCTCCGGCGATACGCGTATCAAAACGTGAGGCTTCCTCTATGAACGCCGGTTCAAAACTCTTCTTCGCCGCGGCGAGTTCCGCATCCATAGTTGCAATAAGCTGGATCAAGCTGGATTTGTAGAAAAAGACCGTTATGGAAAGTCCGACGGCGATAAAAAATATGGCGAGCGCGATAATGGCAAGCACATTGACTCCCTGCCCTCCCGCCCCCGGACGACTGGAACCGATAACGGGCGACTTTTTGGGAATGAATGAAGTTTGGAGTTGAATCACCACAGTAGAAAAGTCCGAAGTTTTAAGCTCTAAGTTCGAAGAAAAACAAGGACACCGAATTTCTTCGAGCTTCGGACTTCGAGCTTGTGTTAATTATACCCTGTCCCCGTGTACATAGAAACACCAAAAAGGGGACAGGGGACGCATTGAAATCAAGTGGTTTCCTGCAACTTCCTGAAAGCTATTCCCACAGCGACCGTAAACTCGGGTCCCACTCCCTTGAGAAGCTCGTCAAGAAACGCGGGGGCTTCCACCTGCGTAAACGGATTGGCACGCCGTACCGCAACCGAAAGACTTTGCTGTGCAAGGGCCTCAATACCCAAAAGATTGGCTCCGCCACCGGAGAGCACGACATCCACCACCTTTCGCCCAAACTTTCGCTCAAAGTTTCCAAGCACCCGATTCATCTCGCCAAAGATGACATTCAGCACGGCGGTTTCCGAAACGGTCTCTTCACCTGAACCTTGAAGACCCTCTTCACGCTTTCTCTTTTCCGCCTCCTCTACGGTTATCCCAAGACTTCGGGAAAGCGCGAGCGTAATATCCTGACCACCGTGGCTCATAATATGAGAGCTTCTGACGATTCCTCGGTCAATGATATAGAGCTTGGTCTCCCCCGCCCCAAGGTCAAGCACCGCGTGGGGTTCAAGGTCTTGCGAAAAAAGCGACCGAATGGTGCTAAAGAGCTCAATTTCAAAAAAACTCACTTCAAGACCTCCGTCCCTCATCGCCCCCTGAAAACGGGCCAGCTCCTCATTATGAATTGCGGCAATGAGTATTTTCGTCTCGCGGGGAGCGTTTGGGTCAATGTCATTTACTCTTTCCTTTTGCGCAGTCGGAGCTGATGACCCCCCTTGCCCCTCTGCGGAAGCCTCCGGTGGTTGTTCAGGCTTGCCTACGGGAGTTTCGGCCACCGAAATTCGTCCGGGTTCTTCAGGAATAATCCACCAATCCAAATTCACCTCGGATATCGGTACGGGAATGTACTTCCTCGCCTCAAGCGACACGGAGGTCGCGAGTTGTTTCGGGTCAAGCACGCGCATATCCATCGTCGTTACGAGGCTTGAAGCGAAGGGTATGGAACATCCCGCCTTTTTGGTGGTAACGTGCGCTTCGCGCAAAAGGTCTCGAAGAGCCTCGGCGAGTTTGCCCGCGGGAAGATGCGTCGCCCGTCCAATCTCCACACCCGCGTAGGGACCGAGCGCGAGAGACCCATAGGTCTCAAGAATGGCCTTCCCATTCTTGCGACGAAGCTGTACCACCTTGAGATAGGCGCTCCCGACATCCACACCAACGACACTGTCGCCTTTGGACGTGAGCGACCCGAACATGGCTTTAAGACGGTCAAACATAAGGAGAGTATAACAAAATAACTGAATAATGAGAATAAAGTTTGGCCTCGTCCTCATCCCCGCCGCAAAGCGGACGGGGTACTCCGGCGAGGCAACAGGGCAAACTTTGTTGTAGGTGAATCGGCTCCGCCGATACAGTTCCGCCCTTGCGGATTCACCCCCCGCGGCAAGCCGTCGGGGTATTCTCCGCAATCACAATAACAAAAGAGCAGGACAACTGAATAATCGGAGAAAATGTGGGATACTAAAAATACCTTTTCAGCTATTTCCCTATTTTCATTATTATTTTCCTATTTTCATTATTTTAATTATTTTAATTATTTTCATTATTTTCATTATTTTCATTATTTCTTCCTATCCTATCTATGAACCGTCTGTTTCAAATGATACTGGATATTTTGTTCCCACAAAAACGTTTGGTGCGGGAACTCCAGATGATGGACCCGTTTGACCTGGCTTCCCGAGCCGAAAAGCCCGAGGGAAGAGCGGGAAAAGCAATACTCTCCTGTTTCAGCTACCGTGACCCGCTCATCAGGCAGGCCATCTGGGAGCTTAAGTATAGGGGGAACAAAAAAGTGGAGCACCTTCTCGCCACCATTCTCCACGATGAGCTTCTCGCCTTTCTTGAGGAGTACGCTCCACTCACGAACTTCACCGACCCACTGCTTATCCCTATCCCCCTTTCCAAAAGACGTGAGCGTGAGCGCGGATTCAACCAGTGTCGCTTACTGGTGGACGAAATTATGCGACTTGATGGGGGAACGAACTTCACGCTCTCCCTCGCCCTCACCAAAATAAAAGACACCGCGAGCCAAACAAAACAGGATTCACGGGCGAAGCGTCTAGAGAACCTCAAGGATTGCTTCCGCGCGGACGCCGAAGCGGTACGCGGACGAAACATCATTCTCATAGACGATGTGGCCACCACCGGCGCGACCCTTGAAGAAGCACGCCGAACACTCCGCCATGCTGGGGCCCGAAAGGTCATCGCCTTTACGGCCGCGCACTAAGAAAGGAGCGAGAAGTATGATGTAAGATTTAGGATTTAAGGTTACAGTCTAAGAATAAAGACAGGTAACAGGTAAAAACCACCGCTTCGCTCCGTGCAGGTTGCACTGTTTTCTACTACTCATGAAAACCATCACTGGCCTTTACAAAGACGCACAAATATGATTAGATTCTTCTGGAAAGATTCCCCTCTCCCTACCCCCCAACAAGAAAGATACCAAATGAAAAAACAATGGTTCAAAGTCCTATTCTTTGATGAAAATGCACAGCCTTGCAGGATCGCCACCGACAAAAACAAAGTCTTAGAGCAACTATTGAGGTTTATGAATCACAACAATTTTGGTCCCGGCGAAGTGCATATCCTCCCATTTACCGAAGATGAGGAGCGCCAAACCTCGTTTCTCCCTGTCCTTTACTTTGCGGAGAACATGATTCCGCAGATACTCCAAAGCATGGAGCCCGTGCAATAGAGGCACACCATGCGGATATAAATCAAGTGCCACATAACTTTAAAGGCCACGCATTTCAGTTTGAAAAGCGTGGCCTAAATTTTAACTCGGGAGGTGTGGCAATTTCTCTCCTTACAGGAGCAGTCCCCCTTTCCCATTTCTTCACGCTTTCGGCACTCGGAAATATGGGAGAAGGGCTTCGAATCCCACACATCGTATGCGCGACCTAATTTTCTTTGCAGTACTCTGCATTAGAAAATGGGAGTACTCTTGTGGTACAGGCACACTACTACCCTCCGCTTTCGCGGACTCAAACGGAGGGTGTGGGAATTTCTCTCCCTACGGGAGCAGTATACCTTTTGGGTATTCTTTTCGCTCAGAAGCTCAAAAATACGCTCAAAAGCTTTTCGAATCCCACACGGAAGCGTCCCACGCTTCCTACCATCCGTTTAACAAAAATCGGCGCCAAAGGGCGCTCGATTTTGTAAAAACGGAGGGTGTGGGATTCGA
>JAUSFR010000031.1 GCA_030649775.1 bacterium | reverse complement strand
CCCTCAGTTTCGGTACTGCGCTTAACCCCGATCATCTTCGGTGCAGAATCTCTCGATGAGTGAGCTGTTACGCTTTCTTTCAATGATGGCTGCTTCTAAGCCTACATCCTCATTGTCTAAGAAATTCCACTTCCTTGTGATGTACTGAGCGCAGATTTTGGGACCTTAACTGGAGATCAAAGGCTCTTCCCTTTTTGACCTTTGGAGCTTAGCCCCCACGGTCTAACTGCCGTGCTATGACTCTCGGTATTCGAAGTTTGATTGGTCTAACGGTATTTCTACCTATTTAGACCATCCAGAGCTCTACCCCCAAGAGGAACACACGACGCTAGCCCTAAAGCTATTTCGGAGAGAACCAGCTATTACCAAGTTCGATTAGCTTATCACTCCTTACCACAAGTCATCGAAGAGTATTGCACAGCTCTATCGTTCGGACCTCCCCCCGACTTTCGTCGGGGTTCATCCTGCTCATGGTAAGCTCACCTGGCTTCGGGTCTGATGAATACTACTGGTCGCGCTATTAACACTCGGTTTCCCTACGGCTCCACCCTGAAAGGGCTTAGCCTTGCAGTATGCATCAACTCGTTGGCTCATTCTTCAATAGGCACGCCACCACGGACACATCGCGCCAGGCGCGATGTGAAATATCGAATACCGAATTTCGAAATCCGAAAAATACTGAATAATTAAACAAGAAAGCTAAAAGAAGATTTCTCTTATATTTCCCTGTTTCTTCATTTTGATATTTTTCGAGATTCGATATTCGAACTTCGATATTAAACATCACACGCAGTGTGATGTGCCCGCTATGACTCCTTGTAAGCATATGGTTTCAGGTCTATTTCACCGCCCTCACCGGGCTGCTTTTCACCTTTCCCTCACGGTACTAGTTCACTATCGGTCTTAAGAAGTATTTAGCCTTGCCGGTTAGTTCCGGCGGGTTCCCTCAAGCTATTCGTGTCTTGAAGTACTCAAGAACAGCGACAAGAAAGACTGTTTGTTTTCGTGTACGGGACCATCACCCTCTAGGGTTCCGCTTTCCAGCAGATTCCACTAACAAACAATTTTGTAACTTTCCTCGTATAAATACGACGTCACTGCCTTACAACCCCATCCGCATCGCGCGGAGCGCGATGATGCTACGCTCTAGGCAAGAAGGCTTTAGGCTCTGGGAAATTTCTTCCCTAGTGCCTAGTGCCTAACGCCTAGTGCCTAGCCCATCACATTCCATGTGATGCGGACGGTTTGGGCTTCTCCGCGTTCGCTCGCCGCTACTGACGGAATACTTATTGGTTTCTACTCCTCCTGGTACTGAAATGTTTTACTTCCCAGGGTATGCTCTCCGACTTGCGTCGGAGTCTCGCGGTTTTACCGCGAGGGGTTTCCCCATTCGGACATCTTCGGATCAAAGGTTGCTCGGCACCTCCCCGAAGCGTATCGTCGCCACGCTACGTCCTTCATCGCCTTCTTAAGCCAAGGCATCCACCATACGCCCTTGTTTCCCATCAGGAAACTTATATACCCACTCCGACTTACAATCAGAGAGGGTAAACCACTTAATTAATCCTGCTCCATAGAATCAGACCGACGCACTACGCTATGCTCCGTTCGTCGGAATTTCCAATTTTCAATTACCAATTTCCAAACAAGCTCCAATGACTCAATGTTTAAAACATTAAGAAATGAGAAAATTATTTGAAAATTAAAAATTAAAAATTGATACTTCCGCACGAAACACACTGTAGTGCGACGGCTTTCTGTGAAGCATTGCTTGCCCCGAGATGATGTACCTAACATCATTTTTCGGGGTATCTGTTTGTATCCGAACACTATCTCTCAATAGCATCCTGATACACTCAAATGGACTCTTGAAAATCCACTCAAGTTTGTACGCGCAGACTTTACTCAAGCCTGTTTGTACATCCGACTCCGAAGCTAAAAGACCCCTGAAACTATGCCTAAAGAAACATAGCTTCAAAAGCGCTTCGTGACGGAATGATCGCCGCATCGCTAAACGCGCTGCTCCAGGCTCTAGGCAAGAAGGCTTTAGGCTCTAGGAAATTTCTTCCCTAGTGCCTAGTGCCTAAGGCCTAGCGCCTTAAGACCGCTTGATTATGATACAAACAATTTTTTTCAAAGATACGCGCTATACAACCATCTTTGGATATTCTGTGTCCGCGGAAACGAATGATTGCTCACTCATTTCCGTAGAAACAAAAACTCCGCCCTTCAGGCGGAGTGTCCAAAACACGAAAAAGGCCGTGTTATGAGGCTTTCCGCTTTGAAATTAGGGGGTTGATTGACATTGGTTGTAGCGGTAAGTATAGCCACGAAAGGCTTTCTGTCAACCCCGTAGTTGGTTTTTCCATTGATTAAACACTTTCTATCCCGAACTTGTCTAAAAAGTGAGGAGATACAAGGGTTTTTTGACCATCATTCCCTCCTTTGTTGCAAGGCAAACATGCGAAAATTCACTACGGGGTCAACACCCTCCCTAAAGACTTGTGTATTACCTGTGGATAGGGGGTGGAAAACTCCTAAAACAGGCGAAAACGCAAATCGTCCAGCACTCTGGTGCCGGACGATTTACTAAGCGCTAAACGCTGACCGCTAAACGCTTTTTCTTATCGGTGATGAGACTTTATCTCCTCACGAACCTTCTCAATAAAACCTGCTGCTGCCTGCTGTCCCCCCAAACCGAAGGAGAGTCCGAACGCAAGCGAGAGAGCAACGATAACTCCGGTAAAGAGTGTCTGTACGAACGGAGCCGCGATGCCGAGCTGGAAGAGCGCCATAAGTACCGCGAAAATCCAAATAGCCCATTTCGTAACCGAGCCGAGGAAGTTTGCTGACTTCACTCCGGCAGCCATAGCAGCCCCCACGACGACACGTTGCATCGCTGAAGCGATGACCACGGCTACGAGAAGGATGAGTACCGCGACGATAACTTGAGGAAGGTAGAGCAGTACTACCTGATTGAGGAATGCGGTCACCTGCGTAAGCCCAAGAACATCGAGCGAAGCCACCAAAAAGACGATAATGATGAACCACTCCACGAGTTCTCCAAGAAAACGGCCCGAATCCAAATTAAAACCGGCACGACGAAGCACTTCGTCAACCTTCGCGCTTCTCAAGAGATTATCAACCTTGAGCGATTTGACAATCTGACTGACTACCTGACCAAAAAGTGAACCGACTGCCCAACCAATAACAAAGATAACAAGCGCGATGACCAAATTTGGGATAAACGAAATCGCTCCTCCCCAGAGATTACCGAATGAATCTCTAAGACCCATACTCCATAGTTCTAACATACGACGTTTAGATTCTCCTCGCGAAAAAACTTTTTTCGAAAAGAGAAATAATTAAAAAAACTAACTAGTAACGTAACCAAACAGCAGAGTGGCGTTCCTGTGGGAACGGCAACCTGTCCCGACCCTATTTGGCTTTAAGTTCTACACATAAATTATATCACCCTTCGGAGAGGGTGCTGTGGATACCTGTTGATATCTTTCGTAGCGCGCTTCTCGCGCCAAAGAAAGCCCTTACCGAGCGGTATTGAGGGGAGGAAGACCTAGACGGTCAAAGGCTACCGTGTGAGGAAAGTCCAAAACATCGCGGATAAGTTTATCGTACAGACCAAGGCGGTAGTTAAACTCGGTTGTTTCAAAGGCGGCATACCGAAGCTCCTTACCGATTTCAGACTCCATTGCCCGTATCTTCTTCTCAATGGCGCTGTTTTTGAGGTGGTCGCCGACCATTAAAATATCAAGTCTGCTTTCGTCGTCCTGTATAAAAATACCCGCGATAACTACGAGTTTGAGACGTCCCACCGTCCCCGAGAGCTTTTTGGTTATCTCCGCCCCCTTGAGAAGGCTGGTGTCCAAAAGAAGTCGCTGAAGTTCCGGGAGGTACGGAAAGCCCGTGTTGAGGACAAAGCCCGAAAATTTTTTGCTTACCACTTTCTGCTTCCCTTTCTTCCCTGTTGAGACCTTCATCGTAAACGATTTCACCTTCACAAACTTCATGAGCTTTAGCGTCGCGAGCTCCCGCTTCGCCGTGGAGAGCGTTGAGGTTGTCCGGTTTGCCACCATCTCCGCGGAAAAAGGTGTTCCCGGATTGAACAAAAAGAGACGCATCATTCGCACCTTGCTTTCAGAACCGAATAGTTTGCCAAGTGTTTCCATAACAGATACCAATATACGAATGAATACCAATCTACCAAT
>JAUSFR010000030.1 GCA_030649775.1 bacterium | reverse complement strand
AGCTTCCGATTTAACGGTCATTCCACATTTCTGCAGAACTACAAACTACCATGTCAAGCCTTGGTAAGGTTCCTCGCTTATTGTCGAATTGAACCACATGCTCCACCGCTTGTGCAGACTCCCGTCAATTCCTTTGAGTTTTAGTCTTGCGACCGTACTTCCCAGGCGGGGTACTTAAGGTGTTAACTTAGGTGAACGACACTGAAAGGGTCGATACTTCCAATGTCTAGTACCCATCGTTTAGGGCGTGGATTACACGGGTATCTAATCCGTTTTACTCCCCACGCTTTCGTCCCTGAGTGTCAGGACCGTTCTAGCAAACCGCCTTCGCCTCTGGTGTTCTTGCCGATATAAACGCATTTTACTACTACACCGGCAATTCCGTTTGCCCCTCCCGGCCTCTAGTCTTGAAGTATCTCCCGCAGTGACGACGTTGAGCGTCGTCATTTTACGAAAGACTTTCAAAACCACCTGCGGACCCTTTACGCCCAGTAAATCCGGATAACGCTTGAGGTCTCTGTATTACCGCTCCTGCTGGCACAGAGTTAGGAACCTCTTATTCATTTGGTACCGTCAGAATTCGTCCCAAATAAAAGCAGTTTACACCCCGAGGGGCTTCTTCCTGCACGCGGCGTCGCTCCTTCAGCCTTTCGGCCATTGAGGAATATTCTTGACTGCAGCCTTCCGTAGAAGTGGGGACAGTGTCTCAGTTCCCCTGAGGCGGGTCGTGCTCTCACACCCGCTATCCGTCAAAGCCTTGGTGCGCCATTACCACACCAACTAGCTGATAGACCATAGGCCCCTCTCCGAGTGTCTTGCGACTTTCGTCCCAACCCATGTGGGTCGGGAATGTATCGGCTATTAGCACACCTTTCGGTGAGTTATGGCCGTCTCGGAGGTAGGTTACCAATGTGTTACGCACCCGTTTGCCACGGTACTCTTGCGAGCCCGTTTGACTTGCATGCCTTAGACACGCCGCCAGCGTTCATCCTGAGCTAGGATCAAACTCTCAAAAAGAAATTGATAATATTAGCATCGTTTTACTCAAGCTCTCTTTTTTACCCCGACTGCACGTCGAGGTTCCGACCCTTTATAAAAAGGCGTCAGAATTGTCAAATAACTTTCTTATCAGCTAGCACTTCTTCAAAACAGAAGAGAGATGCCGATGAATCAGCAACTCTCTTCTGGTCAAATCATTGAGATACGATTTGGCACGTTTCTTTTGTCAATGCATAAGCGCATTTATTGTATTGCTTAGTGTACCGTTTGCCCTCCACCCTGTCAAGGGCTCACCCTCCATATGGTTTTCCACGCGTTATCCCCTTTGTTTTCTGCGCCAATCGGCTATTTTTGCATGATTCCCCGACAGCAGTACTTTCGGCACCGCCCAGCGCGTACCCTTCTTCGGTACGAACACTTCCGGACGGGTATAGTGTGGATACTCACGAGAAAGTTCAAAGTCGAAAGTCGAAAGTCGAAAGTCGTTATTGACTTTATGGACTTTTGACTTTATGGACTTTTGACTCCTAAATGATTCTTCTTTCAACGACTCCGGATTCCCCAGCACGCCAGGAATGAGGCGCGTCACTGCATCTACGATCGTCATCGTCGGCAATTCTCCGCCCGTCAAAACGTATGGTCCGACCGATATCGCTTCGTCCACAAATTCCATCACGCGTTCGTCTACGCCTTCGTAGTGTCCACAAATAAAAATAATCTGATCCAGCTTCGCAAACTTTTCTGCCATGCGCTGATCAAATTGTTTCCCACTTGCAGCCAATAAAATAACCTTAGACTTCAACGACTTTCGACCTTCGACTTTATGGACTTTTGACTTCAAAGTTGTAACCGCTTTATAAAGCGGTTCAACTTTGAGTACCATCCCCGCCCCACCCCCGTACGGACTACTATCAACCGTTCGATGCTTATCTGTCGTATAGTCACGCAAATTGTGTACAGCAATCCTCACTCGCCGCTTCTCTTGAGCACGCTTCAATATGCTCGTCGAAAAATACGAGGTAAATGCGTCGGGGAATATGGTGATAATATCGAATTTGATCATAATGGAAGACTAGCGGAAAACGTGAAAAAGAAAAAGGACCCTCGCGCTCTGCCATGTTGCTGGCAAATACGCGAGGGTCTACTGGTCAGGACTTCATTGTCCTACCGCTGTCGCTGGAAGTATGTATCCCAGG
>JAUSFR010000014.1 GCA_030649775.1 bacterium | reverse complement strand
AAGACGTTCCAGAATCCGGTGGGCAAGTGGGTAGAAAAGCGAACTCGTACCGAGATTTTGCTGTGTGTTTGTGGTAACAAATATATCAAAACGCGCAAAGAACAAACGGTCTGTGTCCGCTGTATCTATAGGACGCTCCCCGTAAGAGTATAATTTCTCTTCACTACCTTACTTCTAAGTAAGACAGTGAAAGAGCTTAACAAAAAACTGCCCTGAACGGGCAGTTTTTGCGTTGACTTTCGGTAGTACTACGCTAAGCTTCATATCGGAACAATCAAAAAAAGGAACATAAGAAATGAGCTTTCCCTATTTGGAGACCAAACCCGCATGGTGGAAACTTTGCTGGAACCCCGATATCCCCGCTCTGCAGGTCTATGTCGCGAAAGCCTTCATTGAGGCATTTCGTCCGATTCCCAAGAACTCACCCTTTATGCAAATTCTGAAGGATGAGGGTGTTCTCCGTCAATACGGAAGTCCTTCTTGCGACTTCAACGCTACAAATTTTGGATTTGGCGAATCCATTGTCAGAAAAGAGGCAACCGAAGCCTTTGCGCTCTTTGAAGTCCCACTTCCGAGAATATGGCAACTTACCGGCAAAAGTTGTGCTAAATGTGAAGGAGAAGGCGTTAAAGATGGAAGGGCATGTTTGTACTGCGGAGGCTCCGGAGCAATAAGAGCGTGCGATTGGAGCGCCGGATATGTAGTGACAAGAAGTCTTGGACTTCTTTTCTCACTCCTTGAAATACCGCCTCAATCGCAAATGCCGACGGGTACGCCACAGTGGCTCTTATTACGACTCTGGTCAAGCCGAGAAATAAACGGTAGTGCGCTCGGTGGAGTATTAGGTAGCGAAGGACTCCGTTTGTTTGACCAGTTATTGGTGCAGGGAGGAGAGTTACCGCTCGAAGCGGTGAAGGCTCGAATTACCGACGCAATCGCATATGCATGGAGGTATATGATGGGTGAGAATCGAAATGATAATGGGACGCTTTCCGCAACGGTGAGCGAGATGCACAACCTCTTCCTCAACTGTCCCCCTGGAGACAGCGCGGTGTACACCGAACGAAGTGCTATAGATTCGGGACGTGGTTGCCGAATTGGGTGCCACAATCTGGAACACCCTGGGCAGGCGCTATCTTGCCTCGCCGGCCTCGCGGTTTTT
This sequence comes from bacterium, assembly GCA_030649775.1. Classification (GTDB taxonomy): domain Bacteria; phylum Patescibacteriota; class Minisyncoccia; order Phycocordibacterales; family UBA10002; genus UBA10002. The sequence continues at coordinate 2,068 of JAUSFR010000014.1, read as the reverse complement.
TCAAACGAACTTGATACGGCTTGGGCCAGAAACGCGAAACAATCCGCACTCGTCTAGGTTCGCTTCTTCGGTTCAGAGTTCTGTATAGTGCAAAAGACCGCCACGCTATTTGCGAGGCGGTATTTTTCTTGCTGTTTTTGTCGTTTTATCGTATGATGTAGGAGTGACATTATTGGCCGAGAGGCCTCATTTTTATTGTAAAAAACCGCTGTATGGAAATCAGAAACATTGCAATTATCGCACACGTTGACCACGGAAAGACCACCCTTACCGATGCTATTTTGAAGCAGTCGGGGGTGAGCAAGGAAGGGGCAACTATGGACTCAAACGCGCTCGAACTTGAGCGCGGTATTACGATTTACGCAAAAAACACCTCTATTCCGTACAAGGGTGGGAAGATTAACATCGTGGATACCCCCGGGCACGCGGACTTCGGCTCCGAGGTGGAACGGGTGCTTCGTTCCATTGATTGTGTGCTTCTTGTAGTTGATGCACAGGAAGGGCCAATGCCCCAGACTCGCTTCGTACTTAAGAAGTCTTTGGAGCTTGGCCTCAAGCCCATCGTCATTATCAATAAGATAGACAAGCCCGCTGCCGACCCCGACCGCACACATGAACAGGTGCTTGAGCTTTTCTTTGAACTCGGTGCAAACGAGGAGCAGGCGAACTTTCCCGTGGTGTACTCAATCGGCAGACAAGGTATCGCAAAGAAGAACCTTGCGGATGTCTCCACGGACCTCACGCCACTTTTGGAGACTATCGTAGAGCACGTGCCGAGCGTGGATACGCCCGAACTTATCGCGAAACCGCTTCGCCTTCAGCCGTTCAACCTCGCGTACGACAATTTTCTCGGCCGTATGGCGGTGGCTCGCGTCTACGAAGGTGTCGCAAAGCCCGGAATGAGTGTGTTCGTACGTAATCAAAAAGGAGAAACGCGCGTGGGCAAGATTCTGAAACTCTTTACGTGGAAAGGGATGGAGAAAATTGAGGCGAGCGAAGTACAGGCAGGCGACATTACGCTTATCGCGGGGCTTACCGATATTGAAATCGGCGAAACGGTTTCGGCGGAGCAAACGGCGGTAGCGCTCCCACTTATCGCGATTGACGAACCAACGATTGAACTTCAGTTTCTCATCAACACCTCGCCGTTTGGTGGACAGGACGGCAAATACGTCACCTCTCGCCAAATTCGTGAGTATCTTGAACGGGAGCTTGAGGTGAACGTGGGACTCAAGGTGGATTTCTCTTCCAATGAGTATTTCAAAGTGCTTGGACGCGGTGAGCTCCACGTCGCTATTTTGCTTGAAAATATGCGTCGTGCCGGCTACGAAGTGCAGGTATCTCAACCGCAAGTTATTATTCGTACCGAAAACGGTGTAAAACAGGAACCGTTTGAAGAGGTTATTGTGGACACCCCATCGGAGTACCAAGGCGTGGTCATAGAAAAACTCGGCCGACGCGCCTTTCAGATGCGAGATATGAGCGAGCGGGACGGAATTGTGCGCATCACCTTTGAAGGACCGACGCGAGGCATTTTGGGGTACCGAAATCAATTCATCATTGATACGAGAGGCGAAGGTATTATGTCGTCACGCGTCGTCGGCTTCAAACCGTACGCCGGAGAAATTCAAAAACGCCTTGTGGGCTCTATGATATCAATGGCGACAGGGAAGGCGCTTGGCTACGCGCTCTGGGGCTTTCAGGAACGCGGTGTCCTCTATATCGGTCCAGGAACTCCGGTCTATGAAGGTATGGTTATCGGCAATACCTCAAAGGGCGAGCAGATGGAGGTGAACCCGACGAAAGGAAAGCAACTCACGAACGTTCGAGCCTCGGGAACGGATGAAGCGATTGACCTCGTGCCTCCCTATGAAATAACAATTGAGCGCGGACTTGAGGTGATGGCTGAAGACGAATATCTTGAAATTACGCCGCATAATGTGCGTCTACGCAAGAAGCCCAAAGAAAAGCGAAGGTAGTATAATATCTTTCTATGCCTACAGAACAAAAAAGAGGTTACGCCCTTTCGATGGGTATTGCTTTGCTTATCGTCGTTGCCCTTATCGCC
>JAUSFR010000012.1 GCA_030649775.1 bacterium | reverse complement strand
GATTCTCTCCACTAAATCGCAAGGCCACGCTGTCTGCGGAAAGAGCACCAAGACAATCCGCGATATACCGATGATTGAAGTTTCCTTGTAGTGGTTCTCCCGTGAGCGCCGAAGAAAGGGACGATTTACTCTCTCCAAGTTCTCCACTTTTCGCGGAAAACTCAAACTTTTTCTTCTTCGGGTCAAGGTCAAGGTGGAGCTGATTAAAGCGGTCCGAAAAGAGGGTAGTGAGCTTGAGCGCCGAGATAAGGTCCTCTTTGAGCGCTACCGCCTCCGTAACGAACGTTTTCGGCATAATCTGACGGTAGTCAGGGAAAGAACCCTCTACGAGCCTTGAGGTAGCAAGAAGACCATTTCCCTCAACCGACAATTGCCCTTTGCCGATAAAAACACGAATTTCGTCCTTTTCCTCCTCAAGGATACGGATAAACTCAATCACATTTTTGATGGGGATAAGCACCGATTGAAACGCGGCTACTTTTTTGAACGGGACTTTTTTCTCCGCGAGACGGAAGGAATCGGTGGCGACAAAAATAAGTTCGTCTCCTTCGTGGTACATATACACACTGGAGAGTTCCGGTTTGAGATTACCGAGAGCTCCCGCGTAATGTACCGCCTTGAACCCTTTAAGAAGTACCTCGGGTAGAATCGGAAATGAAGGTCCTTCCGCCTTTGGGATAGTGGGAAAATCATCGCTAGCCCCGCCGTTTAAGGTTGCTTTCGCGCCATCCGAGGAAATAATCAGTTTACCGTCCACAACTTCCAAAGAAACACTCTTAACGTTTCCAAGATTTGCGATAAAAGAAGAAAGGAGACCGGAAGGAACCGCTACTTCTCCTTCCCGCTCAATCTTAACGGGAATTGTATACTCAACCCCCATTTCCAGATTGGTCGCACGAACGGTGAGTACTCCTTTTTTGGCAATAAGAAGTATGTGGGAAAGAATAGGAAGTGAGAGATGTTTCCCCGCGAGTCGTCCGGCTTTTCCGACAACACTTTGTAATTTATCTTTTATAACTTCTATTTTCATCTCGTTCAAAACTATTTCATTAAACACTTGTTTCCACTTATCCCCAGTTTTCCTTCACTCTTTTTATAATAGTTATTTTTTTATAAAGAAGAAATTATTATTAAGAGGGGTGTGGATAGGTGGATATTTTTTTTAAACCTTTTCCCAGAGCTATTTTTTAACGACTCCCCTTTCTTCTTCTTGTGGATTTTTCTCTTTTTCTTGGTATAACACCTCTCTCTTTTTTCTTTTGTGTTTCTTATCCACACGTTCTTCCTTTTTCACGCATATGTTTTCCACAGATTTCTCCACCGGTTGGTTAGAGAAGCGCGCGAATCTGGTTGATTTCCTGAAGCAGATTTGGGTCCTCTCGTATCTCGTTTTTTATCTTGTCACACGAGTGGATGACCGTCGTATGGTCTCTCCCTCCAAGCTTTTGCCCGATAAGCGGGAACGAAACACTGCAATCTTCCCGAAGGATATACATCACTAGTTGTCTCGGTTTTACCACCTCTTTCCGCCGAGTTTTTTCGTAGATGTGGTTCTCGTCAATGTTGTAGAAGTCGGCGACAACCTTCGTAATATCCTTAATTGACAAGATTTTTTTCGGTTTGCCGGTGTTTTTGAGAATAGCTTTTACCTCAAGCACACCAAGGTCGCGCCCCTTCACCTGTGTCTGCATCATAATGGAATTAAGTATTCCTTCAAGTTCCCGTATGTTGCCCTCAAGTGTTGCCGCGATGTAATCCGCAACGTCATCCATAAGATTAAAACGCATTAGGCGAGCCTTGGTTTTGAGAATGGATACCCTCGATTCCCTGTCGGGAGGAGGAATGTCCACAATCATACCCGCGGCAAACCGCGACTTGAGCCGTTCCTCAAGATTTTGAATGTAATTCGGGTGCTTGTCGGACGAGAAAATAATCTGTTTGTTGTGGGCGTACAGGTCGTTGAACAGGTGGAAAAGTTCTTCCTGACTCTTCTCTTTATTGGAAAAGAACTGGATGTCGTCCATTATGAGCGAGTCATATTGGCGATACTTCTCCTTGAATTGAGAGATACGACTCTGTTGCATCGCGGTTACGAAGTCCTGAGAGAATTTTTCTGAGGTAACATAGTAGATGCGTTGTCCGGGGAAAGCGGTTTTGAGATGATTTCCGATAGCTTGGATAAGATGTGTCTTACCGTGCCCGGTTGAGCCGTAGATAAAAAGCGGGTTGTAGGTACTTCCCGGAGTCTTAATGATGGCGAGTGCTGCTGCGTGCGCGAGTTCATTAAACGGTCCCACAACAAAAGAATCAAAGGTGTAGCGTGGGTTGAGGTTGGTCTCTTTGTCTACATAGTGGTCTTGGAGCGGAAGCTCGGAGGTGAGTGATTGTGATGACGCTTTCAAAACCTCGCGTTTACGAGGGTCGTCCTTGGCCACGGTATATTCAAGTGCCCGAATTTGCTCGGAGAGATTCCGAAGGGAGTGGAGTATGGATTTGTGGTATTTGGTGAGTAACCAGTCCTTCACGAACGTATTGGGTACGGCAAGATGCACTACTCCCTCCTCTATTCGGGAAATAGCGGTGTCTTTGAACCATGTCGTAAAATTAGCCTTTGAAACAGAAAGTTCAATTTCAGCGAGAGCACTGTCCCAGAGTTGTTTGGTGTCGGTCATAAGAGATGAAATATGAAGAATGAAATATGAAGCAGTCTACGGAAGATATTTAAGTGTTCCATACTTCATGCTTCATGTTCCATTCTTTGGTGGTACTAGTATATACCGATAACAGAAATGCAAAACTTGTGAAAAAGAGCACGATATGTTAATAATATGGGGACAAGAAGTGAATAACTGTAACTAGAACTTATAACAAGTAACTGGTACAGTTCAAACGACCCAAAAACCCGTTTTTGTTCCAGTCGCAATTTACCGTTATTAGTTCAAGTTCAAAAAAATATGAGCTTCACCTATAATCCAAAAAGAAAAAAGCGAGCGAGAACGCACGGGTTTCGCTCCCGAATGGCGACCCCCGGAGGGCGTTCCGCTCTCTCAAGGCGACGTGCCAAGGGACGAAAAAAGCTTACGGTGAGCCGTAAGAAAGCCTCCTAGCTCTAGTTCAGCCGTAGTTACGAGACCCCGTGTAATACATGGGGGTTGAGGGCAGATAACTTTTGTAGTGTAGTTCGCGTACGCTACCGCGGTCTCGTTTTAGATTTTTATTACACAGGGTGGCGATTTTTATAGTCGTCGCAAGCTCCTCCTTAAAAATCAGCCATGTTACCCAAGTCAAAACGCCTCACTACCGAGGACTTTAAGAAAATAAGAGGAGGAAAGACCATACACACACCTCATCTCATAGTGCGCCTCACACAGGTTCCTCCGGGTCTGGAGAGGTTTGCTGTTATTGTGTCATCCTCAAGCTATAAACGCGCGGTTGACCGCAATCTGCTCCGAAGACGGGTGTACGGCGCGCTTGAAAATCTTTCCCCCCTCCCCCAAGGGTGTGTTATGACGGTTACCTGCAAGAGAGGGGCACTCACGGCAACCTTCGCAGGGCTACAAAGTGAACTTAAAGAGGGCATCACAAAAAAGGCCTAACCTAAGCCTTTGTTGCCCCTCCCCCTTCCTTGGGGTAGAATGTGGGCATGCTCGCGACGCTTAAAACAATATTCTATGTCCCGCTCTACAACGGGCTTATTTTTTTGATAGGCGTTCTTCCCGGGCATTCCGTGGGTATTGCCGTCATTTTGTTTACCTGTTTGATTAAGCTCATTCTCTCCCCTCTTTCACATAAGGCGGCCAAGTTCCAGCTTGAAATGAAGATGCACGAGGGAGAGCTCAATCGTATAAAGGAGCAGTTTAAAAACGACAAACAGGCGCAAGGGAAAGCGGTTTTGGACTTTTATCGCGAGAAGAACATCAACCCGTTTGCCGGCATACTACCCCTCTTTATTCAAATTCCCATCATTATCGCCCTCTATTACGTTTTTTACGGCGGAGGTCTCCCCGTGATAGATACGGCGCTCCTCTATTCATTCGTGCCGGTGCCCGTTCCCGATATGCACATTTTCGGGATTAATATTCTCCAAAAAAGCCTCCTTCTTGCTATTTTAGCCGGAGTCGCCCAATTTCTGCAGGCTCATTTCGCTATGCCTCCCGCTCCACCAAAAACCGACACTCCCTCGCTCGGGAACGACCTTGCTCGCGGGATGCATATGCAAATGAAGTACTTTTTACCCATATTTATGGGCTTTATTGCCTATGCGGTGAACGGAGCAGTTGCACTTTATTTTATAACCAGTAGTCTGTTTACCATTGCGCAGGAGCTAGTGGTTCGCAGGTCACTCAAAAAAGGACACCCTACCCACCAAAACAGCTTATAGCTTATAGAGAGGATTTTCTATTAGCAGTGCCTGACTATCAGCTATCAGCTTACTACTATGAATACAGACGCCATCAAACAACTTATAGAAGACCTGCTTCGGCATATGCAGATAGCCGTACAAAGTATTGAAGTATCGGAGTCCGACGGACGAAAGCGATTTGCGGTAAGCACCACCGATTCGCATCTCCTTATCGGCGCCAAAGGAGCCAACCTTTCCGCGTTCAACCACTTGGTGAAGAAAATCGCCTCCGCGAAAAGCGCCCCACGTATGACCGAAAAAGGAGAAACCTCCCCGGTATCCCCCACCGAGGGCGAACACACCCAGACATTTTTTGTGGACGTAAACGGCTATCAGGAAGCCGCGCTTATCAGTGTCAAAAACATCGCCAAAGTTATGGGTGACCGCGCGCGTTCATTCAAGACAAGCGTTGAGCTTGAACCGATGTCTTCGTACGAGCGTATGATTATCCACGCTTTTTTCCAAGAAACAAAAGACCTCAAGACCGAGTCGGTTGGCGAGGGGGAACGAAGGCGGGTAGTGATAAAATACGTCGAAGACCAGGCTCTAGGAAACTAGGCGCTAGGCTCTAGGGTAGAAAGAAACTTATTCAACATTTTCATTACCTCACCTAAAAGGGAATCAGTTTTGGTAAAGTCCAGCCCCTTTTCTTTATAAAGGTGTTTTGCAATCTCAACTTGAGTTTCTAGTTCTCCACCGGACCCAAAGGAGATAAAGAAAAACTGGCGACATTCTTTCGTATGACCTCGTAGCTTTCCCTCCGCGATGTTTGAAGGAATAGAAACGGCAGCTCTTCGCATCTGTGAAGTAAGACCGAACTGTTCATTGCGGGGAAAACTCTCGGTAAGTTTATACACTTCAATAACCAAGGCCACTGATTTTTGCCACACAATTAAGTCTTTGTAGGAGCGAGTCATTTTCTGTCTTTTCCTAAAGCCTAAAGCCTAGTGCCTTCGGCGCCTATTCTTTCATCTGCAAACTCCAGAGCGTTCCACTCACTTTGTCGGTAAAGATAAGAAATTTGTCATCGGGGCTGATTTCCGGATTGGTAAGGTCAATAGGGAGACCTCGCTTGTCGCTGATATCCAGTATTCGTTTTGTTTCTCCAGACGATGTGACACTCCACACTTCGTCTTCAAAGGGTATAACTCCTTGATACCAGGCATCGGGGTAGCTTCCCGGTGGAAAGGTCTTCGGCACACCGCAATAAAACGCATCTCCACCCTTGTTCCACGCGCACTTTTCGGGAAGGGTGGTCACCCCCGCCGGAGTTCTGTCTCCGGTAGCCGAATTGAATAGAGACAAGGAGATTTCCGATTCACCGCTTGATGAATACAAGATTTCGGGACGGGTCGGATTTGGGAGTGCGGTAAGACCTTGGATATTTCGCAAAATGAGAGCACTCCCACCCCCTTGTGGGTCAAGCGAGAGAAGTAGTCCGTCAGCGAGTGCTGTCGGTTTTGAGAGAAGGAATATCTTGTTCTGCGCTGGCCACGAAACAAGCCATTCTCGAACAGGTGACGTCCAAATTTGCGTCCGTGCGCTCCCCGTAAGGTCGCTCCTCACGCCCGTAACTCCCCCACGGTCCTCCGTCAGGTAGAAAAAGGATGTCCCATCAGGGGAAATCGCTCCATCAAGAATGTCCCGCGGAAGAAAGGTGCCCTTAAGCTCCCCTTCTGCTCCAGAAACGCCAGGACTCACGCGCGCCGAGAACGATTCAATGGTCTCGCTGTCTTCCCTGACGTACCGAGAAATAAGCGCAGTTCCTGATTTGCTCCAGAGTGCCTCGTACACTTTTGGAATGGTGGTGTTGGTAAGTCGTTTCTCCCCCTCCCCTTCGGCTCCGATTTCAAAGATGTTCCCCGTGGCGCGGTCTTGATAACGCACGATGGCTTTCCCGCCCTTTGTTCCAAGGACGGAACCCGCTATCGGCACTTTTGAAAGCTGACGCAGTATCGGCTCAAAAGCTCCTGTTGTTTCGGGCGGGAGTACCACAGGGGGTTTATCTTCGGGAGTGATTTCGTCTCCCGGTGGCGGGAAGTCTCCCCCATCAGGAATTGGTGTCACGCTTCTGAAAAAGAAGTAATACACCAAAAAGGCAATCACCGCTACAACAAGCAGGACACCGAACGTTATGAGGATTTTTTTATTTCGGGACATAGGTGCGTAGAAAAAAAGATAATCAGAGTTGGCAAGGCAAAGAGGCTAAATGATTCTGACATGAGTTCGCGACACTTCCCTTGCTCTTGCAAGCGTTTCGTATTTGGCAAATTTGTTCGTTGGCGGTAGCGTGTATACGTTCTCGTGCAATTGTTTTTTGGGTTGAGGTAAGTGTTGACCCCGCGCTCAATCCAATGAGAGCGGTTATTTGTTTCTTCCGCTCGTTATCGATTGCCGTCATTTGCGCTTTGGCAATATCCATAGCAGCGGTGAGATTTTGACTCGTTGTCTCTACTCCCGTGGCTGGATTTCTATATACCGAGGCTGGAGGATTATCAAGTATTCCAAAAGCAATACTTTTGTTTATAACACTTATCTCTTGCAGTTCTTGGAAGTATGAATCGGCGAGCTTACCCGGGTTAGACGCAATAAGAGTTCGTGCCGCGGTAAATTTTGCCCGTGTTTGGTCAATGGCCCCGCCCGATTTCGTTGCATTGGTTAAAGCCTCTTGTGCCTTCTGCTGTGTTGTCGCGTTGCTTCCGTGAAGGGAGGCCTGACGTCCCACATTGTGAGCAAGGGCAATGTTATCGTCGGCGATTTGACTCTCAAGGGAGCTTATTTCTTGTTGAAGCGTGGTTATGGCGGAAGAATCTCCTTCGGAACGAGCGGTTTCCAACGCTAACCTATTTGCAACCAACGTAACGGTGTTATCGTCAATTCTTTTTTGTAGCTCGTCCCTTCTTTTGATAGTGGCGTCATCTAGTTGTTTAAGCTGTTGTTCGGTCAAAGCCACGTTAAGACTTGTAAGGTCCTCGGCTTGAATCCTCACCCGCCCGAAATCAAGGGAAAGGTCAAGGTCGCTACCAAGCGATGGACTGATGGCATTCATAAAAATGTACGAGGAGTAGACAATGAGGAGTCCTCCGAGTGCGCGCAAAATAATGCCCTTGGCCTCGCTGTGCCCCAGAATAGAGTCGGTGAAGATGAGCGTAAAACCTCCGCGTACGATTGAGACGACCGCGAACAGTCCCGCGAGGGCGACACCTATGTTGTAAATGGTGCGCAGGTATCTTGGAAAGCAGGTGGGAGCTATGCAGTCGGAAGTCGCATTATTGGAAGTTTTATCAAACGTCGCTGACGTAAATTCGGAACCAGCCACGTCAATCGGGGCAAGGGGTACATAATTAACCCCCGTCGGGTTGGTCGCGTAGGCGACGGGAATTCCCATCCCTCCCAATGCCGATATAACGGCTATGACGCACAGGCTGTAAATAAGTACGGTTCGCATAAAATCAGGTTGTTATTGAATGGGTGAAGCTTCAAATCCTATTTGAGGAAACTCAATCATAAGTTTCCCCTCGGCAGCTTGGAAGGTCTTTTGCTCATCCGTGTCGCGTACTTCAAGAAAGATATTGGTTCGTCCCGCGGCGTTTGAAGCGCGACGTAAAATAAGGAACGGACTTGTTTCAAAGGTAAGCGGGCTGTAATTCATCTGCCACTCATACAACAGCGCGCTACCGGTTTTGGTGTCCGATTCAAAATAGTACGGAACGGCGTCAATCCTCGTCTCGTCCTCACTCAGGGTAAAGCTGTTGGCGAGAGCTTTTGAAATGAGCAAGCCGTAGCGAGGATGATTTTCATAAAACAGGAGTCTCGGGGCAACCGGCGTCACATTTATGCTTGCCTCTGCGGACATTGTTCGGTCGGGGCTTTCCACAAGTACGGAAATAGTTTTGGTTCGGAGAGGCACACTACCGCGGAACACAAAAAGGTTCCTCCCCTTCCCTGATGAATCGCCAATGACATTGTCACCTTCACTCCACGTGTAGATGAGAGACCCCGGAGACATAGTAGACTTCCCTCGGGTAAATGACGGTATGGCCGCGACGAGTACCGTCCCTTGGTACGGCATGAGCGCCTTTCCTTTGTAGAACGGGGGGGTGTACGACTGTGCTTGCCACAGGAGGTTCACCTCGGCTGGTCGTATGGTGGCACTCGCCGAGTAAATGATACCGTTTTCGGCAATCGCGACGACGCGAACGACGGTCGTTTCCCCATTCCGACCGGCCGATACGGTTAAACGCTTGTTTCCCAAACCGGTCTTGACGAGCTTGTCGTTCACAAACCACTGTACCTCCGCACGGTTGAGGTCAATATTGTAGCTCTCCACCGAAACCTCGACAGCTTCACCGGGCCTTGGGTGCTCGGGGAGCACCGTCATCGGGAGCTCGGTGCCCACCCCTCCCGTTTGGGCAAGGAGAACCGTGGGTATACTTATGAGGACAAGCGCGAGCGAGACGAATAGAGCAGAGATATGACGCATACAGGTATTATACACGATAGGGGCGTCTTGCTGTGCACAGGCACAGGCTGAAATGCTCCAGAACTACTTTTTCACGGATTCTGGCGGAGCCTGCCTGAAGAGCGGTTGCGCGCCGATGTCTTGGTGTGGCTCGGTACGCGGGGTTTGGCTTGATGCAGGCGTTTGCGAGGGCGGAGCCTCGGGCAAAAGCGCCTGCGTGGTTCGGGTGGGTGGTAATGACCCACGACTCTGTCCAAGTGTGGACAGTGAAGTAGCGGTATGTTGAGGCGCGAGGGCGCTGCCGACCGTTGTGCTCATACCTTGCGTACGTGATGTTGCCCCCCGTGCAAATTCAGATACCCTCTGTACCCCGCCCGTATTGGAAGATGTTGGTTGCCGCTGTCTCGGTTGGGAATTACCAAACTTTATTCCCTTCCCTTTCAAGGCCCTACCATACTGTTCGGACGCTTCAATGAACAACTTCACATACTTGTTCTCATGGTGATGGGCCAAAATAACAAAGATGGTAGTAAAGGGGATATAAGGAGCGATGCATTCAACGAAAAAACCAGCAGTTCCTTGTTGTACTCTTCTTCGCACATACAATTTAACAGCACCCCTCATGCCAAATCTTGCCAGACCACTTATCTTTCCTATCATCCATAACCAAAAAACAGTCGTGACGATAATAGTAAATGCGAGAACCAGCATTCGCACTGAAACCGTAAAGATGATACCTATCACAGTGAGACCAGCCAAGTCGGGGAATATGACGAAGAGGTCAACGATGTCTTTGGTAACAGCAAGTAGAAATATAAGAATCGGAAACGGAGATTTTTCAGGTTTGAAATTTGCAATGGCGGGAAGGTCGGAGGCGGTAAATTCCAGCCCTTCCTTCTTGAAGAGTTCTTGTATTCCGTGGATTGCTCCTCGTTCCAGAAGGCCACGTTCTTGTTGTTGAGATTGTGAAGGCACGATAGCAAAGAAGGCACTAGGTTTTAGGCTCTAGGGTAGAAAGTACAACATATTTTCCCCCTAGCGCCTAATGCCTAGAGCCTATTAATTCCCTTCGGCAACCCTAAGCTCCTCCTTCGCGGCCTTGATGGAGAGGAGCTGGGACGGGTCGGAGGTGATGATTTGGTCTTCGGTGTATGAGGCAATCACCTTGATAGCGACATGCTTTAATCCCACGAAGAACAGTCCCTCCCCCACATCCGACTCAAGAAGAAGATATTTTTCTTCATCCGTAAGGCTAAAAATCGTTTGAAGCTTGTCCACCACCGTCGGCGATTGCTTCAGAAGCATCTGCATTGAGGAGTTCGTGAGAATGGGCAGTCCATACGGGGATTTCAAGAAGTCGTCAACGTCTTGGGTAATGGTGGAGAGACCGAGGTAATACTTGCGTCCGCGCTTCGCGAGGCCGAGAAGAAATGAGGCGGTATCTTCGGATTTCATCATCCACCATGCCTCGTCAATAACCATCAGACGTTTCTTGAGCTGTTTTCGGATACTGTTCCAGATAAAGTGCATCACGATATACATTGCGGCGGGCTTCAGTTCATCTTCCATATCCCGAAGCGAGAAGACGACAAAGTTCGCGTTGATATCCACGTTTGACGGCTGATTGATGAACCCCGCCCACGTGCCGTGCGTGTACTTTGAAAGACGCTGGACGAGTGACTCACCTCCCTGCATTCCGGCGAGTACCAGTTCAAAATCCGAAAGAAGCGGGGGCTCAATCGCCGAGAAATCGGAGTCGGGCGTAATATCCTTCAGCGCGTAGGTTTCGCTGATGGCGCGGTCAATAATCGCGTCCTCCTCGGGAGAAAGACCTCCGAGAAGAATACGGAAGAGCCCGACAAGGTTGATAATGTTTGAACGGAGTACATCCGATGGCGACTCGTCTTCTCGCGGAGTGGCGAGTTCAAAGGGGTTAATGTGGTTTTCCGAGTTGAGTGAGATATTGAAATATTTTCCTCCCGTCGCCTCCGCGAGATATTCGTACTCACGTTCGGGGTCTATCACGATGACATCCGTGCCGAACATAAGAGAGCGCAGTATCTCAAGCTTTGTCATATACGATTTTCCGGAACCTGACTTAGCGAGCGTAATTGAGTTGTAGTTTTCAAGGCTAAAACGGTCAAACAGAACCAGTGACGCGTTGTGACGGTTTACCCCGTAGAGAATGCCTTTGTTTGAGGTGAGGTCAAACGAGAGAAATGGAAAAACACTGGAAAGCGGAGAGGAATTGAGTTTGGTGTGTACCATAAGCTCGTCATTTCCGAGCGGTGCCGTACTTCTGAAGCCCTGTTCCTGTTGAAAGAGCGCGGGTTTGATGATGACGAGCTTGCTTTCAAGGAGCGACCGCACCTCGCTCTCAACCTTATCCAATTCGTCATCCGTTCCCCCATAAATGGTGAGATAAATCCCGACGTCAAAAAGCTTTTCCTGCGCCTGCAAGAGGTCGTCGCGGAGCTTTTCAAGGTCCTGATAAGCGGTGTCAAGCATCGGGTCACGGACGAGGCCCTTCTTGTCACGGTCGGCCATTTGACTCTGTACCTCCGCTACTTTCTTTTGAAATTGACGCAGTACCTTGGCCGTATCTACGGGATGTATAAAGATACTGATGTCAAACACCTTGTCCAGATTGATGATGGGAGCGAACCAGCCTTCCGTAAGGTAACGGGGATAGGAGATGACGAAAAACGTGCGGGTCATTTTTCCGCTGACGTTCAGGGATTTCGGCCCTACTTTAAGCGCCGCGGGCGCGATAACGTCCTGCAACTCCAGCGTGCCGGACTGATAAATATCCTGCGGGAGAAACTCCGCGATATCCTCCTCTTTCTTTTTTGGTTTTAGGAAGTCAAAGAAACTCATAACAGATACCAATAATACTAATCTATTCCAATCTACCAATACCTACTAATTCCCTTAATCGGGATTTCTGCTTGAATGTTCTATCTTAACTACACGGTGAGTTCTAACATATTTCCCGCCAAAATTGACAAGGATGCCCAATAGTACACCAGTTGCTTGAAGATAGCGTTGTGTTTGCAGGTAGTCCTCGCGTAATAGAAACCTTTTAGACTTGAGTTCCAGAATGATTTTGTCGTCTACCAAGAAATCCGCAATATTATTGGTGTTTCCAATTCTAAGCTCACGAAGGGAAGGAATATCTTCGCTTTTTAATTTTTCTTCCAGGCCATCCGCGTATTGTTTTTCTTTAGCAAATCGGCCGAGTTCATTGTGTATATCATAGCAGAGACCAACTACGGCAAACGAAAGCTCCGAATGTATGAGTTCAACTGGTTGCTTCTTATTTGTAAGTATTTGTAGGTTGGTATTCATTTGCAGATTGGTATCTGTTAGGCGGTTTGTACCGCCTTTTCCGTTTCTCCTGGATTGAAGAGCTGATAAAACAGGTCAACCACCTCCTCTGTTCCGAGTTGCGCCACCCGCACGCCTGTGCGAATGAGACCTTGTTCCACTACCGACACGCGTTGTTCAAGCTGGGTTCGCTGTTCTTCAAATCCTTTCGTCTTTTCCGCTTCCGTGTGCTTCCCTCCCCCAAATCCCTCCTTGATTTTCATAGTAATACCGTTCCCTCCCCGTTGCATTTGAACGATGGCTGCCGAATAGGGCACGACGATGAAAAAAATCTTATTCATAATGTTCGTTCCCTCCGTAAACTTTTTCACGAAGCCGATGTATTCACGAGTTTGCAATTTGAGAAGCTCATTCTTTTGGCCCTGCACCCGTTCTTCAAGAAGTGCGATATAGGGCTTGATGTCAAAACGACGCGACTGCACCACGATTTCCACCGAAAAATCCAAGGAGTTCAAGAAGTTCTGAAACTGGGAAATAATAGCCTGCTGATTATCCTCCGATTTGAGGGCGAAGTTAATGGACGAGGCCATCAGTACCGCGCGAAGACCGCCGTCCTTAAGCACCACGATGCCGTCGCGGATTTCCTTTATCTTGACGAATTCTTGTGAAGCTTTGGAAGCTACTGGCATAAAATAAAGCTCTAAGCGCGAAGTCCGAAGAAGACATAGCGTTAAACGGAGTTAATCTTCGGACAAGCCAGGGCTTGAGTTATTACTATACTATCAAAAATTACGTTAACTTTCTCATTATGGCACTAAAGATGAGCATAAGCTCCCTTGCCTCTTGCGCCAGACGCTCTCGTTCTGTTTCCAATGCGCTATTTTTCCCAGTATCTACCAGTAAAAGCCAGTACTTGCTTTCACGAGCTTCTTTTCTCGAGATTTTGATCTTATGCACCTCATCCTTCTTTCCTAGATTATCAGTGGCCTCTATATAGTTTGCTCCAATTGAACCTGACGAACGAATAACCTGCTTACCATCCTCTAGATTTCCTACGGTTCTTGGGATCCGTGTTACAAAAACCCGCACGTCGCGTGCAAAAATGAATGTTCTACTCTCCAGGTCGTAAACAGGTTTGGGTTTCGTCACATCTTTTTGGACTTCCTTAGCTTCCATTTTTTTGTTCCTTTATAGTTCTTCGATCTTAGAGCTTCTAGCTTTTGACTTACTTTCTTCTTTTTACGTTTTGATTGATATCCAGCGCCCACGTGAGGTCTTTGAGTTTGCTGTCCGAGAGCGAGGGTATTCCCGCGTTTGGAGTAAGCTCCTTTACCGCGCTTTCCGCGGTCATCTTTTTGGGAACACGCTTCCAGAGGTACAGACGGCTCGAAAGCGCGTACTGTATCGCGGCTTGCACCATAAAGATGAAGGGCTTGCCGTTTGGCTTTAGGAACGCGAGCGCGAGCGTAAACCCCGCGACCGGTACGATAATGAGGATAGAGAGATACCACGGCAAAAAATGGAAGGCGATATACACCATTCCCGCTCCGCCCACGAGGTACACGAATTGTTTGATGCTGAACGGCCCGAGGATTTTATCCTCTACGTTGATGAATTGTGGAACTTGGAAGCGCATATACAGATACCAATGATAACTAATCCATACCAATATGCTAATACCTGCAAATTAGAATACGAATCTGCATATTAGTAGGTATTTGTAGGTTGGTATTCATTTGCAGATTGGTATCTGTTATTGCAGGGGTTCGCGGTACGGGTCGGTCGTGTACCGCTTCTCCGTTCTCGGCATCGCCATGGGCGCTTGGAGCTTTTGGTCAAGGAAATCCATCTCCCCCTCGCTCTTTTTCTCCGCGAGAACAATCGGTGGTGTAGCCGATTCACTTTGCGGGCGCGCTTTTTCCGCGGGAGTAGCGGGAGCGGGGGCTTTCGGTATCACGGGAGAGAGAGGCAGTACCGGCTTTTGCGGAATAGGTACTCTTTGAGTAGTTTTCGTGTTTGGGATTTGTGCGTTGGAATTTGTTTGGGATTTGGTGCTTGTGATTTGGAATTTTCCACCGTCTGCGGTGGCCGGTTTCCATCCCGTGGGTCCCACATTCTCCCGCACCCCTTCTGGTCTTTTGGTGGTTATTGTTTCTTGATTATTGGTGATTCCTATAGGGTTCTCAATACCCTTCAGCACTTCATCGCGACTTAGTGACTCCGTTTTTTGCGTAGCCTGTCTGTTTAAAATGTTGTCACCCGTATTCCATTTCGCGCCAGTAGTGTACGGAGTCTGCAGACTAGCTTTTAGCCCGCCCGGATGAGCATCCGTTCGGACGGGCTGATAGCTTTTAGCTTCTTGTTCGAGAGAGGAGCCGGTGGCGGTATCCTCCGTAACAAATGAGGGCGTCTTTTGGGGTTGTGCTTCCTTTCGTACTTCATACTTCCCGCTTCCCTGCCCAACAGAACTTTGGCTTTGCAAAGGTGGGCGGGCTACTTCATTCTGTGACCGTGGCATCACCTCAATTCTTTGGAGAGGTTCGGTAGTTTTTTGATTTGTGGTTTGACTTTTTTCCGCTTCATTTTTCGAGCTTCGAGCTTCGAGCTTCGAGCTTTCTGCATTCTCATGCAGTCCCCGAAGCGCTTCTCGCACTTTCACCAGAATCTGCGCGCTGATATCTCGCGCGATTTCTTTTGTTTTTTCCTCTGGAAGGCGAAGACGTGTGGCAAGATTTCCGATGAAGGCTCCCGGATGTGTGAGTCCCAGAAGTATCAAACCTGTTTCGCTCGCGAGAGAGGCCATTTGGTCTACGTGCAGGAAGTATTTTTTGGCGATGGCCTGTATCGCGTTTGCCGTATCCACCGAAGACAGTGACTGGCGGAGCCCTTGCGGAAGCTCCAGAAACGCCTCCTTAAGTTGTTCTTCACTGTAGTTTGTCCCCGACGCAATTTTGAGCAACGCTCGCACGTTCTTATCTTCAAGCGGTGGTTGGACCGATTCTCCCTTTCCTAAAGGGAGTCCGCTTTCGGAAGCGGGAGGGATTTTATTTTCTTGAATCTTGAATCTTGAATCTTGAATCTGGGTTTCCTGCGCATACGGTGACGGCACCCCTTCTTCGAGCTTCGAGCTTAGTACTTCGAGCTTTTGCTTTGGCGGCTGTGCCACCCTTCCCTCTTTAACCGGCAATCCCGCCTGTTTCAGTATCGGAAGCACGGGGTCAAAGAGCTTTGTCTGGATTTCATACGCAAGGGTAGCAATCTTCGGCCGGTTGTCTTCCTCAATCCGCTCGTCTTTTTCTATAAACGCCACAAAGTTGCTCGGTGAGTCTTCACCAGTGAATATTTTCCACACCCCCTCATAGATGCCCCCGGTTTCATATATCACGAACTCTTGCGTGTCGCAGATACTTCCAAGCATAACCGGGATATCAAGCTTGATATCCAAGAGTTTGCTTTGGACGGAATCAGGCAGGTTGGCCGTCCATAGCGCCAGTTGTTCTCTTGTTTCGTGAATATTCATAATAGCTATTTGCTACGGTTTTTTACTGCGACGATTTTTGATACCGAGTGCCTCAAGATTGGTTTCGTCTTCCACATCAAGTGGCTCTAACCCGGTAGCCGTACGGTAGGAGTTGTAAATCCCCATACCCTTTGCCCGTTCCCATTCGTTGGACATACGACCGAAATCTCCGGCACTAAGTGAACGTGGGTCATCTCGCCCTATTTGCGAAGCAATGAGGTTCATTAGCTTGGCATTTTCACCGGAGAGATTTCCAAACGGTATGAACTGCGTACCTCCCTTGTTCACAAAATACGTCCAGATTTGAGCATTTTCCTTGCTCATCTTTTGTTTTCCCTGAACATCCCGCAGGTATTCCTTGAGGAAGAACTCGAGCATCGGTATCTTGACATCAAGGTCGCGGTCGCTATAGGGTGCGAGAGTCGCCTCATCAAGTTTCTTCATCACGATATAAAGACCGCGCAAGATACCCGGCATTTTGGTGAACTCGTTGTTGGCAAGGTTTTGCGAGACTTTATCGTACTGCGCGTAACCGGCGCGATTGCGGAGTTTTCGCTCCTCCAGGGGGACTGTGTCGGTTATTTTCTCTTTCTCACTAACCTTGCTGTTATACTCGTCGGTTACTTTCGTCAGCAATTCTTCGGCGCTGTAGTCTTTTCCGTCACTCCCTTTAATGGTTTTTTTGTCAAATTCTTCAAGATACTGTTTGTCCCCGACTTCCTGCATCTGCTTGCTGATAGTTTGTAAGAATCCGTCCACCGCTGGGCCAATCACTTCGTGCATCTTTTGCATCTTTACCGCGTCCATTCCGGCTACCGCCCACCCTGCGTCACGAACATAACCACGCTTATCAACCCGCCATTGCTCCTTGAATTCGGAATCTACCTCCGTGCTGTCACGAACCTTATCGAGCAGTCCTTGCATTAGTGTTTGCTCCACAAGTTCAAAGTTGAGCACAGGTCGAGCGTGTCGGTACCAGTTCACCACTTCTTCGGTACTACGCATATTCCTCATAGCCTTTCGGACGTCGTCCGCGTCTTCCCATCCCGGTTGTTTGGGTGCTTTTGGTACTTCTAGTTCCCCTGATGCGACTCCCTTCTCGATAAGTTTTGTTTTTGCTTGTTGCGCTTCAGCTTGTTCCGTGTTGAGTCTGGTCAATTCATGAGTCAAATCGTCAATCTTTGCAGTGTTTCGGCCATCCTCGGGTTTTTTTGCAGCTTCCTCTTTGAGCGCTTGTTGCGTTGCGGCAATTTCCACTTGTATCTGTGGAAGGGATAAGCCACTCTTACTCGTACTCTTTGGGTCAATTTTCTCTTTGACGATTTTCTCAAATTCTTCAAGAGACCGCTGATATCTCGGCCATGCTTCGTTGTACCACTGTGTGCGTTCTTCTCCGCGATGGGCAACGTCATGCACACGTTTCACCCGAGCCTCGGTATATTCGTGTTTTTCCACCTCGGTAAAGTGCTCGCTCTTCATCAGCGCGTTGTACTTGTCGGCACCGAGCACGGCGATATCCATAACTTCAGGCTTGGTAAAGAAACTCTTTTGCTGATTGAGAAACCCTTCGGTTGACATCTGCGCGAGAGCCTTTGAAATCGCACCCGTGAATTTTTTAATTTCGGCGCTGTTCTGTTCGGACCATTTGTTAAGTCCAGTGGTTGCCACCGAAAGGTTACCTCGTGCGTTTATGACATTATTTTTAAGCGTGGCGAGAACTTCAGGGGTAACTCCCGGAGTTGTTTTTGCCTTGTCGTATGCCTGTTCGGCTTTATTCAACTCTTCTTCCGCGTGGAGTTTCGCTTCCTGCTTCTTTCGTTCTTCTTCACGAAGCGGACGCAGTCCATTGGCGCTTGTTATTGCCTGCGCCCCCCACTCAATATCACGTCGGCGAGAGAGCATATGCTCGTCCTCTTCGTACGCTGTTTCAGCTGATTTCTCCCCACCAAAGGTAGCATGGCTAAGTCGCTCCGTTGTCTGTTCACGCGTGAACTTGCCGAAAGTGGTTTGCCCTAGGCGGGATTTCTCAAACACCTCATTTAATTTGCGAACCCCCAACTCTTTTCCGGCAAGTTTTGACATCCCTTTCCCAAGTCCCCCAACCACATGATCCAGTTGGAGAAGGCGACCTGCCTTTGCGGCAAACCCCCCACCCTGCTGAATGCTTTGTCCAAAACCTTTCCATCGAGCCCCCGTTTTAGCAAAGGTACCATCTTCTGAAAAGTGCAATCCACGAACGGCCGTACGCCCGACGAGACTGGTGGTGCCATTCTTTATCTTCTCAAACCCGGCCATGGCCATCTCGCTTCCCTTCGCGCCGAGCGACTGGGCAACGACAAGACAGCCGACCATAAGGCCGATGAGCATTATAAAGTTGAATACAACCGCGACGGTAGCCGGTCCGTCACCGGTAATGGCCGCGGCAAATCCGCTTCCCGAGGCGCTGTTGACGAGCGCTCCCGCAAACCCCTCCGTGTTGATGGTTTTTACCACGATATACGCGAGGGCGAGATAGAGTGGAGCAAAAAACGCTTGGCTCCACAGCTTACTCCACCATGCGTGCGCCATCCCGCTCGCCCCCGGCAGAATGAGCCCCACGAATGCGAGAGGAGAGAGCATCATCAGGAAGATGAGGGTAATCGCGCGATACATAAACATAATAGCTCCGGCGAAGAACACCCATGCGGTTACAATGATGAAAAGCGAGCCGAAAAAGCCGATGAGAATGATATTGGTGAACGAAAGCCCTCCCTTTGCTCCCGTTCCCGAATTGCCAGCACTCTGGATGTAGTTGTTATTTGACACCCCTCCACTAGCGAGCGCCTTGCTGTTGTAGAGCGTGGAGAGCTTGAGGCCATACATAAATGCCTCCGAGAGACCTTTGTCGTAATCTTTTGAGTGCCCCGGTTCCACAATGAGCGAATAGAAATGTAGCGAGGCAACATTTGACGCATCCACCACTGCTTTTGCAATAAATAGGCTGAAGTTAATGAAAAGCGCCACGAGCACCATCTGCGCCAAAAGCCCCCACGCTTTCTTGCCGTCGTCCCCGATGCCGAGCGTAATGGAGATACCCGCCCACAGCGCGATAAAGATAAAGACAATGTTCGCAAGGTCGCGCAAAACTTTCCAACCAATATCCACAATGGGGAGTTTCTCAAGTAGACTGTTGAGGTTCAGTGTGTAGTCCAAGGTGATATTGAAGAGTACCCCTGCCATCCAAAGGGTACGAGCGGAAAGCCACATAGCCTTTTCCATTGTCCACGCGACACAACCGGTGAGGCTCCCTCCTGCCGTTACCCACCCTAGACCGCAATCAAGGTCAACTTTATTGACGTTGGGGGTTTGCTGTTGATTTGCCGCTGCCTTTGCCGCGCCAGCCGCCTGTTCATCCCGTGATGGGTTTTGTCCCGGTTGCGTAGGGCCGATAAAGTCAGGTTGATAAACCGGTGGATTGTAATTGCCTTCATTTATTATTTCTTCATCGCTCCCCTCGTCGGCAGGGGTGGGCACGTTTTGTGCATTCAAAAACACCGGTCCCACGATAAGCAAAGTAAAGACCACGCTAAGCACCCCCGCGACGAGGCTGATGAACTTAGAGAATGTTGTACGCGAAAGAAAGTTCATGTTTTTATTTCGGTCTAAAATCAGCTCTAACAACCCCGACTACATTTCTGTCGTCAAACGCATATATCGCGATTCGGAAAGGTATGAGTGTTCGCGTTGAACCGGTGACATATATCGTAAGCGGGCTACCCGTTCTCACGGAGAGATTATCCGCGAAGGTAACACCGGAAGCAAGATTGCTCGGGTCAACCACGACCGTGTTTCCACCACTCGGGTTGTTTGTATCGGTATTGTAGGTTGCTCCAACCTCGCCAGACGGAAGGTTGATGGCGTTTTTTACGAGGTCTCTGCCATCCAAAGTATATCTGAAGTTCAGACTGTTGAAGTAGTTGAGAAAATCTTCTGGTGTGGATTTATACACACAGGGATTGATGGTTACGCAGGTGTACAGTTCCGCTCGGAACCGTAAGCCCCCCTTCGACTGATTCGGCAGGAACGACAATCCGTTCCACCCAAAAATTGAACCCGGAGTCGGGCTGTCCAGCTGACTCGGTTCCGAGGGACTAACGGCGAAGGAAAACGGAACAGTAACTTGTGACCCTGTGTTATCGGTACCGTCAATACGTGTTTGCTTTCCTATAACCTCTACCTCCGCAAAGCCAAAATAATTGGTGCCTCGGCGCGCATCTTCCAGCAGGTAAATATACCGACCTTTGGTTGAAGAAGGGAGGACAATTGAGCCGATGAATCTGTCGGTGTCAATTTTTAAACCCGCATCGTCGGTTCTGACCGTCACTTTGTGAAGCAAGTCGTTTTTTCCGTTTTCGGGACTTAAATAATATAAACCGCGATGCACTACCGTAGTGTTGGCGGGATTATCAAGCTGCGCTCGCGAGGAGTTTCGGGGGTCGGTGGTGGTGATATACACCTGAAATGGATACTCACGGTTGTACGCGCCGTAGTCTCGGTCGGGACGGAAATACCACTCCCCTTCGGTTCCATAGATTTTTATTTCTTTTATCTCGGTGTCAGTTAGTCGTCTTTGAGCGGTACCGGAACCCGAAAACGCTTGCGTTTCGGTTTCAAGGTCTACGATAAACCATTTCGGGGCGGGGCTTAGCTTGGTGAATGCACTACCGAAGTTTTCGTTTCCGGACCGAAGACCGTTGGTGAGATTTTGTGGCCCAAACCGTTGAGAGTCATTTGAAAAGATAGACGATTGGTCGGCATATTTTCCTTGCGAGATGTTACCCTCAATCACATTCGTGCCTTGGGTGGATTTTGGTGGCGGTGTGCTCGGGGGCGTAACCGAGCCTCCCCCGCCAAAAGAACCCAGACCTTCAGTGGAAGCATTTTTGGCGAGGCGACTAAAGGTATTATTACACCCCGCCCTCACCTCGGTGAAATACTCCTCCCATGTCTGTGTTGTCTTCTTGTTGATATCAATAAAGTTCCCCCCTTGCACATACTCTGCCGGCACGATAGGGCGCGTTTCGGTTGGTGTTACTCCCACGGTCTTTCCTACGCCGAGGTTGTCGGTCCAGACCAGATGTGTATTGTCATCAGGGATATAAATCCTGCTTCCCCTTGGTTGTTTCTCCACGGTAGAGGGGTAATAACGCAAACTGCAATTTATACCCTCTGGAGGTACCGCGTTTGAACCGGCGATGGCCGCATCGGGGTTGGTAAGAAGCATATCCACGGAGCTAAACCCGCCGTTTGAACTGTCTCCTTTGCTCGCTCCGAGGAGTCCTCCACCGGCGCTCATAACTTGCACAAGCAGTTGGTTGATGAGTGCGCCAACAACCTCGTCAATTTCATCGGCGAGTTCCAGTTCGTGAAAAGTAGTGGCGAGGGCTCCCGTTGTCTGGCCTTCTATGATAGAGCCGGGAGTTTTGATTGGACCTTCTTTGATGCAGGGGCCTTTGCGGGTTACCCCTGTTTTTGGGTCCGTGATACTCGGTCCATACTTCTCGCAACTTCGCCATGATTTGAAGCCCTTCCCCCAATCTAAGAGCTTTATCTGCTGTCCCGTTGCCGAGGTGATACCCGCACTAATCACACTATTGGTTCCGATGTATGCCCCGTAAGGGTTATTTTGCGAAGTACCTGCGATATGAATCCAGTTGGAAAGATTTCCCGACCCGATGGTCCCACCCACGAAACCGTCGTACGCGCCACGGACATTCGCAATAACATCGGAAAGCCTGCAGTGGATTTCATCCCTACTGTTAAGCGAGAGGTTCAGCCCGAGCGAGAAACGGATATCCAGCTTGAAGGGCGCGCATAAAAACGGTGAAATATCTTCAATAACCCTCCCAATCGTTTGGTCGGCGACATCGTTTAAAAATCCTTCGGGATTGGTCACGAACGAAGGCGACCCTTCAAATCCGGTATTAATCCAGTTGACGATGGACTGGGTGAAGGTATGAAGCAGTGTCTTCGCGATGATTTTAGCAAGACCTTTAAGGAAGCAAGAAACCCAATCATTACCCGCGGGGGCCTCTGCGGCAATTTCTGCCTCTGCCGGCGATATGGTCATTACCGACGTCAACGCTAACGGGGTTGTTTTAGCTACGGATGTGAGACCCGCCGTTACCTTTGCGGCAATACACGCTGTAAGCGAAACAAGAGCCTCGGCTTTTTTCGGGCGAGCAAAAAAGACGGTAGGTGCGATTAACCCTACAATCAGAAAACCGAGGAG
>JAUSFR010000009.1 GCA_030649775.1 bacterium | reverse complement strand
ACCCCGCATCCATAGACTTCCTTTTGGTGACGCACGCGCACATTGACCACGTCGGGCGTATCCCGAAGCTCGTGCGCGACGGCTTTCACGGGAAGATTATCAGTACCCCGCAGACTCTGGACCTCTCGCGACTGATGCTTCCCGATGCGTTCTCGGTGCTTCGGTCGGAGCTACCTCACGGGGAAGAACCTATGTACGATGAAAAAGATATTGCGGAGGCTTTTTCGCTCTGGGAGACGCGAGACTATCATGAGCCGTTTCAAGTGGGGGAGTTTGAGGTGGTGATGAAGGACAGTGGACATATTTTGGGTTCGGCGATGATGGCGATACGTCAGCACGGAGGCGAGCGCAGTATTGTCTTCACTGGCGACCTCGGGAATACCCCGACCCCACTTCTGAAACCGGCCGAGACCATTACGGACGCCACGTATATGGTGATGGAGAGCGTTTACGGCGACCGCAATCACGAGGGGGGAGAAAGGCGCAAGGAACGGCTTGCCGAGGTTATCTCCGCTTCGGTAGAGCGAGGAGGCACACTGCTCATTCCGTGTTTTTCGCTGGAGAAAACGCAGGTGCTTTTGTATGAAATGGACGACCTTTTGGCGCAGGGAAAGATTCCTAAAGTTCCGGTCTTTTTGGATTCACCCCTCGCGATTAAGGTGACGGATGTTTACCGCAGATACACGGGTTTTTTCAATGCGGAGGCGCAAGAACATTTGCGAAAGGGAAATGATATTTTCTCGTTCCCCAATCTGCGGATAACAATGGATGCGCAGGCTTCAACCGAAATCGTGCATACGCAAAGCCCGAAGATAATTATCGCGGGTTCGGGGATGTCGGCTGGCGGGCGCATTCTGGACCACGAGAGGCGGTACCTCGGCGACCCTTCAAACACCATCCTCTTTATCGGCTATCAGGCGATTGGAGGCCTCGGACGGCATATTCAGGAGGGAGTGAAGGACATCACCATCAAACACGAAAGAGTAAAGGTACGGGCGCATATTGAAACCATTACCGGCTATTCATCACACAAAGACAGTGAGCATCTGGTGGAGTTTGCCTCCGCGGGAGCGGAAACCTTTCAGCAGATTTTCGTCGTAATGGGCGAACCCAAATCCGCGCTCTTTCTCGCCCAACGCATTCACGATTATGTCGGCGTCAGCACGCAGGTACCCGTGATGGGGGAGCGGGTGGAGATAGAACTCTAGGGAGAAAGCTTATAGCTGATAGCTTTTAGCTTATAGGTTCTAGGTGCTAGCTTTTAGGAAAAAACTCTTGTCTTGTTGTCATTCCTGCGGAGGCAGGAATCCAGTCCTACAATAAAAAAGAGCCTATCAGTGACGATAGGCTCTTGTTGGAAGATTCTGGGGCAACTCCCGGCCCGTAAAGTTCAAGTGGATGTCTTATGTAGGAAACACCCCTCAATCTCCGCATCCAGTTTTCTTTCCCGCTCTTTTGCAAGTTCACCGTCAACGGGTTGGATTGAGACGCACGATTCCATGCCGTCAATTGAGAGAAGGCCGTTTTTGCTACCTTTCCAGATTCCACTCAAGACGAGACAAACGTTTTCAGAAGGCTTCTCACCAGGAAAAACGATATCGCTCCATTCTCCTTGAAAGAACATCCAATGCTCTTTCCGAATTTCCGTAATGACCCCTTCAAGCTTTCCGAACGGGAAAGTCAGAGCGAGGACCGTCCCCTTCTCGAGAGGTTTCAGTTCCAGATATCCGCCGTCTCCGTCGTCCCGCCAAAGTGACTGTCCGTCCAGATACACGGTCATTTCAGTAAGATCCCTATCCCCGCTCAATATATCCGCTTTCTGTTGTTGGGCGAAGAAGCAGATGTGAAACCGCATGGTGGGTGTTTTCATTGTATCTCTTTCGGTCATTTCATCCGTAGTACGATTGCGTCGTCTCCGCTGTCTTTCCAGCTTCATCACATTCGGAATTGCTTCCGTTAAGGTGGCCACTGTGATTGACCCAGCTTCTTTTGGAAGCAGTTGTCCCGGAAACTATCTGCAATCGCAGTAGCATCCGAGATTCTGCTTCTAAAAGGGGAAGGGTAGCTGATTTTTCAAGGGGCGAAGTGCTTGCGGAATTATAGCACTAGAATGCTATATGTCAATACCCATGGGGTATCAAAAAAGCCCCATTTCTAGGGGCTTTTTCTCTTAAATCATACATCCTAAATCGTAAATCTGGATCCCGCATCAAGTGCGGGATGACCCGAGGGCGGGTCACTTCACCTGTGTGACGACTCGCTCAAAGGTTTTCGGTTCGTCTTTGGCCAGCGTAGCGAGGATTTTGCGGTCAATCGTGATGCCCTTAACCTTCAGCGCATGGATGAGCTTGCTGTAGGAGATACCGAGTGGGCGAGAGGCGGCGTTGATGCGGATGTTCCAGAGCGCGCGGAAATCACCCTTCTTGTCCTTGCGGTGGTTGAAGGAATATTTGCCGGCGTGCACGTAGGCTTCCCATGCGACGCTCTCTTTTTTGGAACGGCCATGACGATAACCCTTGGTCTTCTTGAGCAAGGACTTGCGGAACTTTAGGGCATTTGTGGCTTTTTTGACTCGGGACATAAAATGTAAGTTATAAGCTCTAAGTTCGAAGCTCGAAGAATTATTAAATGGGAAAAGTTCTAACTTTCTTCTAGCTTAGAGCTTTCTTGCTTCGAGCTTCCAGATTTTTACGCGTTTGGTAAAAATCTGGCGATATCTCCTTTCTTCATATGCAGGTGGACCATTCGCTTCTTTCCAAGCTGTGCGCGACGGCGCGCTTTGGAGTTGAAGTGGTTCTGTCCCTTTCCTCGCATCAAAATCTTACCGTTCTTGGTAACCTTGAGGCGTTTTGAAAATGATTTGTTTGTTTTCATATTCTAGGCTCTAGGAAACTAGGCTCTAGGCTTTAGGACTGAAGAAAGTTTTTCTTGCCTAGTGCCTAGGGCCTAACGGCTAGTGCCTGGCTTGTTATTGTTTTTCGATGATGACGGTGAGTCCTTTCGGTCCTTTCTTTACCGAATCGGCGATCTTGTAGGCGACCGGGATGAGCTTCAATATTCGTTCCAATCGTTCCTGCAAAAACTTAAACTCCATATACTTGCTTCTGCCGACGAGAAAGAGGTCTATTTTCACCCGATTGCCCTCGGCGAGCCATTCGCCTACCCGTTTCGCTTTGAGCTCCAAATCGTGTTCGCTGGTGCCGATTTTGACCTGTACGGTCTTGACCTCTACCGTATGGACCTTGGTCTTCGCAATCTTCTGTTTCTTGTTTTCAGCGTACTGAAACTTACCATAATCCATGATTTTTGCAACCGGAGGGACCGCGTTCGGGGAAATCTCAATCAAATCAAAGCCCGCTTCCGTGGCTTTGCTAAGCGCTTCCTGGAGGGTAATAACTCCAATGTTCTCGCCTTGGGGTCCAATGACCCGAAGCTCGGGAGCGCGTATTTGATGATTTATTCTTGTGCGCGGTGTCGCCATTCAAAAAAGATTAGGTATGGCGGTATTCTAGCATTTTAGAGGCAGAAAGTACACGGTATACCGTTAAACCTTAGTAGGTAGGCCATAGAGAGGGCCGTACTTTGCCCTGATATAGGCGGAAAAGTGGTCGGGGTTAAGTTTTTCGCCGGTTATTCTCTGCGCGAGTTCTTCGGCGGTGTACGACTTGCCGTGTCCGTGAATGTGCGTGCGGAGCCATTCGCGCAAGGTTTTAAGGTCTCCTTTTGCAACTTTCTTTTCTAGGTCAGGTATTTGTTTTTTTGCGGTGTTCCAAAACTGCGCCGAGTAAAGATTGCCGAGTGTGTACGTGGGGAAGTAACCAATGTAGCCGGTAGACCAATGCACATCCTGAAGGACTCCTTCTTTGTCGCTCTTCGGGGTGATGCCGAGGTACTCTTTGTACCGCTCGCTCCACAGTTTCGGAAGGTCCCTGACCTCAATCGTTCCCTCAAGGAGCGCCTTCTCAAGTTCAAAGCGGATGATGATGTGCAGGTTGTAGGTGACCTCATCTGCTTCCACGCGGACAAGCGTAGGCTTTACGGTATTTACCGAAGCGTAAAAATTCGTGAGGGGAGTGGTGAAGACGCCGGGGAATTCTTTTTGCAATTTCGGGTACCAGTGTTTCCAGAACGGAAGGCTTTTCCCGACCATATTTTCCCAGAGGCGCGATTGGGATTCGTGAATGCCGAGCGAGGTTGCGTCCGCGAGTGGAGTTCCAAAGTGCTCATGTGGGAGCCCCTGTTCGTAGAGCGCGTGTCCACCTTCGTGCATCGTGGGGAAGATAGATTCCAGAATATTTTTCGGATTGTAACGAGTCGTGATGCGTACGTCGTGCGGGTGGAAGCTTGTGGTGAAGGGGTGCGCGGAGACGTCTATGCGTCCCGCCTCAAGGTCGTAGCCCATCGCCGTTGCGATTTTCTTGCTAAGCGTTATCTGCCTTTCAATCGGGACCTGTGCCGATTTCATTCTTTGTGGCTGACGAGCCTTCCTGATGTGGGCGAGAAAGGGAACGAGGA
>JAUSFR010000008.1 GCA_030649775.1 bacterium | reverse complement strand
GCTCCAGGAACCGACAGGTAGCGCGGAGACACTCCGCAGGAATGTTACACAAATGTTCTTCCCGTTTCTCGACCGGCAAGAGAATCCGCAGAAAAAGAAAATCCGTTTGGTGGGAGTGCGGGTGGAGAAGCTGGGATAAATTCGAGCATAACTGAAAGACAAAAGGCCTATTCATATTTTCTATCTTACTCTAGAGTAAAATAGAATTTGGAAAGAGAAGGGGGCTCGTTTCTTAGTGAGGATTTGTTACTATAGGGGGTATGAACGAACGACGAAAGAAAGCAGTCAAACAAATAATCTTCGGAGTGATTTTGCTCGCGATAGCGGGAGTGTCCTACTTCTTTGGCGGCAAAAACAGCGTATCGGTTTTAAGTTTTTCAGATTGCGTAGCGGAGGGGAACCCGGTGATGGAAAGTTATCCGCGTCAATGCAAGACAAAAGACGGACAGACCTTTAAAGAAGATATTGGCAATGAATTGGAGAAAGACGACCTCATCCGCATAGCGGAACCAAGACCGAATACGGTGGTAACAAGTCCACTCACGATTTCCGGTGTGGCGCGTGGAAGTTGGTTTTTTGAGGCGAGTTTTCCGATTGTCGTCGTTGATTTTGATGGAGCAATCATCGGCGAAGGATACGCGACTACTAACGACGCGGAGTGGATGACGACAAAGTTTGTCCCGTTTTCGGGAACGGTAACATTTGATGTAGCAAAGATTCAAGGCGGATATTCAAATCGCGGGGCGCTCATTCTTAAGAAAGCAAACCCTTCGGACTTATCGGAACATGATGATGCACTCGAAATTCCGGTGCGGTTCCGATAAAAAAAGCCCCCCATTCCGCTTTTGAGTCTTTTGTTTCGGAATGGGGGTCTCCCTTTAATAAGGCGACAGGCCTTACCAGAAAGTTCACGACACCTAGGTCCGGGGAGAACCAAGTTGTCGTTGTTTTGGACGAACCTTCTGTCCCAGAGCTAGAGTATGTCAAGTAGCGACTTTTGTCCACCTTCTTTGCTATAATGCTGGTCTGTGTGGTCGGTTCGCCTTTTTGGCGATCCCGGCCCGAAGGCAGGTACGGATTGACAAATCGGGGTATCGTATAAAAGCAGTATACATGCACTTGCCCGAACACATTTTCAAACGGGCTGTAGTATACCGGTAGTACACCGCACGTGCCCTAACAAATTTTTTCACATATCGGGATGTAGTATAGTGGTAGTATACACGCATGGGGTGCGTGAGGTCCGAGTCCGATTCTCGGCATCCCGAAAAAATTTGCGAGGGTGAAGGTGCATGTAGACCGGGTCCGATTCCCGGCAGCCCGACCGGAGAAAATGTGGGCGGGTGAAGGTGCATGTGGCCCCGGAGCATTACCGGGTACCCCGAAATGAAAACAAAGAAATTGGGACGAACTCGCGTTCGTCCCAACCATGTTCCTGGGCGCCTCCTTTTCAGTGCGAAAAGAACGCATTATCATCCGGTCTCATTCTGCTTTCCGTCGGATAGCGTTTTTTCACTCACTGTACTAAAGTATATACGGTATCCACTGGATACACAACGAATTCTTTGCAGGAATATATGAACTTGATTGTCTACACAAAATCAGGATGCCCGTGGTGCAGAGATGTGCTTGATTTTTTGCATGGGGAAGAGGTGGTGTTTGAAGAACGTGAGGTGAGGGGGAACGCGCAGTGGTTTGATGAAATGGTGAAAAAAAGCGGACAGACAAAAGCGCCGACGCTGGACCTTATGGGCGAAATCCTTGCCGATACGGACAGG
>JAUSFR010000005.1 GCA_030649775.1 bacterium | reverse complement strand
GATTCTGGAACGTCTTCTTGGACGGGGTCATTATGTTGTGTTGTTTGTGTTTCATACTCGATGCGAATATACGAATATAAGACTCGAATGACACTAATAAAAATGAGGCTTTATTCTATTCGTGTCATTCGTTCGGTAATTCGTGTTATTAGTGTCGTGCCATTTTATTCGTGTCATTCGTGTTGTGTTACTCTACAAATGTCAGTGCTTTCCCTTTCTTATCACCACGACCGGTTCGCCCGATACGGTGCACATAATCTTCGTAGGTTGCGGGAAGGTCAAAGTTAATCACGTGGGAAACATCGCTGATATCAAGTCCGCGCGCAGCCACATCAGTCGCGACGAGCACCTGCGTATGCCCTGCCTTGAAGAGCTTGAGCGCTTGCTGGCGCTTGGAAAGATTTTTGTTGCCGTGAATGGACTCCGCTTTGAAGCCACGCTCCACAAGCACCTTTGAGAGTTTTTCCACCCCGTGCTTCGTTCGTCCGAAAACAAGCACTTTACTAAAACCGCCTTCTTTCAAGAGGTCGTGGAGTACGTCAATTTTATTCTTGCCCCGTACCTTCACGATATCCTGGTCTACGTTCTTAGCCGTATCACCGGTCTTGACCGAAATACTCACCGGTTCCTTGAGAAAATCTTTGATAAGCACCTCAATTTCGCGCGACATCGTCGCGGAAAAGAAAAGCGTGTGACGTTCCTTACTCATCTTTGACATCATAAACCGCATATCGTTGATAAACCCCATATCAAGCATGCGGTCGGCTTCATCAAGTACGACGGTTTTGAAACCTTCAAGGTGAAGGTATTTCTGCTCCACAAGGTCTTTGAGACGCCCGGGAGTACCGATGATGAAGTTATGTTGATAGCGAAGATTTCTGATTTGGTTGCTCATACTTGCCCCACCCACGCAGACAACGGAAAAGATTTTGAGTCCGCGCGTAAAACCCTTGAGTTCGTCGTCAATCTGAATCGCAAGTTCACGGGTCGGCACCATAATAAGGACGCACTCCTTGGGGTTGCGCAGTATTTTATTGATGAGCGGAATAAGAAAGGCCGCGGTTTTGCCCGTACCGGTATTCGCAATACCGACGACGTCCCGTCCTTGAAGCACATGCGGAATAGCCCGGTCCTGAATCGGAGTCGGGGTCGTGTATCCCTTGGTGATGATATTTTGCTTGAGTCGCTCCTCAATCTGGAAGTCCGCAAACCGATGCTCGGGTACGAACTTTTCAACCGTCTCGGTAATAACCGCCTTGTTCACGAACTTTGAAATATCACTAAATTCTCCGAATTTTCTTCCTCCACCACGCTGAAAGCTTCTCGCGGGACCGCGAGAAAAACCCCCGCGCGATGAGGAGCCTCCAAAACGGCTACCGCCGGTTGACGGTCTGCCAAATCTTCGATCGCCTCCTTGAGAAGGACGAGATGCACTTTGTGGGTGTCGTGGATACATAGGTCTTAAACCTTCTAGCCGTTACAGTAAGAATGTGGCCAGTTCTCGAAGGTTTACAGACGAATGTCTACGTAGGAGAGATGTTCTCAAACGAAACCTATGAGTTCAGTTATGGCAGGAGTATATACTAAAAGGTGCATTTTGTCAATAGATTGTGGTAAGATAGGCGGATGTTAAAGGAGGGGCAAACAATCTGGGATGTAGCCGTTATTGGAGGGGGACCCGCCGGTATGATGACCGCTGGCCGTGCCGCAGAGCTCGGTGCGAAGGTGCTTCTTATTGAAAAGAACGACACCCTCGGAAAAAAGCTCCTTATTACGGGAGGAGGGCGGTGTAATGTCACCAACGCCGAGTTTGATGTCCGCACCTTTCTTTCAAAGTTTAGAGGGAATGATAAGTTCCTGTTTTCAGCGTTCTCACAATTTGAAGTAAAGGATGCCTTTGATTTTTTTCACCTGCGAAAGATGGACACGAAGATAGAGGCTGAAAAGCGCGCCTTTCCCAAAAGTGAGAAAGCGGAGTCCGTCTGGAACGTGCTTGTGGAGTATTTGCAGAAAGGCAACGTCACCGTGCTTTCAAACTCCCCTGTTAAGGAACTTAACGCCGAAAAGGGAAACATCACCAAAATTCTGTTGGTGAATGGAACCGAAATCCGCGCGCGTTCGTATGTCGTCGCGACCGGTGGGAAGTCACGTCCAGAGACGGGCTCAACTGGAGATGGCTTCGCATGGCTCCGCAATCTTGGACACACCGTTGTAGAGCCCGACCCCGCACTGGTGCCGATAGCGACAAAAGATGCATGGGTAAAGCGTCTCTCGGGAGTAACGCTCCCTAAGGTTAAGCTCACTGTCCTTCAAAACGGCGTGAAGCAAGAGGTGAAGAAAGGAAAAATCCTTTTTACCCACTTTGGTGTGAGTGGACCCACCATTATCAATATGAGCAAAGATATAGGGGAGCTTTTAAAGTATGGCGAGGTCATTCTCTCGCTTGACCTCCTTCCCGAACTTGATTACGGCATGCTCAATCAGAAGCTTCAGGAAATATTCAAGTCCGAGCACACCAAAAAATTTAAAAACAGTTTGAAGTCTCTCCTTCCCTCCTCTCTTGCGCCGATTATCGTTGAGCTTTCCAAAATTAATCCCGACACCAAATGCAACTCCATCAGCCGTGAAGAAAGGCTTTTGCTGGTAAAACTGCTCAAGGATATTCCGCTGACCGTGAAAGGACTTCTGGGCGCGGGAAAAGCAATCGTTACGAGTGGAGGCGTCGTCCTTGATGAAGTGGATTTCAAAACGATGCGCTCCCGTCTCTACCCCAACCTCTACCTGGTCGGCGACATTCTGAACATTGACCGCCCTTCCGGTGGCTACAGCCTTCAGCTCTGCTGGACCACCGGTTTCGTCGCTGGAAGCGAAGCGGGAAAAAAATCGGTATAAAAAATCGCTCCAACATTAGTCGGAGCGGTTTTTTATAGGCAGTATTACTTCTTTGAAGTCGTCTTTTTCTTCGGTGCGTGGTCTTTCTTAATCTTTGCCCAAGCCGAGCCGAGTGCCGATATAAATTCCTTGCCTTCGGTCGCTTCAAATTTCTTAAGCTTTTGATATTTTGCGGTAACGCCGGAAACAATCGCCTTGTAATTCTTCTCGTTAAAGGCAACGTCTTTGAGTTTCTTCGCTTCGGCGATAATTTCCTTTTCTGCCTTGACCGTCCAGTCCTTTACCTTTGCGCGGTTCTTCTTCGCGTCTTTGCTGTAGTAGAGATAGTACGCTCCCGCTGCTGCCGTCGCTCCCGCCACAATACCCGCCACCACTCCCATTTTTCCTGATTTTTTCATACAATACCGAAATTAGTCTGATAGTTAGTTGGTTTCTTCCTCTGAATGCGCTTCACTTTTTCGTCTACCGTGTGATTTCTTCCCAAACAGTCCCGACTGCTTTTTCAGAAATCCGAAAATATGTCCCCACACAAATCCCTCTCGTTTGATAGTCCCACGAAGATCCGAAAGATCTTCGGCAAGCACCTTACTCCCTTCGTCCATCCTCTCGGTTACTTCACGAATGTTACGAAGTATCCTAATGATGTAGTAGAGGGCAACCGCAAGACCGATAGTGACAAGCACCACCGCAATTGAGGTAATGAAAAAGAAGATATCGGCCTTTATGAACTCTTGCATCCCGTAGTGAAATTTCAGGTCGTTGCCTTTCAGCGAACTTCCCCAAAAATATTTTTCACAGACTGAACTGTGGAAATAACCTACCTAAAAATCTCTGCAGCAACCCCTTTCGCAACCTGAAATTCTACTACGGGATTGCATAGATACATTATATACTTTTTGCTTGATTTAGCCTATTCTACAGACCATGCAAAAGAGAACTGTCCAGCCCATCCTTGGAACCATTTTCCAAAAAATCGCCCCAAAAATCGGAGCGCGTGTGGTGCTTGAGCCGAAATGGAAGATAGTCGGGCAGGTTATTTTCAAGAACGGAAAGAAGCGTTACTTCCGCTACTCAAGTCTGGACCTCAACCCACTCGGCGCCTCCGAAATCGCCAAGGACAAGGATTACGCAAACTTCTTTATGAAGAAGATGGGCTACCCGACCGTCCGCGGTGAAGCTTTTTATTCCGATGAGTGGGCAGATGCGATTGGC
This sequence comes from bacterium, assembly GCA_030649775.1. Lineage (GTDB taxonomy): Bacteria > Patescibacteriota > Minisyncoccia > Phycocordibacterales > UBA10002 > UBA10002. The sequence continues at coordinate 8,572 of JAUSFR010000005.1, read as the reverse complement.
TCCGCACGCAAGATTGACCACGCGTTTCGCTTCGCGAGAAAGCTCGGCTTTCCCGTCATCGTAAAGCCAAACAGCGGAAGCCAAGGAAACAACGTGTCGCTCGTACACTCAAGAAAAGAATTTTACCGAGCGCTTCGGACTATTTTTAAGGGTGATCGGATTGCACTTGTCCAAAAGCAAATTTTTGGGAAAGATTTTAGAATAGTCGTGCTTGACGACAACGTTATCTCGGCCTATGAGCGTATCCCGCTCAACGTCGTAGGTGATGGACACTCCACCATTCTTTCGCTCCTCCAAGATAAACAGCGAGATTTTATCGCTTCTAGCCGTGATACGAAGCTTAAACTTTCCGACCCTCGCACCCTTGCAAAGCTTTCACGACAAGGGCTTTCTCTGCGCTCTGTTCCGCAAGACGGCGAACGGGTATTTCTTTTGGACAATGCAAACCTTTCCACAGGTGGAGACGCAGTAGAAGTCAAACGATTACATCCAGCTTTTAGGAAACTTGCAATTTCGCTCACCCGCGATATGGGGCTTCGCCTTTGCGGAGTTGACCTCATGGTGGAAGGCGCGCTTCAGGAAAAGCCGAAAAAGTTTTGGGTCCTTGAGGTGAACGCCGCCCCCGGCCTTGACCACTACGCCCGCACCGGCCAAGCGCAGGAAAAAATCGTGGAGGATATGTATCTGGAGGTGCTTAAAAGTCTGGAGCGCTCAATTTAGCAAAATTACCACGGCCGTGGTAATTTTGCTAAATTTTCGGTATATGAAGAAAGGCACAAAGAGGAGGTGCGTAGTATAAAAGTGTAGGGTGCAGTATAAAAAAGTCGACTGGTGACAGAATGAAAAAAGTTTGGCTCACGGAGAGTTTCCGTGAGCCGAAAATGGTGATGCCGATTACAACCAGCCGTCGTTCGGGGTGCCTATCCCCCAGCGCAGGAGACCGCAGTGCTCGCGGTAGCAAAGGAGGCAAAACCGCGTGAAGGGAATCTTCCAGACGGCGACACACTCGCGGTCGGGAAGCGTAAAATAATTCTTTCGTGTGCGAAGTTCAGCGCGGATAAACCAACCAACAGGTTGGCCGATTTTAGTTGTGATAAGTGTTTTCATAGCAATCTGAAACCACTATAGCACCGCAAACCGACACGTAAAGCACCTTGCTTGAATTGCGAAACCCTTGTCTTGTCATTCCTGCGAAAGCAGGAATCCAGAAAATACAGCCAAGAATTTGGATTAGAGCTTTCGCTGGATGACAGAAATGCCACAGATTTCATAGTTTCGTAATTCAAAGTTTCAAAATAAAAGGGTGCGTGTTGCGCACCCTCAAAAGCTTTTTTTCTTAAATTACCTTTCGTTTAATCAAGTAATCCCTTCCACGATCGGTTAGGTAAAAACGCCTAAAATCGGGATCCATATTACACTCGTCTAGGTACCCCCAAAGAAGGTGCCTGCTTTGGAGTTCATCGAAACTCTTTTCAAAGCGAAGTTTGTCAATATTTGACCCATCCCATCCCCAAGCCAGCCTGATCTCCCAAGACGCAAGTGGTTGGTCAGTGTGCTGTGCGAGCGTGTACAGAATCCTTATTTCCCCTTCCTTTTCCCGGTTAAATGGACCACTTCGGCGAGATGCAAACCAGTCGGCAAGTTGACTAGAGTAGCGCAACCAGAATTCTTTCTCCTTCTCGTAAGATTTCTGCGCTTCTTCGTCCTCCCTGCGTTGCAATTCCCTACATTCCCTACAGTAGTGATGCAGAAAAAGCGCGACTACAACAATACAACAGAGCCAAAATCCAATAAAAAAAACCCAAGAATTCATACATCCTTTCAATTTCGTGGTTATTGTTCGCCCTCAACACTCTCAAAGAGCGTACTGGACTGAAATGTATCTTTCCACACCTATAGGAGTATGTCAACAGTTATAAGGTAGGACGCCCGTTACTATTTCTCCAAATCCAAAATTTCGTCAATACGGATTTTGGCGACGAATTCGGGCACGTGAGAAACGAGAATCATCACGCCTTCATATTTATTGAGAGCTTCGGCAATAATTGGCAAATGCCTGAAGTTAATATGGTTGGTCGGCTCGTCAAGAATGAGGAGTCCCGGTTTTTCAAGCACCAGGCGCGCGAACGCGACCAGCCCCTTCTGACCTTCCGACAAACTTTTAATACGGTTATACATCAAGTCACCGGTAATAAGGAAACCTGCAGCAACCGAGCGAAGATGCTCTTCAGTCTGTCTTTGCATAACCGCATAGAGTGAGTCGTGCACCGTATCTTCAAAATTAAGAGTAGAAAAATCCTGACGGTAGTAGCCAATCTTTACTCCCTCGCCTATAGTAGCGCCTGTCGCCTCACCCTTTGCAATCGCCTCAAGAAGCGTGGACTTGCCGATGCCATTCGGACCCGAGAGAAGCAAATGATTATTTTTCTTGAGCGACACGTTTACCTTCCTCACGACAGGCTTAATAGGTCCGTGATTTTTGCCGTGTTGCAAGACCTTGACCGAAGTAAGGTGCAAAACTTCTCCGATAAGCTCCGGCTGGCTAGGAATGGTAAAGTTCCTGATGGTGCGGTCCTCTTTTCGGACATCAACAATTTCCTCTTCAAGTTCCTCCGCCTTCTCGCGCATACGCTTCGCGACGACACGCATCTGACCTCCCTTATTCGCGAAAACGTTGGCTTGGTCCTTCTTTTCCTGAATAAGTTTGGCGAGTTGGGCGTTCTTTCGGTTCTCTTTTTCAAGTCGCACCGTAATTTGCTGTACCACATCAAGATAGTCACCGACATACTGTTCAATTTTGTGCGTGAAGATGTCCAAATAGAGCACGCCGTGGGTAAACGAGTTCAAAAAGTCCGCATCGTGCGAGATGACGATGCAGGTTTTCGCATACTCCTTCAAAAACTTGGTGAGGTGTTCTATTCCCGCCTTATCAAGGTTGTTCGTCGGCTCATCAAGAAGAAGAAGGTCGGGTTTCTGGATAAGCGCGGAAGCGAGAAGCAGGCGCGCCTGCTGTCCTCCCGAAAATGACTTCACAATGCGGTCGTGCACCTTCTCGTGACCCTTGAGGTTTACCACTTCAAGCACCTCGTCAATCCGCGGGTCAATGTCGTACACCTTCTGCTTAAAACACTTTTCAAAAAATGCGCGCACGGTAAGCTCCATTTGGTCGCGAGGGATTACCTGCCGTGCCGTTGCAATCGTCACACCGTTCGTAATATTTACTTTTCCCGACTCGGGCTGAAGGTTCCCTGTGATAAGTTGAAAAATGGTGCTCTTTCCCGCGCCGTTTTGTCCCATCAAGGTCACTTTGATACCTCGACGGAGCGAAAAATCCGCCTCGTGGAGGATGGGGTTATTCGGTCCGTATTCAAACGTGACCGCGTCAAAGCTAAGAACGGTGTCGCTTTTGGCCATAAGGCCACAGAATAGCCTTTTTTCACCAAAATTGAAAGCGTCTGTCTATTCACTTATCCGAAACCCGAGCCAGATGCCCGCAAACCCGCCGAGCGCGCTAAAGATAAGTCCCGAAAATGAAAGCACTCCCGCGCCCCAGAAACTCGGAATAAACCCACCGATTGTGGAGCCAACAAAAAGTCCAAGCCAAATCATTTTTCGGTCCATAAATTAAGATGTCGCAGTTAGAGTTTTTTCATCAAGTTCATATCACGGTCGGCGTAGCCACAGGATTGATAGAATTCATGGGCGCTTGTGTTGGGTGCAAAGACTTCAACATAGACGACGTTGCATCCGTTTGCGCGAAAATGTTCCTCCATTTTCTGCAAAAGCGCTTTCCCCACTCCCGCCCCGCGCAAAGCTTCGTCAACATAAAGTTCCTGAACACGCCCATATTTATAGGGAACCATTCCGGCGATATCGTGCGGAGCCTGGGATGGCAACATCCCGGCAACGCACCCGATAATTGTTCCATTTCTTTCAGCCAAATAGATACTACCGTTTTCCTCTTTCATAACGCTAAGAAGCCACTTCGTATACTCCTCGCCAAATTCCTCTGCGCGGAGAACCATCTTTCGCGGGTCAACACTCGCGATATAATCCTGCAGTCTCTCCATGCAGTCCTTGAGCACCTCTCGGTCGCTTTCCTTATATTCTCTAATACTAAAATCCATAAGCAAAGTATAGCAAAACTCCACTCTTTATCCAGAAAATTCTAAAATTAACTACCCACACACCCACTGTCTTCTTTCCCGTCATATCTACTTTCTTATTCGCGCGAATAAGCAAATAGTAGCTGGATTAAACTTCAAGAAGGACCAAGACGGGAAAGTGGTCTGACCCCTGGACTCGTTCAACCTTGAAGGAGTGCGTTCGCACATCAGCACTTACAAAAATATAATCAAGCTTTGTTGTGGGGAGCAGTGCCTTGTCGCAGGTTTTGCAATCAAAGAGCGGTGCATTGAGTGTCGGCAATTCCCCAGAGTCGGTATCGGTAAGCACCTCACGCATACGTTTGATAGAGGTCATCTTGGGTGTCGCATTGAAGTCGCCCATCACCATGACGTTTTCTTTCGGGAGTGCCCCGAGCAAACTCTCCACCTGCACTTTTTGGATATCGGCTTCCTGTTGATGTGTGTGCTTCAGGTGTATAGAGAAAATATGGAATACGCGGTCCCGAACCACAATCGACATCTCCGCCTGTTGCGGACTTCCCGCAAGAAGCGTGTGAGGCTTTTCAGGGTGTACTTTGACCTTACTAAACACAGCGGTTGTTATCGTGCGTCCATCGTCAAACGTCACGCTTTTTGGCGAAATGGCATACTCATATCCGAGACCTGAAAGATAGGAGGTTATATCCCGTGTCTTATCCTCGGGCATTACTTCCTGTATGCCAATGATATCCGCGTTTGAGGCGCGTAGAAACTCACAGGTTTTTTCGAAATCTCCGTCGCACCAGATATTCCACGAAAGAATCTTTAGTTGCATATAATACTTATTATTTAATTCCGCACTGGAGTTTGAGGGCGGAGATGTCGGCGGGGGTGAGGGCGGTGTTCGCGCCTTGGTTGAGCCGGTACATAATCGCTTTCGGGTCTTCCACGTGTTCAAGCGAGAGCGCGTGACCGAACTCGTGCGCGAGGACACGAACAAGCTTTGCCGAGTCGTTAAATTGGTAGATGTCTATCTTCTGTCCCGAACGGTCACTGGTGTACATTCCTTCGGTAAACTCTTCGCCTCGCGCTTTGCCGATTTCATTGAACTCGGTCGCACTCACGTTGATGTTGTTCGCCACCTGATTGATAACGGTAACGAGCGCGTTCAGGTCGTCCCGCCGTTTTTCAAGTTCATCCTCAACCGTATGAATGCCCACAATCGCAAGTTTGAGCGAGGCACTCTCCTCCTGTAACCGCTCATACACATCTTTCGGGGCGCCTCCTCGTTTGTTCCACCGCGTAACTTCGGCGTTGTAGGCGTCATTCCGTTGCTCCACATCCCCTACAAGGATTTTGTATGCCGACTGCTGTGTTTCAAACTCCTGCTTCATTGTCTTGAAGCGCGCAGCAAGGATGTTATACGAGTCTCGGCTGTCGTCTACCGAAAGTCCAAGTTTTTGCAATTTTTCCGTTGCCTCCTGCCGGTAGTCATAGACCAGATTTATCTTAAGCTTTCCGTTCGGAACATAGACGAATAGTTCTCTTGTGATGGGTTTCTCCCATATTCCTTCGGTCTTTGCGAGTACCCTTAGAAACTCCTCTTTTGAAATACCGAAGCGCGCATCAAACGACCCTATGCTATACGCAATTGGTTTTTCGCATGGAAAATACTGCGAAAAAACCTCCCTCCACATTAGGAGAAGCGGACCACGGTACGCATAGATACCCACTCCCACTATGACGAGGAGGAGTATATTGTTTATGGCACGTCGCATATCATCTCCCCATTTGAAAATTAGAAATTAAAAATTAGAAATTCCGCGTCTTCGCGGTCAGTAAGTATCCACTCGATGCTCCTTAATGAACGAGAGCGAAGCGTCAAAGATGCCGAGAAAGGCTTTGAACGGAACCTCCACAAGAAAGTCCATAAAGAACACGAAAATGTTGATGCTTGAAAAGCGCACGCTGAACCATCGGCCGGTATTCACGATGGGAAAAGTAAAGAGGTTCCAAATCATGCCAAATGTCCCGGGCTTTTCCCGTACCGGCTCCCAGCGTCGCGCGCTTCCCCGAATACGCAGTCCAAAGTAGCTCACGAGCGTCAGGAAGACGAAGAAAAGAATGATGCTGACAATATTAAACTTAAGCGCGATAAGCGCGGAAAGAATGACGCCGAACGAAACCACGAAAAGTACCGCGTAAAAACACATCACCAAAAAGAAAGTTGTTGCACTCGCAGGAGGTTTAATAAAAATATGCTTCATCTCCTTTCCGTTCACGACCGCCAAAACACCATCAACGACACGCTGGACACCGCGATGTTCCTTACCAACAAAGGTAATCATCGCGAGAAGAAGAAGCGGGTGAAAAAGCGCGTTCGTGCCTAGTGCGAGAAAGTTTTCGGAACCGAGGAAAAACTTCTCATACGGCCACTCAAACGCGACACCCAAGACAATTTTGGTGAGAAGCAAATAGATGACCGCGCGCCTACCGCTCACGCGAAGTAGTTTCTTTTGCTGGCGCTGTTTGGTCTCGATAATCGTTTCGGTTGTTTCTTTGAGCTTTTCCTCGTCGCAGAGTATCATCTCCGAGCCTTTCCCATAGGAGTGCAGAACTTCAAGAAGGACCGCGTGAAAAAGCGCGTGGTTACGAAGGCGCGATGACACCTTCCATACGAGCGTGTGTGTCGCGACCGCTTCGGCGGTGCGAAGACTTCCAAGTAGACGCGGAGCGAGCATAGAAAGCGCGGGGTCGGTATAGGAGTGCGACAAAAGTTCGGGAATTTCGCGCGTGATGAGCGCGTGGAGGAGGCTTGGCTTATCCTCCGAGAGGAAACTGCGCCGACAGGCGGCAAAGGTAATCAGGGTATGGTTTATCGTTTCCTTTCCCTGATAGGTAATTGATTTCTGCGCGGAATTGAAAAAGGAACTCACGAGCGCGTCGCGATAAGGGTCGGGAAAGAGAAACTGCTCAATGTCTATTGAAGCGAAATCAAGCGAGAGCGAAATGGAAAGGCCTTCGCGCTCAAGCGCCATCCATTTTCGGATAATACTCTGCAAGACAAGTGCCTTTGCCTCGGGGATTTTGTTGTTGGGAAGATAGCCACTGCTTACGAGCTCGCGGAGAAGTGCCGCACCGGAGTTTGGCTTGCGTTCTATATAGAGCTGACGCTTGAGCATTCGCCTAATCGCGCCACGACGAATGAGATGGTACTCCTGGTAGTCCACAAATGAACGCACCTTCTCGTAAAGCGCTCCAAACCTTCCGGTGAGCTGTTCTACGCTAATATAGGGGCCTTGTTCCTGGGATTCCTCACTCGTAGGACCGAGTCCACAAAGCCTCTGTAGCTCTTCAGTTATCATCCCGTTAGAAATAGTCGCGTTAAAAGTTGAGTTTCACTTCTAACTCTATTTACTTATCTAATAACATCCGTATACAAAACCAATGATACCGCGGTTAAGACCTCTAACGGGACGCGATTTCTAACGGGATCATTGGAGAGTATTCTACCCTATTTTGAGGTTTTTTTCATCTTGAAGGTGGGATAACTTTTTAAGCCTCACCACGCAAAATCTACTCCCTATCCGAAAATACAATACGACGGTTGCCATACGACTGCCTTGCTTTGTTCCATTCGCCCTCGCAGGTGATGAGATTAAGATGGGCTTTTCCGTCGGATGAACCGAACACTTCAGAGGCGTCGTCATTCTCCCCAAAGGTGCGCACTTCCCGAACGATGAAGACCATCTTCATGCCGGCTTCGTCTTCCACATACAGTTTGTCGCCTTTTTGTACTTCATGGAGGCTGTCAAAAACCGCCGGAACATTGTCCTTCCAGCCGTAGTGACCGGAAATAACGGCACTCCCGATTTCCCCCGGGCGCGGACCGAGATTAAACCACGCGGTATCGGCGGGGTCCTTCGGTACATCCATCGCTCCCAGCTCGGTAACGCCAACCTGTACAATAACGGCATCCACGCTGATTTTCGGGATAGTAAGACGCACAGGCGATGAAATGCCCGTTTGTGCAGGCGCTGAAAAAGCAACGACGTTCTCCGCGAGCGATGCCGAGCTACTTGGGTTTACGCCTGTAGGGGTACTAAAGACAAGAAGTGCCCAAAAAAGTACTCCACAGGTAAGCACCACCTGCAGGAATATTCGTCTTGCTGTGATATTTGCTTTCACGGTGTGTTAGTACCAATCTCCAATCTTAGCCTCGGGTGAAATGTCAAAAATTCGTTGCGCGACTTGTTTTTGTTTACAAAAACAGAAGTACCCTTTGTGGTGCGACTTGTTTTTGTTTACAAAAACAGAAGTACCTGTGTGGTGAAAATTGAGGATTTTGAGGAAGCATATCGAGATACGCTGACGAGAAAGACTCAATTTGCAGTAGAATTTTGGACATTTCGGCAGGCAAGCTATGTCTTTCCTCGTATTTTGCGGTTAGATTGGAGATTGGTACT
>JAUSFR010000003.1 GCA_030649775.1 bacterium | reverse complement strand
CGAGGAACGCTTTGAGGTCGGTAAAAATCCGCTCTACTTCGGAGGTCGTCATCCCCGGCTCATAGGTATCAAGAAGGGCGTCGTAGGGTGAATCCTCAAAGCCAATGAGCTTCGCTTCTTCGCGCTTCTTTTCCACCATTCTTTCAAGATAGGGGGCAAACTTTGCGAAGTCATTTTCCTCTCGCGCCTCGGTCCACACGCTCTGGGATTTTGACGCGAGCTCTGCCATCTCTTTCACGAATGTTTCGGGGAGTTTCCGTTCGCGCGAAAAGCTTCGCCACGTTTCGCGGACAATGGTCGCTTCGGTAGGGGAGAGTTTCCCCCCATCCAGTTTCTTTTTGAGTCCGGAGAGTAGTCCGTCGTGGTCAATTTCCAAAAACTTATTGTGCACCAGTCCCGCGAGGAGGGAGGTGGTTGTCGCTCGCGCATCCGCACCTTTTTTCGGCATGGTAACCTCCTGGTCCCACTGGAGCACGGCGATTGCGGTGCCAAGATAGGTTACCTCCCGCAGTCGCTCGGTAAGTTTTTCAATTTCGTTTCTCGGTTGAATATTTTTCTGTTTTGACATGTCAGTACTATATCCTTTTTTTGTTTAAAAAACAGGCCCCGCGATTTCTTCGCGGGGCTACTGCAGTACGTCGCTTCAGAACGGAGAAGCTTTGGTTGGTCGGAAGGATTTTTTTGGTTTGGGGGAGGGTTTGGAACGGCGACCACCTTCGCATATCCAGCCACACACCCAACCGTGTTTCCTGCTTTTTCGCCAGCCGTCCTCTCTAAGGTCAGACTCGAAATGGGTGATGCTCTTGATGCTTGGGTCGCCGGGTGTCATATGACTGAACAGTCCGCATAATCCGCATTTCACCTTTGCCTCTAGCCAGAGTTTGCCACTGCTAGAATTTTCTTTTTTCATCCTTTTCCTTGGGTACGGGGTTTCCTAGGTACCCTAGCGCAGAAAGTATAAAAGTCAAAGACCTGAAAAAAATCTCCCGTTGCAAAAGTGTGGAGAGAGAGCTACTATGCGAAATTGAAACGTTGGTTCACCTAAATTCAACTTACGCAAAACTATGCAAACTGTAGTAGTTAGTTCTGAAAAGAGTCTACCTCATAATACTCCGTTGCTTCTGTATGGAAGTTTCCCAACCCTAAGTCTGCTGGATAAGTGCCCTTCCTGCTTCGTTCATGTTAGGTGCCTGCGTAAAGATGTGTGGGTTGATACAGAGGACAACGGAACGGCATGGTTACACAAGTGTGCTTGTGGTCGGTTGATCCGCCCGCGGTAGGTCGGTTTGCACTCTGTGCCATAGTAGCGCTCCCAGAAATGGAGGCGCTGATTTTTTTTGTGGCAAAACAAAACACCCCGCCGTGAGGCGGGGTGTTTTGAAGAGGTTATGCGCGCTGTACGTTTACGGCGTTCATTCCTTTCGGAGACTCTTCAGTCTCGAAAG